>NZ_CP117435.1:1808571-2110000 GCF_030687495.1 Pseudomonas sp. FP453 | reverse complement strand
TTTGAATGCAGTTCCCAGGTTGAGCCCGGGGATTTCACATCCAACTTAACAAACCACCTACGCGCGCTTTACGCCCAGTAATTCCGATTAACGCTTGCACCCTCTGTATTACCGCGGCTGCTGGCACAGAGTTAGCCGGTGCTTATTCTGTCGGTAACGTCAAAACAATCACGTATTAGGTAACTGCCCTTCCTCCCAACTTAAAGTGCTTTACAATCCGAAGACCTTCTTCACACACGCGGCATGGCTGGATCAGGCTTTCGCCCATTGTCCAATATTCCCCACTGCTGCCTCCCGTAGGAGTCTGGACCGTGTCTCAGTTCCAGTGTGACTGATCATCCTCTCAGACCAGTTACGGATCGTCGCCTTGGTGAGCCATTACCTCACCAACTAGCTAATCCGACCTAGGCTCATCTGATAGCGCAAGGCCCGAAGGTCCCCTGCTTTCTCCCGTAGGACGTATGCGGTATTAGCGTCCGTTTCCGAACGTTATCCCCCACTACCAGGCAGATTCCTAGGCATTACTCACCCGTCCGCCGCTCTCAAGAGAAGCAAGCTTCTCTCTACCGCTCGACTTGCATGTGTTAGGCCTGCCGCCAGCGTTCAATCTGAGCCATGATCAAACTCTTCAGTTCAAACATCTTTGGGTTTTTAAGAAACCCTAAACTTGGCTCAGCAATCGTTGGTTACATCTTTGATTTCTCGCGGAGTAACTTGTGATGCTGATAATCTTGTTGACTATCAGTCTGACTCCACAAGCACCCACACGAATTGCTTGATTCAGTTGTTAAAGAGCGGTTGGTTAAGATCTTTCGTCTCAACCGAGGCGCGCATTCTACAGCAGCCTCATTTGCTGTCAAGTGATTATTTTAAAGAAGCTTTCGAAGAATTCTTCAACAACTTCAACCACTTGCGCTTCAGATCTCTCATCAGCGGGAGGCGAATTCTACAGCGTTACACGCTGCTGTCAACACCTCTTTTTCAACTTCTTTCTGGCTTCGATGAACTGAAGCAACCTGCTGCCGAAACTCACATAACTCATTGTTTACCAAGGAGTTTTCCGTTTCGACTGCGCCGGAATTGGGGCGAATTATAGACATCCAGAATCTGCCGTCAACCGTTAATTTGGTTTTTCTATCAAACAAGCCAAAAAAGCCGAGCTCCCTCTATATAGAAGGACCAAACCAAGATAATTGAGCAATATATTGCTCAACCACAAACAGTTAAGCATCATAGCGTCCAATGTTTCTCTACATACGACCTCGGACGAACACCCCAATGACCACCTCCCCCCGCAGCCTGGCCTCGGCATTGTTTCCTGTCGGCCTGCTGTTGATCGCCATGGCGTCTATTCAATCCGGCGCCTCACTGGCCAAAAGCAATGTTTCCTATAGTCGGAGCACAGGGCACCACAACCCTGCGTCTGGTTTTCGCCAGTGTGATCATGCTGCTTCTATTGCGGCCATGGCGCGCCAAGCTGACAGCAAAGTCGCTGCGCACCGTAGTCATCTACGGTATCGCGTTGGGTGGCATGAACTTTCTCTTCTATATGTCGCTGCGCACTGTCCCGCTGGGTATCGCCGTAGCGCTAGAGTTCACCGGGCCGCTCGCCGTAGCCATCTACGCATCGCGACGAGCCGTCGACTTCCTGTGGATTGGCCTGGCAATCATCGGCCTGCTGCTGTTGATCCCCATGGGAGAGGCCAGCCACGGCATCGACTTGATCGGCGCCGCCTATGCGCTGGGCGCTGGCGTCTGCTGGGCCCTCTATATCCTGTTCGGCCAAAAAGCCGGAAACGACAACGGCGTCCAGACCGCCGCATTGGGTGTGATGATCGCCGCCTTGTTTATCGCGCCAATCGGTATCGTCCATGCCGGCGCCGCATTGCTCACTCCCGCCCTGATCCCCGTCGCCATCGGCGTTGCCATTCTGTCCACGGCCTTGCCCTACACCCTGGAGATGGTCGCATTGACTCGCCTCCCCGCCCGCACCTTCGGCACCCTCATGAGTATTGAACCCGCATTCGGCGCACTCTCTGGCCTATTATTCCTGCAAGAACACCTGTCCCTGGCACAATGGCTGGCGATCACTTGCATCATCCTGGCCTCCGTCGGTGCCACGCTGACAATGCGCAACGAATCAAAGCCACTGGTTGCGGCGGATTGAGGCATCTTTGCAGGTAGCTCTGGTATTTGCCGCTCATTTAGGCCATGTTTAAGCCGTAAACGAATGTCATTCATGGAGATTTTCGACAGGGACAGCGCGAACGCTACACTCGAGAGCGAGTAGAGCCAGCTTCAAGTATTGCGAAGTGGCTATTAAGGATAGGAATGAAGCGAATTTTGATACTGTTAATGGTCATGGCCATTGCTGGCTGTGCCGCGACCACCAAGACAGAAGTAAAACGGGGCAAAAAAGGGCTGCATATCAACTGTTCGGGCCTGTCGTCCTCCTGGGACCAATGCTACACCAGCGCTACCAACTCCTGCGGCGCCAAAGGCTACCGGGTTATCGCCAAGTCCGGTGACAACTCCGAGGAACCAGGGGACTACCCCTTCGGCCTCAACCCTGCCGGCTACACCAGTCGCAGTATGATCGTCATTTGCAAATAGTCGCCCGAGCAGGTCCACCACCGACTGCTCGCATTTAATTCCCGCGACAAACCCGGCCCTTCGCGGCGCTGCGTCTAGACTCCTGCTCGACTATCGAGCCAACGGAGTTCCCATGACGCACAACAAGAAAATCGTATTGGTAGTGGGCGCCGGTGATGCCACCGGTGGCGCCATTGCCAAGCGCTTTGCCCGCGAAGGCTATGTCGCCTGTGTCACCCGCCGCAGCGCCGACAAATTGCAGCCCCTGGTAGACAGCATCCGATCTGCGGGCGGCGAAGCCCATGGCTTTGCCTGCGATGCACGCAAGGAAGATGACGTGATCGCGTTGGTCGACCAGATCGAAACCGAGCTGGGCCCCATTGAAGCGTTCGTCTTCAACATCGGCGCCAACGTCCCCTGCAGCATCCTCGAAGAAACCGCGCGCAAATATTTCAAGATCTGGGAGATGGCCTGCTTCTCCGGGTTCCTCAATGCACGCGAAGTCGCCAAGCGCATGGTCACCCGCAATCGAGGCACGATCCTGTTCACCGGTGCTACCGCAGGATTACGGGGCGGCGCGGGCTTTGCCGCGTTCGCCGGGGCCAAGCACGGCATTCGCGCGCTCGCACAGAGCATGGCGAGGGAACTGGGCCCGAGGAATATCCACGTCGCCCATGTGGTGGTCGATGGCGCCATCGACACCGACTTCATTCGCGACAATTTCCCGCAGAAATACGCCCTCAAGGATCAGGACGGCATTCTCAACCCCGAGCACATTGCCGACAACTATTGGTACCTGCACAGCCAGCCACGCGACGCCTGGACGTTTGAACTGGATCTGCGCCCCTGGAATGAACCCTGGTAAGCCCCCATAACAATAAGCAGAGAGCATCAGCCATGCCTAAAACCCTGGAGTTCTTCTTCGACCTCGGCAGCCCTGCCAGCTATCTGGCATACACCCAACTGCCGGCACTGTGCGCCGAAACCGCAGCTCAACTGGTGTACCAACCCATGTTATTGGGCGGGGTATTCAAAGCCACCGGCAATGCCTCCCCCATCACCGTCCCTGCAAAGGGTCGCTACATGTTCGACGACCTGGCCCGATACGCCCAGCGCTACCAGGTAACCCTCAAGTTCAACCCGCACTTCCCGATCAATACCCTGGTGCTGATGCGTGCAGTCACCGGTGTCCAAATGCGTCAGCCTGAGCGCTTCGAGGCTTTTGTCGACTGCCTGTTCCGCGCCCTCTGGGTCGAAGGCCTTCACTTGGGCGATCCCGCCGTCGTTGCCAAAGTACTGACCGAGCACGGCTTTGACCCTGAGGAGGTCCTGGCTCTCGCCAATGACGAAAGCGTAAAGACCGCCCTCAAGGACAAGACCGAACAAGCCGTTCAACGCGGCGTGTTCGGCGCCCCCAGCCTGTTTGTAGGCAATCAGCTGTTCTTCGGTCAGGACCGTCTGGAGTTTGTGCGCGAAGCCTTGATCAAATAGCCGCCGTACGCACCTGCAACCACTCAAGCGCAGCGCCGTTGAGCAACGGGCTCAGGCGCTCGCGCACTTCAGCGTGGTAAGCGTTGAACCACTCACGCTCGTCCGCCGTCAGCAGCGACGCTACCAGGCAGCGGGTGTCGATCGGGCACAAGGTCAGGGTTTCAAACTTGAGGAACTCACCAAACTCGGTCTTGCCCGCTTCACGGTTCAACACCAGGTTCTCGATACGCACCCCCCAACGCCCCGGACGGTAAGTACCCGGCTCGATCGACGTGATCATGCCCGGCTGCATCGCCGTTTGCGGCGCGGCCACGGCCTGGTAGGCGATCACCTGCGGGCCTTCATGCACATTCAGGAAATAACCTACACCGTGGCCTGTGCCATGGCCGTAGTCCACACCCTCGGCCCAGATCGGCGCGCGGGCGATGGCGTCCAGCAACGGCGACAGGATGCCCTTGGGGAAATGCGCACGGGACAAGGCAATCACCCCCTTGAGCACCCGCATGCAATCGCGCTTCTGCTCGTCACTCGGCGTCCCGACCGGCACCATCCGCGTGATGTCCGTGGTACCACCCAGGTACTGGCCACCCGAGTCGATCAGCAACAAGCCATCACCCTCGATCAGCGCATGCTCTTCTTCGGTGGCATGGTAATGCGGCATCGCCCCGTTGGCGTTGTACGCAGCGATGGTATTGAAACTCAGCGACACATAACCCGGACGACGGGTACGCGCAGCGGTCAGGTGCTCATCAATAGTCAGCTCGGTGATACGTTCACGGCCCAACGCACTGTCCAGCCAGGCGAAAAACTCACACAACGCCGCGCCGTCCTGCTCCATGGCCTGACGGATGTGTTCCGCGTCCGCCAGGCTCTTGCGCGATTTGGCCAGCGTGGTCGGGTTCAGCCCTTCCACGAGCTTGACGCCGCTATCAAGATTCTCCAGCAGGCCCGCCGTGACGCGTGCCGGATCGATCTGCACACTGGCGCCCGCTGGCACCGCGCGCAATGCATCCGCCACTTCGCTGTAATCACGCAGGGTGACACCGTCCTGCTCCAGCACTGCGCGTAGCGCTGCATCGACTTTGCTCAGCGCCACAAACAACGTGGCCTGCTGCTGACTTATCAACGCGAAGGACACAAACACCGGGTTAAACGACACATCGGCGCCACGCAGGTTGAACAGCCATGCGATGTCATCCAGGGTGGCGATAAAGTGCCAGTCGGCCCCCTTCTCTTGCAGGCTGGCGCGCAGTGCGGCGAGCTTCTCGCCACGGCTGACGGTGGCCTGCGGCGGCAGGTGTTGATAGATCGGCTGGTTGGGCAACGTCGGCCGGTCTTGCCAGACCTCGTTCAGCAGATCGATATCGGTACGCAGGCGTGCAGCGCGTTCCGCGAGTTTGCCACCGAGCGTACGCGCCGAAGCCACGGCCATTACCGCGCCATCCACCGCCACCACACCCCCTTCCGGTGTTTGCTCGGCCAGCCATTCCAGCGGCCCAGGTTGGCCCGGCTGCAGCTTCACCAACTCGATACCGCTGCCCTTGAGTTCCTTGGTTGCCTGTTCCCAATAGCGGCTATCTGCCCAAACGCCGGCGAAATCCGCAGTGACAATCAGCGTACCCACCGAGCCATGAAACCCCGACAACCATTGGCGCCCCTGCCAGTAGCCCGGCAAATACTCGGACAAGTGCGGGTCGGCTGACGGTACCAGCAGGGCATGAATGCCCTCGCGGCGCATCAGTTCGCGGGTCTGCGCCAGGCGCTGGGGAACCGTTCCATGGGTCAAGGGCTGCGTACTCATTGTGTCTCCTGCTAACCACGAATAATTATTATGTGTTGCGAAAAAGGGATCAGACCGCCCAGAACGCCGGTGCGCTGGCCAATGCCGCCTTGATCAACTGCGCGGCCTGGTCGATATCCTGCTCGGTGGTAAACCGGCCCAGGCTCAAGCGAATGGTACGGCCGGCACTGCGCGCGTCATGCCCCAACGCCAGCAGCACGTGGGACGGTGCATTGCTTGCCGAATTGCACGCCGAGGTCGCCGAAAACGCGAGCCCCGCGCTCAACGCCGCCGCATTGAATTCGCCCTCGGCGAACGTGAGGCTCAGGGTATGGGGAATCCGCTGCGTCGCGCTGCCATTGAGGCGCACACCCGGCACCGCTGCCAGCTGGTCCAGCAGGCGCTGGCGCAAGGCTACGATGACGGCCTTTTCTTCAACAAAAGCTGCCGCCGCCAGGGCGAACGCCGTGCCCATGCCCGCAATCTGATGGGTCGCCAGGGTACCGGAGCGCAAACCACCTTCGTGACCGCCGCCGTGGATCTGCGCCAACACCTTCTGCTGCGCCCGCGGCCCGACATACAACGCGCCGATGCCCTTGGGGCCGTACAGCTTGTGGGCAGAAAACGACATCAGATCCACCGGCCATTGCGCCAGGTCGATTGCCACCTTGCCCGCCCCTTGCGCCGCGTCCACATGCAGCAGCGCGCCATGCTCACGCACCCGCGCACCAATGCCCGGAATGTCGTTGAGGGTCCCCAGTTCGTTGTTTACCAGCATCAACGACACCAGGAAGGTGTCTTCACGCAACGCTTCGCTCACCGCATCGGCGGTGATCAGCCCATCGGCGTCCGGCACCAGGTAAGTCACGGCCACGCCGGCTTCCTGCAATTGCCGCGCGGTGTCCAGCGTGGCCTTGTGCTCGATCTGGCTGGTGATGATATGCCCACCCGCCACACCCCGCGCCTGGGCCACGCCCTTGATGGCGAGGTTGTTGGATTCGGTGGCACCGGACGTCCAGACGATCTGCTCAGCCTGGGCGCCCACCAACTCGGCCACCTGGCGGCGCGCCTGTTCAACCGTTTGCCGGGCCGCTTGGCCGAACGCGTGGGAACTGGACGCAGGGTTGCCGAAATTGGCGTTGAAACCCAGACACTCAACCATGACCTGGATAACCCGCTCATCCACCGGCGTGGTGGCGGCGTAGTCGAAATACAACGGACGTTTATTCATGAAAGACTCGCAGAGCAGGTTCCCGAGAGCAGCGTCTCAGGGGCATCGACCGGGACAGAGGTCGTCAGGTTTAACCGATCAAATGCCATTAAAAAAGGACCACTTTAGGTAAATGTGCGTAGGAACGCTCCTGAAATTCAGCTTAACAGGCTGAAGTCGTGCCATGGAAAACAAAAAGCCCGAGATTCCTTAAGGAGAACCTCGGGCTCTTCATGGCCAATACCGCCCTCAACTGGGACGACCATGCAGGGTCACGCTGCGTTCGGCGTTCATCTCGCCCCTGCGATCAAAGCCGAAAGGCTTCTGTGGCTGGCCAGTCAGTGCGGCGCGCTGCTGTTGGTATTCATCAAACGACAAACCACGACGGCTCAACGCCTCAAGGGCCAACTGTGTGCTTTCGTCTGCCGTGTAAGGGCGCAACTCAGGTGACGGATGGGTCGCACAGCCAGCGAGGACGGCGGTGACAAGCAACAAGCAAACAGCAAGGAATCGGTTCATGGCGGCGGCTCTGCGAAGTAGGTTTCGAGTCAATGAACACAGGCTACTCCGGCACTTTCACAGAGAAAAATCACCTCCCGTGATAGTCGCTATCAGCCATCGAAGCACCTCTGATAGCTGCCGCCATATATTTCCATATGATCTATAAATATGGAAATACGTTCATTTACGGAATAAACATAACCTTCTATAAATGGCCACACACCACACCGGAACTGTTCGCCACGCAACTGTTGCCCAGGCAACAGCCATTCAACAATTCACCACGCAGGCAACACCCGCTTTTTCAGCTACGAGCCCACAGCCCACGCCAATCAAGGCTCGTCGTCATTGGTACAGCTCTTGCTCAACACGTTGCACCGATTTGCTACGAACCCCTGTTGAAAAAGGAACTGTTCATGACCCGTCACCTGAATGTCGTTGCCCTCTCCGGCGGAACCTGGCGCCCGTCCCGTACCCTCGTCTTGACCCAAGCGGTGCTGGCTGAACTGGCCACCTTGCTGCCGATCCAGACCACCTTGATCGAACTGGGCGACATTGCCCGGCCATTAGGCGGCGCCCTGTCCCGTGATGAATTACCCGCCGACGTCGAAGCACAACTGTTGGCCATCGAACAGGCCGACCTGCTGATCGTCGCCGCGCCGGTCTATCGCGGTTCCTACCCAGGGTTGCTCAAGCACCTTTTCGACCTGGTCGGCCTCAACGCCTTGATCAACACCCCAGTGCTGCTCGCCGCAACCGGCGGCAGCGAACGCCACGCACTGGTCCTCGATCACCAGCTGCGCCCGCTGTTCAGCTTCTTCCAGGCGCTGACCTTGCCGATCGGCGTGTACGCCACCGAAGCCGACTTCACCGATTACCAAATAACCAGTGAGCCCTTGAAGGGCCGTATCCGCCTTGCGGCAGAACGCGCTGCACCGTTGTTTGCAGCGCACTCCCCCTCTCTGCTGAAAATCGCTTAAGGATTTGTCATGGATGTTTTCTGGTTTCTACCGACCCACGGCGACGGTCATTACCTGGGCACCACGCAAGGTGCGCGGCCTGTCACCCTCAACTATCTGAAGCAAGTCGCACAAGCCGCTGACAGCCTCGGTTACTACGGCGTGCTGATTCCTACCGGGCGCTCGTGCGAAGACTCCTGGGTCATCGCCTCGGCGCTGGTGCCACTTACCGAACGCCTGCGTTACCTGGTGGCGATCCGTCCGGGCATCATTTCGCCCACCGTTAGCGCACGCATGGCCGCCACCCTGGACCGCCTGTCCAACGGCCGGCTGCTGATCAACGTGGTCACCGGCGGCGATCCCGACGAAAACCGTGGCGACGGCAGTTTCCTCGACCACAGTGAACGCTACGAAGTCTCCGACGAATTCCTCCAGATCTGGCGCCGCGTGTTGCAGGGCGAATCGGTAGATTTCGAAGGCAAACACCTGCGGGTGCAGAACGCCAAGGCCCTTTACCCACCGGTGCAGAAGCCGTATCCGCCGCTGTACTTCGGCGGTTCCTCAGACGCCGCCCACGACCTCGCCGCCGAACAGGTGGATGTGTACCTGACCTGGGGCGAGCCGCCCGCCGCCGTCGCAGCAAAACTCGCCGATGTGCGTGAGCGCGCCGCCCGTCACGGCCGCACGGTGAAATTCGGCATTCGCCTGCATGTGATCGTGCGCGAGACCGAGGAAGACGCCTGGAAAGCCGCCGACAAACTGATCGAACACATCAGCGATGAAACCATCGCCGCGGCGCAAAAATCCTTCTCGCGTTTTGATTCCGAAGGCCAGCGCCGCATGGCCGCGCTGCATGACGGGCGCCGCGACAACCTGGAGATCGCCCCCAACCTGTGGGCCGGTGTCGGCCTGGTGCGCGGCGGCGCCGGCACCGCGCTGGTGGGCAACCCGCAGCAAGTGGCCGCGCGCATCCAGGAATACGCTGACCTGGGGATCGAAAGCTTCATTTTCTCCGGTTACCCGCACCTGGAAGAGGCCTATCGGTTTGCCGAGCTGGTGTTCCCCCTGTTGCCGGAGCCGTACGCCAGCCTGGCCGGGCGCGGTATCACCAACCTCACCGGACCGTTTGGCGAAATGATTGCCAACGATGTGTTGCCCACGACAAAAGCCTGAGGGCAGTGAGATCGGCTTTATGTGGGAGCGGGCTTGCCCGCGATACAGGCACCTCGGTATGTCAGTTAGACCGAGGTGAGGCTATCGCAGGCAAGCCAGCTCCCACACAAGCCCGCCCCCACATTTGGGCTTCATTGCCAGATAAAAAATGAGGAACACCGCGTGACAGCCAAACCCCACAGCGTCCTGCCCTCCCCCTTGCAGACCGCCAAACTGCTGGCCGCCGAATTCGCCCTCAGCGCCGTCGAACGCGACGAGCGCGGCGGCACGCCCAAAGCCGAACGTGATGCCTTGCGTCACAGCGGCCTGCTGGCCCTGAGCATTCCCACCCAATACGGCGGCCTCGGCGCACGCTGGAGCGACACCCTGGGTATCGTGCGCGAATTCGCCAAGGTCGACAGTTCCATCGCCCACGTCTTCGGCTTCCATCACCTGATGCTGGCCACCGTGCGCCTGTTTTCGCGCCCGGACCAATGGCAACCCTGGTTCGAACAGACCGCGCGCAAGAACTGGTTCTGGGGCAACGCTCTCAACCCACTGGACACGCGTACGGTGGTCAAGGACTTCGGTGGCTGGCGCGAATTCTCCGGCAAAAAGAGCTTCTGCTCCGGCGCCAGCGACTCGGAGATGCTCATCGCCTCCGCGGTGGACGAAAGCGCCGGCGGCAAGCTGCTGATCGCCGCCATCCCCAGCGGGCGCAGCGGCATCACCCTGCACAATGACTGGAACAACATCGGCCAGCGCCAGACCGACAGCGGCAGCGCCAGCTTCGAGCGGGTGCGCGTCGAAGAATCGGAGCTGCTGCTCGACCCCGGCCCACTGAGCACGCCGTTTGCCTGCCTGCGCCCGTTGATCGCCCAGTTGACCTTCACGCATATGTTTCTCGGGATTGCCGAAGGCGCCTTTGAGGAAGCGCGCAACTACACCCTTACCGAAACCCGCGCCTGGCATAAATCCTCCGCCACCGACGTGCGCAACGACCCCTACGTGCTGCATCACTATGGCGAGTTCTGGGTGGCGCTGGAAGGCGTACGCCTGTTGGTCGAACGCGCCGCCGACTTGCTTGACCAGGCGTGGGCCAAGGGCCCCAGCCTCAGCGAACACGAGCGCGGCCAACTGGCAATTGCCATCGCCACCGCCAAAGTCGCCGCCACCCGCCAGGGCCTGGAGTTGTGCAGCCGCCTGTTCGAAGTCACCGGTGCGCGCTCTACCCACGCGTCGCTACGCCTGGATCGGCACTGGCGCAACCTGCGCACCCAGAGCCTGCACGATCCGCTGGACTACAAGCTCCACGAACTGGGGGACTGGGCGTTGAACCACTCCCTGCCCATTCCGACGTTCTACTCCTGAGAAGAGGTGCCCATGCAGCTATTAACCCTACCGCCCTCGCCCGCCCTTGCGACCTCGATCCGCGCCACCGCCCAGGTCTTCGAAGACCCGAAATCCCAGGCGCTGCTCGACCACATCCAGCAAGTCGCGCCCAGCGAAGCCAGCGTGTTGATCATCGGCGAGACCGGCACCGGTAAAGAGTTGGTGGCGCGGCATATCCACAACCTCAGCGCGCGGCGCAACCGGCCATTCGTGGCGGTGAACTGCGGGGCGTTCTCCGAATCCCTGGTAGAGGCCGAACTGTTCGGCCACGAAAAAGGCGCCTTCACCGGCGCCCTCAGCGCCAAGGCCGGCTGGTTCGAGGAGGCGGACGGCGGCACCTTGTTTCTCGATGAGATTGGCGACTTGCCGATGGCGATCCAGGTCAAACTGCTGCGCGTCCTACAGGAACGCGAAGTGGTACGCCTGGGTTCACGCAAGAGCATTCCGATTGATGTGCGCGTACTCGCCGCAACCAATGTGCAATTGGAGAAGGCGATCAATGCCGGGCATTTCCGCGAAGACCTGTATTACCGCCTCGACGTAGTCAGCCTGGAACTCAGCCCGCTGCGCGAGCGCCCCGGCGATATCCTGCCGCTGACCCGGCATTTCATCGAAGCCTACAGCCAACGCCTCGGCTACGGCCCGATCACCATCAGCCGCGAGGCCGAGCACAAGCTGAAAAGCTACAGCTGGCCGGGCAATATCCGCGAGCTGGAAAACGTGATTCACCACACCCTGCTGATCTGCCGCAACGGCGTGATCGAACGGGACGACCTGCGCCTGTCCAACCTGCGCATCGAGCGCCAGGACGACAGCGGGCACGGCACCGACAACAGCGCCGCCGCGTTACTGGAGCGTGCCTTCCAGAAACTCTTCGAAGAACAGGCCGGTGCCCTGCATGAAAAAGTCGAAGATGCGCTGCTGCGTGCCGCCTACCGCTTCAGCCATTACAACCAGGTCCACACCGCCAACCTGCTGGGCCTGAGCCGCAACGTCACGCGCACGCGGCTGATCAAGATCGGCGAGCTGGCGGTAAACAAGCGCCGCCCCGGCGAAAACCTGCAAGGCGAGCGCATGTTGCACTTATCCATCTAGGCGGCAGTGCAAGGCATTGTCATGGCTGCGCTCGAAACTGCGCAGCACCTGGAACGAACCGAAGGTCACGGCCGTGGCCTGGTGGGCGCGGATCAGCGTCCAGAAATCTTCCTCGCCATGCTCAAAGCATTTAAACGCCGCCTCGCCGTCCTCACGGGAGCGCCATTGCAGGTAATTGAGCACCCGTCGCCCATCGTCGCTGACCTGCACACTCGCATTGATAAAACCGCCATGGCCTTGCGCCAGGCGCTCGCTTTGGGTACTCAACGCGGCCACCAGGGCAACTTGCTGGCGGGGTTCGATCTGAAATTCGATCAATTGAGTGAAGCTGCGATTCTTCTCTGATACCTGCATGAACACTCCCCTTTCTCTGTAGGCAGAATCTTGCGATCCGATGCCACGCAGGGTAAAACCTCTAGTTAAGTCAAGGTCAAGCACTGTTAGGGGTTTTTGCATGATCAACAAGGAACTCACCGTCGGCCAACTGGCGGCGCGCAGCGGTGTAGCGGTGACGGCGCTGCATTTCTACGAGAACAAGGGACTGATCAAAAGTAATCGCAACGCGGGCAATCAGCGGCGCTATCCACGTGACGTGTTGCGGCGCGTGGTGGTGATCAAGATCGCCCAGCGCCTGGGCATTCCCCTGGCGACGATTGGCGAGGCGCTGCAAACACTGCCGGATGGGCGCACGCCGACGGCCAAGGATTGGGAACGCCTGTCGGCGCTGTGGCGCGAGGATCTGGATGAGCGCATCAACAAGTTGTTGCTGCTGCGCGACAAGCTCAATGGTTGTATCGGCTGTGGCTGTTTGTCGTTGGAGGCGTGCCCGCTGCGCAATCAGGATGATCAGTTGGGAGAGCGTGGGCCAGGGGCACAGTTGCTGGAGCCCACCACACAACCCTGAAAGGTGGCTGCCTTGGAGACGTGACCTATAGTGAAAAAGCCGTCCCTCCAAAACCACCACCCAAGGAGAACGAAATGAGCGTCAAACCTATCCCCGAGGGCTTTCACAGTATTACGCCGTACCTGGGCGTTGAAAAAGCCGCCGAAGCGATCGAGTTCTACAAAAAAGCCTTCGATGCCATCCAAGTCATGCGCCTGGACATGCCCGACGGCAAGGTCGGCCACGCCGAGTTACGCATCGGCGACTCGCCGATCATGCTCGGCTCGCCCTGCGATGAAAGTGCCTTCGGCAGCCCGCGCGACGGGCATACCAGTGTCGGTATCCACCTCTATGTCAACGATGTGGATGCGCAGTACAAACAAGCCATCGCCGCGGGTGGCACCGTGATCTCAGAACCCAAGGATCAGTTCTACGGCGACCGCTCCGGCACGCTGAAAGACCCGTTCGGCCATGTGTGGTTCATGGCCACGCACAAAGAGGAGCTGACTGAAGCGCAGATTCGCCAGCGTGCCGAAGCGATGTTCCAACAGAGTTAAGGACTGACACACATCCAATGTGGGAGCGGGCTTGCCCGCGATAGCGGTCTGCCTGTGACGAATACCTCGCCTGACACTCCGTAATCGCGGGCAAGCCCGCTCCCACACCAGCCGGTTCCCATGCCGGATCTTCATTGGTTGAAAGACCCTTCCTACACACTTCATGAACACCCCCTCCACGCTTTGCGCCTTGCCTCGTCCACCCAGTAGTCCGACGATGCAGACCATTCTCACAAGGGGTCATTCCATGTTCGCCGGCTTCCAGAAAGACCATTGCCACGTCAACGGCGTCGACATCAGCTACCGCAAAGGCGGCACGGGCCCTGGCCTGCTCCTGCTGCACGGGCATCCGCAAACCCACGTGATCTGGCACAAAGTCGCCGAAGAGTTGGCCCGACACTTCACCGTGGTCGCCGCCGACCTGCGCGGGTATGGCGACAGCAGCAAACCGCCAGCCGACGATCATCACGCCAACTACTCTAAACGGGAAATGGCCCGGGACAGCGTCGAACTGATGCGCGCCCTGGGCTTCAACAGCTTCTCGGTACTGGCCCACGACCGTGGCGCCCGCGTCGCCCATCGCCTGGCCCTGGACCACCCAGGCTGCGTGCAACGCCTGGTACTGCTGGATATCGCACCGACGCTGGCGATGTACGCGCAAACAAACGAAGCCTTTGCCCGCGCCTACTGGCACTGGTTCTTCCTGATCCGCCCGGCGCCGTTGCCGGAAGCCTTGATCGAGAGCAACCCCGAGCTGTATTTGCGCAGCGTGATGGGCAGCCGCAGCGCCGGGTTAAAGCCGTTCACCGATGAGGCTTTCGCCGAATACCTGCGCTGCATCAAATTGCCGGGCGCCGCCAACGGCATCTGCGAGGACTACCGCGCATCGGCGGGCATTGACCTTGAGCACGACCAGGCCGATATCGCCGCGGGCAAACACCTCGACCTGCCGTTGCTGGTGCTGTGGGGCGCCGAAGGCACCGTCGGGCGCTGTTTCGAGCCGCTCAAGCAATGGCAGCAAGTCGCCACCAACGTGCGCGGCAAAGCCCTGCCCGCCGGTCACTACCTCGCCGAGGAAGCCCCCGAGTTGTTGTTGGGCGAAGTCCTGGCCTTTCTGCGCTGAGTGCTATTCTGGCGGCTCATGCCGCCACGTCTGCTTGCGATGACCCATAAGAAAGATACCGTGCCCCTCCCCGAAGACCTGCGGGTATTCCTCACCGTGATCCGCAAGGCGGGCTTCGCGGCCGCCGCCGATGAGCTGGGGCTATCGCCGGCGTATGTGAGCAAGCGCATCCAGATCCTCGAAACCACCCTGGCCACGCGCCTGTTGCACCGCACCAGCCGGCGCATCGCCGTGACCGAAGACGGCGAACGGGTACAGCGTTGGGCGGTGCGCATCCTCGAAGACTTCCAGCAACTGTCCGATGAACTGTCCGACGCCCACGACAGCCCGCGCGGGCGCCTGCACCTGTGCAGCAGCTTCGGCTTTGGCCGCAACCATGTGGCCCCCGCCGTGTCCTTGCTGGCGCAACAGTACCCGGACCTGGAAATCCGCCTGGACCTGTTCGACCGCGTGGTGGATATCGTCAACGAAGGCTTCGACCTGGAGATCCGCGTCGGCGATGACATCCCCGGCCAGCATATCGGCCGGCGCCTGGTGAGCAATCGACGGGTGCTGTGCGCCGCGCCCTCGTATTTAGAGCGCCGAGGCACACCACAACAGTTGGGTGACCTGGAGCAACACGATTGCCTGGTAATCAAGGAACGCGACAACGCGTTTGGCATCTGGAACCTGGAGAGCCGCGGCGCGCCGGCCAGCGTGCGCGTGCGTGGGCCGTTGTCGTCGAACAATGGCGAGATCGTGTTGCAGTGGGCCCTGGATGGGCGCGGCGTGTTGCTGCGTTCGCTGTGGGATGTGCAGCCATTGCTGGAGCAAGGCACGCTGATGCAGGTGCTGCATGACTATTCCCAGAGCGCCAACGTGTGGGCGGTGTACCCGACACGGCTGGCGCACTCCGGGAAGTTGCGGGCGTGTGTGGAGTTTTTGCAGGAGCACTTCAAACAGCTCTCACTCTAACCCGGCCCCCAGCTTGGAATGCGTTCAAATGTGGGAGCTGGCTTGCCTGCGATAGCGGTCTGTCAGCCACAGATGTGCAAGCTGATCCACCGCTATCGCAGGCAAGCCAGCTCCCACAATTTGTACTGAGGTGTGTTAGTTGAGCCAGGGGTTGGCTTTCAAGTGCTTGCGCTCGAAAGCCTTGATCTGCTCGCTGCGCTGCAACGTCGTGCCAATCGCATCCAACCCCAACAACAGCGCAGTCTTGCGCAAGGTGTCGATCTGGAACGGGATCACTTGCCCATCCACCAACTGAATCTCTTGTGCTTCCAAGTCCACACTGATCTGCGCCCCGTCCGCCCGGCTGACCGTCTGCCCCAGCCCCTGTAACACCGCCTCGTCCAAGCTAATCAACAACACCCCATTCCGCTGGCAGTTGTCATAAAAAATCCCGGCAAAACTGCTGCCGATCAGCGCCCGAATCCCCATCTGCTGCAACCCCCACACCGCATGCTCGCGGCTGGAGCCACAGCCGAAGTTCGGCCCCACCACCATAAAGCTCGCCCCTTGCCAGCCCGGCTGGTTCAGCACGAACCCAGGGTTCAGCTCACCGCTGGCCAGAAAGCGCAAATCAAAGAACAACCCACGATCCAGCCCACTTCGGTCGATGCCCTTGAGAAACTGCTTGGGCATGATCACGTCGGTGTCGATATTCGCCGCCAGCATCGGCGCGGCCTTGCCGGTGACGTGGGTAAAGGGTTGCAGGCTCATGAACGGTCTCCAAAGTGGCGGATGTCGGTGAGACGGCCGGTGATGGCGGCAGCGGCGACCATCGCCGGACTCATCAGGTGGGTGCGTGCGCCCGCGCCCTGGCGGCCTTCGAAGTTGCGGTTGGTGCTGGAGGCGCAGCGGTCGCCGGGGGCCAGCACGTCGTCGTTCATCGCCAGGCACATCGAGCAGCCCGACTGGCGCCATTCAAAGCCGGCGTCGATAAAGATCGCCGCCAGCCCTTCGGCCTCGGCCTGGTCGCGCACTTCGGTGGAGCCAGGCACGATCATCGCCCGCACATGCGCGGCCACGTGTTTGCCGCGCACCACGCGGGCGGCGTCGCGCAGGTCTTCGATGCGTGCGTTGGTGCAGGAGCCGATAAACGCATGGCTGATGACGATGTCACTCAACGGCATGCCGGCCTCCAAGCCCATGTAGTTGAGGGCGCGGCGCATGTCCTGGCGCAGGATCAGGTCGCTGATTGCTTGCGGGTCCGGCACGCGGGCGCCGATGGGCGCGGCCTGGTCGGGGCTGGTGCCCCAGGTGACCATGGGTTGCAGGGTGGTGGCATCAAGGTGCACTTCGCGGTCGAACACCGCGTCGGCGTCCGAATGCAGTTGGCGCCAGCCCACCAGTGCCTGCTCCCACAGCGCGCCTTGCGGCGCACGCTGCTTGCCCTTGAGGTAGGCGAAGACCTTTTCATCCGGCGCCATGAACGCGCCCCGCGCGCCGGCCTCCACCGCCATATTGCAGATGGTCATGCGCGCCTCGACGCTCAGCGCATCAATGGTCGATCCACGGAATTCGATGGCGTAACCCGTGGCACCCGAGGCGCCGATCTGGCCGATCAGCGCCATGATCACATCCTTGGACGTCAGGCCCGGCGCCAGCGCGCCATCCACCGTCACGCGCATCGCCTTCAACCGCTTGTAGACCAGCGTCTGCGAGGCCAGCAGGTGCTCGATTTCCGACGTGCCGATGCCAAAACCGAAGGCGCCGAGGGCGCCATAGGTGGTGGTGTGGCTGTCACCGGCGGCGATCACCATGCCCGGCAGGATAAAGCCCTGCTCCGGGGCGATCACATGTTCGATGCCTTGGCGCTTGTCGAGGATGTCCAGCAGTTCGATGCCAAAGTCCCGGCAATTCTCCGCCAGGTATGACACCTGCCGTGCACCGCCCGCGTCGGACATCGCCGCAATGCGTGTAGGCGTGGTGGGGTTTACATGGTCAACCACCGCCAGCGCCGTGCCGGGGCGCCACACCTTGCGCCCGGCTTCACGCAGGCCACTGAACGCCTGGGGGCTGGTGTATTCGTTGATCACCTGGCGGTCTATATAAAGCAGCACATGGCCCTGGTCATCCAGGGCGCACACCGTGTGGGCGTCGATATGTTTGTCGTAGAGGGTTCTGGCGGTCATTTTTCTTCGGGCTCACGCAACGGTATGCGCCCATCCTACGGAGCCCGGCGCCCCTATCAACGGCGCCTGGGTGAAGGCTGGGAACATGTTTCGTGTTCGATCGGGGGGCGCAGAAACATTTACTTTCATTTCCGGGTTAGGGATTTCCGATTCTCATCCGTCTTAACTTAGATACAGCCCGTCGCGTCAGCAAAAGCTACGACCGGCCTTTCCCGGGCCTCCATCGCCCCCTCCGCTCAAGACCCGCATCCCCATGTCGAAGAAGTCACGTTCAAAACTCTGGTTTCTCGTACATAGCTGGCTGGCATTGCCCATCTGGTTTTTTGTACTGATCGTCTGTGTCACCGGCACCTTGGCGGTGGTCAGCCAGGAGATCGTCTGGCTGGCCAACCCGGACATCCGCGCAAGCAAGCCGTCGGATGATGCCGAACCGCTGAGCTACGACCAGGTGATCGCCGCCATCAAGCGCGATGAACCTGCGGTGTTCGTCCAGTCGATCAGCCGCCCTGACGAATCCCATTTCGCCCTCAGCGTCGACCTCAGCTACCCCGACGGGCGCTCCGTCGAGGTGTACGTCAACCCCTACACCGGCGCGATCCAGGGCATCAGCCCGTCCTTCAACTTCCAGGCCTTTACCCGTGCCCTGCATGGCTGGTGGCTGGTGCCGTTCACCAATGGCTACAGCTGGGGCTGGTACCTGGTGTCGGCGCTGGGCATTCCGCTGCTGGCGTCGCTGGTGACCGGGCTGGTGGTGTACAAGAAATTCTGGAAAGGCTTCCTGCGCCCCACCCTGCGTGTGCGCCACGGTGCGCGGATCTTCTGGGGCGACTTCCACCGCCTGAGCGGTATCTGGTCGATCTGGTTCATCCTGGTGATCGCCGTCACCGGCATCTGGTTCCTGATCCGCGCGATCCTGGGGGACAACCAGATTTCCATCTCCACCGAGCCGGTGATCCCGGTGATTGCCCGGGAGAAGGTGCCGATGTCGCAACCCGGCGTGCCAGCGCCGATGATTCCGGTGGACGAGGCAATCAAGATCGCCACCCAGCGCATCCCGGGCCTGGAGGCGAGTTTCGTCAGCCTGCCGCTCAATGCCTACAGCCACTTGCAGATTGGCGGCCGCGGCTGGTACCCGCTGATGTACCAGACCGCACAGATCAACCCGTATGACGGCGAGGTCGCTGCGGCGCACCTGCTCTCCGACCGCTCGAAGCTGGAGTTCGTCACCGAATCCATGCGCCCGCTGCACACCGGCGACTTTGGCGGCCTGTGGATCAAGCTGATCTGGGCCTTTTTCGGCCTGATCATGAGCATGATGGTGTTGAGCGGCCTGCTGATCTGGACCAAACGCACCGCCCTGGCCACCCTCAATGCCCTCAAGCGCGAAGCCAAGACCCAGCGCGCGCCGGCGGCCACCCCGGCCATGCAGACTGAAACCTCGGAGGCCCACCCATGAGCAAAGTCGTTGCTGCACAGCCTTCGCCGCTGCGGGCCTTTTGGCTGAAATGGCGTTTCCATATCAATGTCCTGCTGTTGCTGGTGCCCCTGGGTTTCATGCCCAAGTACTTTGCCGACGCCGCGTTGTTCCGTGGCGACACCGGCATCGGCGAACGCGTGGCCGGTGACGTGCAGGTCGGGCCCTGGAGCCTGACCCTTGCCGAGTTTCGCAACGAAGCCCCGCGCCCCGACCCGGCCGGGCCGATGAAATTCTTCAACGCCGCCCTGTGCGACACCTGCGCCGAGCAGGTCAAGGCCACCTACCTGCGTATCGGCAAGCCCCGCAGCCTGCGCGCCGCCGGGGTGATCTTCTTTGGCACGCCGTACCGCATGGGCGCCGCCCTGCCGATCCCGGAACGCACCCCGGCCGACGCCGAAGTGTGGGTCACCATGGAAGGCTGGGACGGCAGCATGCACCAGGGTTCCATCCCGCTGAGCCAGGCCTCGCCTGCCACTATTGCCTGGCTGAACAAGCAAGGAGTTAAACCATGACTTTGATGCGCCTGACGCGCACCTGCGCGGCCCTGTTGATCGGTGCCGGCTTCAGCACCCTGGCCCTGGCCCACAACCCGATGTGCGAATGCAAGGAAATCCCCGGCGAGCAGATCCAGTGCACTGGCGGCTTTTCCGACGGCAGCGGCGCCCCCGGCGTGACCCTGGATGTGATCGGCTACGACGAAACCATCCTGGTGCCCGGCAAGCTCGGCCAGGACTCGACCCTGACCTTCAAGAAGCCGTCCGCCGAGTTCTATGTGCTGTTTGATGCGGGCCCCGGCCACGTGGTGGAAATCGACCAAGCGGACATCCAGCCGCAATGACCACCACACAAGTTGTCCGCCCCGCCGGCGCCGGCTACGAAACCCTCTACGTCCTGCTGCTGTGCCTGATCATCCTGGCCGTGGCCGGTTCAGTCATCGCGCTGCACGGCGAAACCCAGGAAGTCGCCGCCGTGCCCAGCCACCAGCTGGATGCGCGCCGCGACCTGAGCGCCGCCGAGCAAGGGATCTATGCGGACCTGCGGGTGACCCTGGATGAAATCCAGTTGTTGCAGCAGGAGCAGAGCAGCCTGCCGACACCGGCGCAACTGGCCGAAGAAGGCTTCGCGCCTTTCGCCCAGGACGCCAGTTCGGTCAGCCGTGGCGACCATCGCTGGCAGGTGCTGGAGCCTTCGTCCTACCTGGGCCTGAGCCAGGTGCCGAGCACCGCCGGCTCGCTGCTGATGCGCGTGCACGGTGCCGAGCCGGATGTGTGGCTCAACCGCAGCGCCAACCTGAGCGCCCCCGCCGACCTCACTGACCAGGCGCTGATCGCAGCCGGCTGGCAACAAGTGGTCACGCAATTCGATGCCGGCGTGACGCGCCAGCACCGTCACTGAACGAGAAGACCGAGTGCCCATGTCTATTTCATCTCCCCTGTTGCGTCTGTTGCTGGTCGGCCTGTGCAGCCTGATGCTCGCCCCGCTGGCCAATGCCGAGGCGGCTAAACGCCTGCGTATCGGCATCACCCTGCACCCGTACTACAGCTATGTGAGCAATATCGTCGGCGACAAGGCCGAGGTGGTGCCGTTGATTCCTGCCGGTTTCAACCCCCATGCCTACGAGCCGCGCGCCGATGACATCAAGCGTATCGGCAGCCTCGACGTGATCGTGCTCAATGGCGTCGGCCATGACGATTTTGCCGACCGCATGATCGCCACCAGCGAGCGCCCGGACATCCCGGTGATCGAAGCCAACGCCAACGTGCCGCTGCTCGCGGCCACCGGCAATGCGGCGCGCGGCGCGGGCAAGGTGGTCAACCCGCACACCTTCCTGTCGATCAGCGCGTCGATCGCCCAGGTCAACAACATCGCCCGCGAACTGGGCAAGCTCGACCCGGACAACGCCAAGACCTACACCCAGAACGCCCGCGCCTACGGCAAACGCCTGCGCCAGATGCGCGCCGACGCCCTGGCCAAACTGACCAGCGCGCCCAACCCGGACCTGCGCGTCGCCACCGTACACGCGGCCTACGACTACCTGCTGCGCGAGTTCGGCCTGGAAGTCACCGCCGTGGTCGAACCGGCCCACGGCATCGAACCGAGCCCGAGCCAACTGAAAAAGACCATCGATGAACTGCGCGCCCTGGACGTGAAGGTGATCTTCTCGGAGATGGATTTCCCGTCCACCTACGTCGAGACCATCCAGCGTGAATCCGGGGTCAAGCTGTACCCCCTGTCGCATATTTCCTACGGCGAATACTCGCCCGAGAAGTACGAAGTGGAGATGACCGGCAACCTCAACACCGTGGTGCGGGCGATCCAGGAGTCGGGGGCATGACGGCGGCCGAACACCTGACAGTGGCCAGCGTCGGCCCGACGCTTGAGTTCGACAAAGTCTCGTTGACCCTGGGCCGCACGGTGATCCTCGATGGCGTGAGTTTCCAGGTGCAACCGGGCAGCATCCACGCGCTGGTCGGCCCCAACGGCGGCGGCAAAAGCTCGCTGATCAAGACGCTGCTGGGGCAAACGCCGCACCAGGGGCAGTTGCGCCTGCACTGGCCGAACAGCGTGGGCACCGTGGGTTATGTGCCCCAGGCCTTGGAGTTCGACCGGGGCCTGCCGATGACCGTGGATGATTTCATGGCTGCCATGTGCCAGCGCCGCCCGGCGTTTCTTGGCCTGTCCAGGCATTACGCCGGCGCGATTGGCGATGCGCTGGAACGCGTCGGCATGCAGGACAAGCGCAAGCGCCGCATGGGCGCGCTGTCCGGTGGTGAACGCCAGCGTGTGCTGCTGGCGCAGGGTTTGATCCCGGCGCCGCAATTGCTGGTGCTGGACGAACCGATGTCGGCCCTCGACGAGGCCGGCATCCAGGTGTTCGAACGCCTGCTCAATGACTGGCGCCTGGCCGGCATCACCGTGCTGTGGATCGAACACGACCTGGAAGCCGTGGGCCGCCTGGCCGACCGCGTCACCGGCCTGAACCGCCGCGTGCTGTTCGACGCCACGCCAGAAGAGGCGCTGACCCCGGATCGCCTGCTGACCCTGTTCTCCACCCACCCTCGGAGCCCGGCGCAATGAGTTATGAAGCCTTTCGCTTGATGGTCCAGGGCTGGGCCTCTTCCGGGTACCTGCCGGAAGCGCTGGCCTATGGTTTTGTCGTCAACGCCTTGCTCGCCGGCTTGCTGATCGGCCCGGTATTGGGCGGCCTGGGTACGCTGGTGGTGGTCAAGCGCTTTGCGTTTTTCTCCGAAGCGGTCGGCCATGCGGCGCTGACCGGCGTGGCCGTGGGCATCCTGCTCGGCGAACCCTACACCGGGCCGTACGGCGCGCTGTTTGGCTACTGCCTGCTGTTCGGCATCCTGCTCAACTACCTGCGCAACCGCACCGGCCTGGCGCCGGACACCTTGATCGGCGTATTCCTCTCGGTGTCCCTGGCATTGGGCGCGAGCCTGCTGCTGATCCTCGCGGGCAAGATCAACGTACACATCCTCGAAAACGTGCTGTTTGGCTCGGTGTTGACGGTCAACGGCAACGACCTGCTGGTGCTGGCGATTGTCGGTTCACTGGTGATGGCCCTGGCGTTGCCGCTGTACAACCGCATCATGCTCGCCAGCTTCAACCCGCAACTGGCGGCCGTGCGTGGCGTGGCGGTGAAGACCCTGGATTATCTGTTCGTGATCCTGGTGACACTGATCACCGTGGCGGCGGTCAAGGTGATCGGCGCGATCCTCGTCGGCGCCCTGCTGGTAATTCCGGCCGCAGCGGCGCGTTTGTTGAGCCAGTCGCTGAAGGGGTTCTTCTGGATTTCGGTGCTGATCGCCACCGTCAGCACCCTGTGCGGCATCCTGCTGCCGATCATCTTCGACCTGCCGATCCCGTCCGGTGCCGCGATCATCCTGATGGCCGGTATCGCCTTCGCCCTCGCCGCCATCGCGCGCGGCATCGTGCCCAGCCTCAAAGGGAATCTTGGATAATGCGCCCTGTCTTTCGCCCACTGGCCTTGGCCATCGCTTGCTTGATCAGCACCTCGGCGTTGGCCGTGGATGGTTTCGCGGCCAATGATTTCAAAACCAATCATGGCCTCGGCCATGCCGCGCTGAGCAAGGCCAAGTCGATCAAGCCGGTCAAAGTGCTGGCCTCGCTGCCGATCACCTATGGCTTGGCCGAGGTGTTGCTCAAAGGCACCGACGTGCAACTCGAACGCGCCGCACCGTCGAATCTGCCCGGTTCGCGGCAGGTCTCCTATTTCACCGGCCGTGGCGCCCCGGCGCTGAGCAAGCTGGCCGAAGACGCCGACGCCGCCATCGGCCTGCGCTCGCTGTGGGCGGACGACCCGCTGTACCCGGTGGCGCGGCGCAGCAACATCCGCATCGTCGAAATCGACGCCGCCCGCCCGGTGGACGGCGGCCTGCCGGGCATCGCCGTGCAGCCCGGCGTGGCCGATGGCTTGAACAGCCAACCGTGGCAATCGAGCAACAACCTCGGGCGCATGGCCGATGTGCTGGCCGCCGACCTCAGCCGCCTGGCACCTGGCGCCAAACCGCAGATCGATGCCAACCTCGCCGCCCTCAAGCAACGCCTGCTCAAACTCAGTGCCGACAGCGAAGCGCGGCTGGCCAAGGCCGACAACCTCAGCGTGGTCAGCCTGAGCGATCACTTTGCCTACCTGGTCAGCAGCTTGAACCTGGAAGTCGTCAGCACCGATGCACGGCCGGACGCCGAGTGGACGCCGGAAGCCTTGCAGAAACTCAGTGCTGAGTTGAAGGACAACGATGTGGCGGTGGTGCTGCACCATCGCCAGCCAAGTGAGGCGGTAAAAGCGGCGGTTGCGGCTGGCGGTTCGCAGCTGTTGGTGTTGAATGTGGATGGCGCGGACCCAGTGGCAGAGCTGGAAACCAATGTGGATCAGGTGATCAAGGCACTCACACCCTAAACCCTCGCCACAAGGGTCACGCCACATCCACGCCGACGTGGATCGCATCATGCCGCCAGAACTCCAGGTCGCAGTCGATCAAGCGCTGGTGCTGGTCATAATTGACCCGGGCGATGCGCAAGCCCGGGCTGCCCACCGACACGCGCAACGTCGCGGCCGCCTCCACCGGCAGTGACGTCGGCACGATTTCAAAGCGCACCCGCCCGTAGTGCAGGTCGTACTTGCGGGCATACAGCTCGGTCATCGACTGGTTCAGGTCGCAGTCCAGGATCCCCGGAAAATACTGCGGGTTCAGGTAATGCTCCACATACAACACCAGGCGCCCATCGATCCGCCGGCCCCGGCAGATCTGGATCACACTCGACAACGCCGGCAACTGCAACCACGCACACACCGCCGCCGACGCCGGCTGCAAGCGCGCCGAGATCACTTCGGTGGACGCCACGCGCCCCTGGTCGCTGACCATGGCGTGAAAGTGGCTACGCTGCATCAGGTTGTAGGCCAGCCGTGGCGGCGAGACAAACCAGCCACGGCGCTCTTCGCGATAGATCTGGCCCTGGGCCTCCAGTTGTAACAAGGCTTCCCGCACGGTAATCCGGGTGGTACCAAACAACTCGCTGAGCTTGCGCTCGGCCGGGAGTTTGCTGGCGGGCGGCAACAGGCCGTGGTCGATCTGCTCTTGCAGCGCCAGGCCGATGGATGTCACCGCCTTGATTGCCTCATCACGCATCAACGTTACCTATCTGGACTAGACCAGCACCGTTCGGGTGCATAAACCGCGCTGTATTCGGGCTGTTGCGGTTGCCTGCCAGCCTAGGCATTGCAGATGACCGACAGATGACAGTCCGTGTCGCCCCCGCGCAGAACACCCTGCAATACATCGGCCAAGTCCAATCAATGCGGGCACTTGGGCATGGTCTACGCTCAGACAGCGAGTCGCGACATCCGCGATTTAAAAACGACATCGACATGAAACTGTCATCCACCGGGCCTAGATTGGCTCAGGTATTGCTGACCTAGACCAACACCACCGCAAACGTTCATAAAAAACGCCGCGTTGAAAACGCCCAAAGGAGCTTCGGATGAAACAGCTTTTCCTGGCATCACTGTTAGGCTCGACCATTGCCATGTGCACCGCCGCCATGGCCGCTGATACCGATCTAAAAACCTTGGAAGCCGCCGCGAAAGCGGAAGGCGCCGTCAACAGCGTCGGCATGCCCGATGACTGGGCCAACTGGAAAGGCACCTGGGAAGACCTGGCCAAGACCTACGGCCTCAAGCACATCGACACCGACATGAGCTCGGCCCAGGAAATCGCCAAGTTCAAGGCTGAAAAAGACAACGCCAGCGCCGACATCGGCGACGTCGGTGCGGCCTTCGGCCCGATTGCGGTGAAGCAGGACGTCACCCAGCCGTACAAACCGTCCACCTGGGCCCAGGTGCCGGATTGGGCAAAAGACAAAGACGGTCACTGGGCCCTGGCCTACACCGGCACCATCGCCTTCATCATCAACAAGAAGCTGCTGCACGGATCCGAAGTGCCTACCAGCTGGGCCGACCTGCAAAACGGCAAGTACAAAGTCTCCATCGGTGACGTAAGCACTGCGGCCCAGGCGGCCAACGGTGTACTGGCAGCGGCCATCGCCAACAAAGGCGACGAGAAGAACATCGCACCTGGTTTGCAGTTCTTCACCAAGATTGCCCAGCAAGGCCGTCTTGGCGTGAACAACCCGACCATTCAAACAATGGAAAAAGGCGAAGTCGAAGTGGGCATCGTCTGGGACTTCAACGGCCTCAGTTACAAAGCCAAGATGGCCAACCCGGATGACTACGTGGTGCTGATCCCGTCGGATGGCTCGGTGAAATCCGGCTACACCACCATCATCAACAAACACGCCAAGCACCCGAACGCCGCCAAGCTGACCCGCGAATACATCTTCAGCGATGCCGGCCAACTCAACCTGGCGAAGGGCAATGCGCGCCCGATCCGCGCCGAAACCGACCTGAAACTGCCGGCCGATATCGCCAAGAACCTGATCCCGGGCGAGCAGTACACCAAGGCCAACCCGCAGCCGATCAAGGATGCCGATGCCTGGGAAGCGACCTCCAAGAAGCTGCCACAACTGTGGAACGAGCAAGTCATCGTAGAGATGAAGTAACAGACCTGAAATGCGGTCAGTGTGGGAGCTGGCTTGCCTGCGATAGCGGTGTATCAGTCGACATAAATGCTGAATGTCAGACCGCTATCGCAGGCAAGCCAGCTCCCACAATTTGATCCGGTGGTGTCAGAGAGATTGAGTCAAGCCTACTGTTGCGGAGCACCTCCCCCCATGAAGCACAATGTCATCCTTGTCGTGCTCGACGGCCTGAATTTCGAGGTTGCCCGGCACGCCATGGGGCACTTGCAGGCCTATGTCGGCGCAGGACGCGCAGCCCTCTACAAGCTGGAATGTGAACTGCCCGCCCTGTCCCGCCCGCTGTATGAATGCATCCTCACCGGCGTGCCACCGATCCACAGCGGCATCGTGCACAACAATGTCTCGCGCCTGTCCAACCAGCGCAGCATTTTCCATTACGCCACCGACGCCGGCCTCACCACGGCGGCGGCGGCTTACCACTGGGTCAGCGAGTTGTATAACCGCACGCCCTTCCTCGCCGCCCGTGATCGTCATACCGACGACAAGGCGCTGGCGATCCAGCACGGGCATTTCTACTGGAATGACCACTACCCGGACTCCCACCTGTTTGCCGACGCCGAAAGCCTGCGCCGCACACACACGCCGAACTTCCTCGTGGTGCACCCGATGAACATCGACGACGCCGGCCACAAGCACGGCCTCGACACCGCGCAATACCGCAACAGCGCGCGCTCGGCCGACATCATCCTGGCCGACTACCTGCAAGCCTGGCTCGACGCCGGCTACCAGATGCTGGTCACCGCCGACCATGGCATGAACAACGACCGCTCCCACAATGGCCTGTTGCCGGAGGAACGCGAAGTCCCGCTGTTTGTCCTCGGCGACGCGTTCAGCCTGGACGCCGGGGCCGCGCCGAAACAGACCGAACTCTGCGGCACTGTCTGCGAACTGCTGGGCGTGCCCCACGACAAACCGGTGTGCCGGGAGTTGTTGAAATGACCCGTGGCAAATGGCTGGCGCTGTTGTGCCTGGTGCCTTTCGCGTTGTTCTTTATCGTGTTCGAAATCGCTCCGCTGGCGTGGGTACTGATCAACAGCCTGCAAACCGAAGAGGCCGGCTGGGGCCTGGAAAACTTCGTGCGCATCTTCAGCTCGAAGTTCTACCTGCAAGCGATCCAGTACAGCCTGGAGATCAGTTTCTACTCCAGCGTCTTCGGCATCATCATCGCTACCCTCGGCAGCTACTCGCTGCGCCGGGTCGATTCGCCGCTGCGCAACTTCGTCACCGCCTTTGCCAACATGACCAGCAACTTCGCCGGTGTGCCCCTGGCCTTCGCGTTCATCATCCTGCTGGGCTTCAACGGCAGCATCACCATCATGCTCAAGCAGGCGGGGATCATTGAGGACTTCAACCTGTACTCCAAGACCGGTTTGATCATCCTCTATACCTACTTCCAGATTCCGCTGGGCGTGCTGTTGCTCTACCCGGCCTTTGATGCGTTGCGCGAGGACTGGCGGGAGTCGGCCGCGCTGCTCGGTGCGAGTGGCTGGCAGTTCTGGCGCCATATCGGCTTGCCGGTGCTCACGCCGGCCTTGCTCGGCACCTTTGTGATCCTGCTGGCCAATGCCCTCGGCGCCTACGCCACGGTGTACGCGTTGACCACCGGCAACTTCAACGTGCTGCCGATCCGCATCGCGGGCCTGGTGTCCGGCGACGTGTCCCTCGACCCGAACATGGCCAGCGCCCTGGCCGTGGTGCTGGTGGCGCTGATGACCGTGGTCACCGTGGTCCATCAACTGCTGCTCAAGAGGAGCTACCATGTCTCGCGCTGAAGCCGGCCCGGCCGCCCTCTACCATCGGGTGGTGGTGTGGCTGTTGTTTGCAATCCTCGTGCTGCCCTTGGTGGGCACCTTCGTTTATTCCATCGCCAGTAGCTGGTCGGCAACCATCCTGCCCGCCGGCTTTACCGTGAAATGGTACGTGCAACTGTGGAGCGACCCGCGCTTCCTGATGGCCTTCGGGCAGTCGTTGCTGGTGTGCGTGGGGGCGCTGATCCTGTCGGTGGTGCTGATCCTGCCGCTGCTGTTCGTGGTGCACTACCACTTCCCCAAGCTCGACGCGCTGATGAACATCCTGATCCTGCTGCCCTTCGCGGTGCCGCCGGTGGTGTCGTCTGTGGGTCTGTTGCAACTGTACGGTTCCGGGCCGTTGGCGATGGTGGGCACGCCATGGATCCTCATCGGTTGCTACTTCACCGTGGCGTTGCCGTTCATGTACCGGGCGATCACCAACAACCTGCAGGCCATTAACCTGCGCGACCTGATGGACGCCTCCCAACTGCTCGGCGCCAGCACCTGGCAGGCGGCGATCTTCGTGGTGCTGCCGAACCTGCGCAAAGGCCTGATGGTGGCGCTGCTGCTGTCGTTCTCGTTCCTGTTCGGTGAGTTCGTGTTTGCCAACATTCTGGTAGGCACCCGCTACGAAACCCTGCAGGTGTACCTCAACAACATGCGCAACAGCAGCGGCCACTTCACCAGCGCCGTCGTGATTTCCTACTTCTTCTTTGTGCTGGTGCTGACCTGGGCCGCCAATATCTTGAACAAGGACAAAAGCCAATGAGCTTCGTCAGCGTCCAACACCTGCAAAAAGGCTACGCCGGCACCCCGGTGTTCAGTGATATCAACTGCGAGATCGCCAAGGGCGAGTTCGTCACCCTGCTCGGCCCGTCCGGTTGCGGCAAGTCCACGCTGCTGCGTTGCATCGCCGGGCTGACCTCGGTGGACAGTGGGAAAATCCTGCTGGATGGCCAGGACATCGTCCCGCTGAGCCCGCAGAAACGTCACATCGGCATGGTGTTCCAGAGCTATGCCCTGTTCCCCAACATGACCGTGGAACAAAACGTCGCCTTTGGCCTGCGCATGCAGAAGGTCAACGCCGACGACAGCCACCAGCGCGTGCAGGAAGTGCTGCAACTGGTGGAACTCA
Source organism: Pseudomonas sp. FP453 (assembly GCF_030687495.1). NCBI lineage: Bacteria > Pseudomonadati > Pseudomonadota > Gammaproteobacteria > Pseudomonadales > Pseudomonadaceae > Pseudomonas > Pseudomonas sp. FP453. The sequence continues at coordinate 2,080,613 of NZ_CP117435.1, read as the reverse complement.
AGGACCTCGCCAGCCGCTACCCGCACCAGATGTCCGGCGGCCAGTGCCAGCGCGTGGCCCTCGCCCGTTCCCTGGTGACGCGCCCGCGCCTGCTGTTGCTGGATGAGCCGCTGTCGGCGCTGGATGCGCGGATCCGCAAGCACCTGCGTGAACAGATCCGCCAGATCCAGCGCGAGCTGGGGCTGACCACGATCTTTGTGACCCATGACCAGGAAGAAGCCCTGACCATGTCCGATCGCATCTTCCTGATGAACCAGGGCAAGATCGTGCAGAGCGGCGATGCCGAGACGCTGTACACCGCGCCAGTGGACGTGTTCGCGGCCGGTTTTATCGGCAACTACAATCTACTGGACGCCGACAAGGCCAGCCTGCTGCTGCAACGCCCGATCAACAGCCGTATCGCGATTCGCCCGGAAGCCATCGAACTGAGCCGCAACGGCGAGCTGGACGCCCTGGTGCGCAGCCACAGCCTGCTGGGCAACGTGATCCGCTATCGCATCGAGGCGCGCGGCGTGGAACTGGTGGTGGACGTGCTCAACCGCTCGGCCGACGACCTGCACCCGGACGGGCAACGCCTGGCACTTTCCATCGACCCAAGCGCCCTGTGTGAAGTAGCCTGACGCAACGTTTTATTTCAGAGAGCATGACGGATGGCATTGGTAATTTTCGATCTGGACGACACCCTTATCCACGGCGACTGCGCCACCCTGTGGAGCGAGCAGATGGGCCGCCTGGGCTGGGTGGACCCAGAGTCGTTCATGCGCAAGAACAGTGAGCTGATGGCCGCCTACAGCCGGGGCGAACTCAAGATGGAAGACTTCATGGATTTCAGCCTGGAGCCGATGATCGGCCGCACCCCGGCGGAAATCGAACACCTGGTAGAGCCCTGGGTCGAGGACGTGATCGAGCCGCTGATCTACAGCGATGCCACCAAGACCATCGCCCGCCATCGGGCCAATGGCGATCGGATCCTGGTGATCTCGGCGTCTGGCGTCCACCTGGTCAAACCGATTGCAGCGCGGATCGGCATTGATGAAGTGCTGGGGATCGAGCTGGACGTCAGCCATGGCGTGTACAGCGGGCGTACCGTGGGGGTGCTGACTTACCGTGAAGGCAAGATCACGCGTTTGCTGGAATGGTTGGCGCAGGAAGGTGAGACGTTGGAGGGGGCGTATTTCTATTCGGATTCGCGCAATGACTTGCCGTTGCTGTTGAAGGTGGATCATCCGCAGGTGGTGAACCCCGACCCCGTATTGCGTGCCCATGCCGAGCAAGCCGGCTGGCCAATCCACCACTGGATCTGATCACCCTCCCCCTTGAATTGAAAACCCAATCAACTGTGGGAGCTGGCTTGCCTGCGATAGCGGTGTGTCAGATGAAGAATTCTTCACTGATGGACCGCTATCGCAGGCAAGCCAGCTCCCACATTGACTGCATTTCAAGTTGAAATCAGGTCAGGCTTTCATCGACCACCAACACAAGCTTCCCGGAAATCTGGTTGGTCGCCAGCTCGGCAAACGCCGCCTCGGCATCCTTGATCGGGAAGGTCTTGGCCAATTGCGGGCTCAGGCGCCCTTCAACAAACAACGGCCACACGTGCTGGCTTAGATCACTGAGCAGGTCCGCCTTGAACTGATCGCTGCGGCTACGCAAGGTCGAGCCCAGCAACTGCACGCGCTTGCCCAGCACCTGCGCCAGGTCCAGCTTGGCCTCGCGACCGCCCATCAAACCGATCAAACACCCAACGACCGTCCAGGGCCAGCAGCTTGAGGTCCAGCGCCGCATAGTCGCCACCCACCGGGTCGAGGATCACATCGAACGGCCCGAAATCCCGCAGCCCTTCAATCCCATCGGTACGCACCACCCCGCCCTGCGCGCCCAGGGCCTCGCAGTAGGCCAGGCGCTCGGTCGAGCCGACGCTGACCCAGCACGGACTGCCAAACGCCTTGCACAGCTGGATCGCCGCCGAGCCCACGCCACTGGCGCCGGCAATGCAGCAACACTTTCTCACCCGGCTTGAGGCCCGCCAGCTGGAACAGATTCAGCCACGCCGTGCTGTACACCTCCGGCAACGCCGCCGCTTCGAGCAGCGACAAGCCTTCCGGCACCGGCAGCACATGGCGTGCGTCCACCACCACTTCTTCGGCCATGCCGCCGCCGGCCAGCAGCGCGCAGACACGGTCACCGACTTGCCAGGACGAGCCCGCGCCCACTTCGCTGATCACCCCGGAACACTCCAGGCCCAACACGGCGCTGGCACCCGCAGGCGGCGGATACAGCCCCGCACGCTGTAATAAATCGGCGCGATTGAGGCCCGCTGCCGCCACACGAATGCGAACTTGGCCTACATCACAGGTAGGACTGGGTTCTTCCAACCACGCCACGTGACCGTCAACGCCTTGCAATGCTTTCACAGTGCCTCCATAGTGAGTCTGGACTGAGCCCGTAGCTGTATCGCCGGGCTTTTTGCATTATGCGACCGGACCATATGGAACCGGCTCCCTCAAAGACGGCCTAATATGCGTTATCAATTGCCCCCGCGTCGAATCAGCATGAAGCATTTGTTCCCCAGCACCGCACTCGCTCTTTTCATTGGTCTCGGCTTCGCGTCGATGTCGACCAATACGTTCGCAGCCAACAGCTGGGACAACCTTCAGCCGGATCGCGATGAGGTGATTGCCAGCCTTAACGTTGTCGAGTTGCTCAAGCGCCATCACTACAGCAAGCCGCCGCTCGACGACGCTCGCTCAGTGATCATCTACGACAGCTACCTCAAGCTGCTGGACCCGTCGCGCAGCTACTTCCTGGCCAGCGATATCGCTGAGTTCGACAAGTGGAAGACGCAGTTCGACGACTTCCTCAAGAGCGGCGACCTGCAACCCGGCTTCACCATCTACAAGCGTTACCTGGACCGCGTCAAAGCGCGTCTGGACTTCGCCCTGGCCGAGCTGAACAAAGGCGTCGACAAGCTCGACTTCACCGAGAAGGAAACCCTTCTGGTGGACCGCAAGGACGCCCCTTGGCTGACCAGCACCGCCGCCCTCGACGACCTGTGGCGCAAACGCGTCAAGGACGAGGTGCTGCGCCTGAAGATCGCCGGCAAAGAGCCCAAGGCGATCCAGGAACTGCTGACCAAGCGCTACAAGAATCAACTGGCGCGCCTGGACCAGACCCGTGCCGAAGATATCTTCCAGGCTTACATCAACACCTTCGCGATGTCCTACGACCCGCACACCAATTATCTGTCGCCGGATAACGCGGAAAATTTTGATATCAACATGAGTCTGTCCCTGGAAGGCATCGGTGCCGTCCTGCAAAGCGACAATGACCAGGTGAAGATCGTGCGCCTGGTGCCGGCAGGTCCGGCGGACAAGACCAAGCAGGTCGCCCCGGCTGACAAGATCATCGGTGTGGCCCAGGCCGACAAAGAGATGGTCGATGTGGTCGGCTGGCGCCTGGACGAAGTGGTCAAGCTGATCCGTGGGCCGAAAGGCAGCGTGGTGCGTCTGGAAGTGATTCCGCACACCAATGCACCCAACGACCAGACCAGCAAGATCGTGTCCATCACCCGTGAAGCGGTGAAGCTCGAAGACCAGGCCGTGCAGAAGAAAGTCCTCAACCTCAAGCAGGATGGCAAGGACTACAAGCTGGGCGTGATTGAGATCCCGGCCTTCTACCTGGACTTCAAGGCCTTCCGCGCTGGCGACCCGGACTACAAGTCCACCACCCGCGATGTGAAGAAAATCCTGACAGAACTGCAGAAGGAAAAAGTCGACGGCGTGGTCATCGACCTGCGCAACAACGGCGGCGGTTCCCTGCAGGAAGCCACCGAGCTGACCAGCCTGTTTATCGACAAGGGTCCAACCGTGTTGGTACGCAACGCGGACGGCCGTGTCGATGTGCTGGAAGACGAGAACCCGGGTGCCTTCTACAAAGGCCCGATGGCGTTGCTGGTCAACCGTCTCTCGGCCTCGGCTTCGGAGATTTTCGCCGGTGCCATGCAGGATTATCACCGCGCGCTGATCATCGGCGGCCAGACCTTCGGCAAAGGCACCGTGCAGACCATCCAGCCGCTGAACCATGGCGAGCTGAAGCTGACCCTGGCCAAGTTCTACCGGGTTTCCGGGCAGAGCACCCAGCACCAGGGCGTGCTGCCGGACATCGATTTCCCGTCGATCATCGACACCAAGGAAATCGGCGAAAGCGCCCTGCCGGAAGCCATGCCGTGGGACACCATCCGCCCGGCAATCAAGCCGGCGTCGGACCCGTTCAAACCGTTCCTGACACAGTTGAAAGCTGACCACGAGACGCGCTCCGCCAAAGATGCCGAGTTCGTGTTTATCCGCGACAAGCTGGCCCTGGCCAAGAAGCTGATGGAAGAAAAATCCGTGAGCCTCAACGAAGTGGATCGTCGCAAGCAGCATGCCGACATCGAAAATCAACAGCTGGTGCTGGAAAACGCGCGCCGCAAGGCCAAGGGCGAAGACCCGCTCAAAGAGCTGAAGAAAGAAGATGAAGACGCGCTGCCAACCGAGGCGGACAAAACCAAGCCGGAAGACGACGCCTACATGGCGGAGACAGGCCGGATCCTGCTGGACTACCTGAAGATCAGCAAACAGGTGGCCAAGCAGTAAATGATGGCAATTTAATGTGACCGCTCCCCGAGCTGTCATCATATAGACATCATTCTGTCGTGAAATAAAGGACCGCTGGCTTACCGCCCGCGGTCCTTTTTTTTCGATCGAGATCGCCATGACCATGACCGAACAGCTGAATGCATTGGGCTCAATCCTGGCTCAAGGCAGTTTGCACAGCCTGTTCCAACCGATCATCTGTCTGTCCGAACGGCGCATCCTTGGCTATGAAGCCCTCAGCCGCGGCCCATCCAACAGCCCGCTGCACTCCCCCGTCGCATTGTTCTCGGTGGCCAACCAGGCGGGGCGCCTCAGCGAACTGGAAATGGCCTGCCGCGAAAGTGCGTGCCGGCGCTTCAGCGACCAGAAGCTGCCGGGCATGCTGTTCCTCAATGTCTCGCCGGAATCCCTGATGGAGACCGCGCACCAGCCGGGGCGCACCCTGCAATTGCTGCGCGACTATGGCATTGCGCCAAGCCAGGTGGTGATCGAACTCACCGAGCAGACCCCCACCGACGATTTCGACCTGCTGCAAACCGCGCTGCATCACTACCGCAACATGGGTTTCTCAATTGCCCTGGATGACCTCGGCGCCGGCTACTCCAGCCTGCGCCTGTGGTCGGAGCTGCGCCCGGATTACGTGAAGATCGACCGGCACTTTATCGACGGCATTCACCAGGATGCGCTCAAGCGCGAGTTTGTCGGCTCGATCCTGCAAATCGCCAAGGCGTCGCGTGCCCAGGTGATTGCCGAAGGTATCGAGTTGCCGGAGGAGCTGGCGGTGTTGACCGAGATGGGCGTGGACCTGGTGCAAGGCTATCTGCTCTGTCGTCCCCAGGAACATCCGCCGCAGGAAGCGCGCCTGATGCTGCCCAAGCCCGACAATACCAACGCAGCCCTGAGCGACGAAGGCAGCGATCTCAGCGCCCTGCTCAACGAACAGCCGGCCGTGGATCAGGACACCGCCACCGCCCAGGTCCTGGAAGCCTTCCGCCGCCAGGCCAACCTCAACTCGCTGGCGGTGCTGGACGGGCGCGGCCACCCGGTGGGCATCGTGCACCGGCATTCGCTGTCGGATGCGCTGCTCAAGCCGTTCGCCACCGACCTGTTTGCGCGCAAGCCCATCAGCCGCTTGATGAGCAACGACTTCCTCGCCGTGGAATTGAGCCAGTCGCTGCAACAGGTCAGCCGCCTGCTGACCAGCCGCGCGCGGCAACGTATCGAAGAAGACTTCATCATCACCCTCAATGGCGACTACCTGGGCCTGGGGCGGGTGATCGACGTACTCAAGCTGATCACCGAGCTGAAAATCCAGCAGGCGCGCTACGCCAACCCGCTGACCTTGCTACCCGGCAACGTGCCGATCCAGCAGTGCCTGACGCGGCTGCTGCAACAGCAGCGGGAATCGGTGATCTGCTACGTGGATATCGACAGCTTCAAGCCGTTCAACGATATCTACGGCTATGGGCGTGGGGATGAGGTGTTGTTGTGCCTGGCGCAGTGCCTGAACGACCGGGTCGATCCCAGCCGCGACTTTGTCGGGCATATCGGTGGCGATGACTTCTTGCTGGTGCTGGGGCCGCAGGATTGGCGCAAGCGCCTCAATCAACTGCTGGATGACTTCCACACCCAATGCCGGCGTTTCTACCGCGCCGAGCACCTGGACGCCGGTTGCTTCGTGGCACTGAACCGCCAGGGCATGCGCCAGGAGTTTGCCTTGCTGTCACTGTCCATCGGCGTCGTGCATTTGTATCCACAGGCCTGTGGACAACTCGATGCCAGCCAGTTGGCAGAGTTGGCGTCGCAGGCCAAACACCATGCCAAGGACGTGGCCGGCTACAGCATCCACGTGATCGACAGCATGGACGCAGTGCCGCAGGTTTAGGCCTCGGCCGATTCCGGGTACTCGTACTCGAACACCCGCACCACTTCCGACGCGTGCCAGGACGCGGCGGCCACGCCGTCGGACGGCCCGCTGAAGCGCCCCAGGCGCTCCACGCACTCAAAAAAACCGGTGCGCGGCAGGCGGCTCGCGCCTTGGCTGATCACCAGGGAACTGCGCAACGGCTGCTCGGCCTTGGCGTCCAGCGCCGCCAGGTGTTCCAGCGCCGCAGCCAGGGTTTGCATGGCCGGCGTGGGGAACTGCAAGCGCTCCAGCAACGCGCGGTACGTCAGCAGATGGCGCTGGCGGCGCGCCTGGTCCAGTTCGTTAAGTAACCCATCCCAGTGTTGACGGCTGATACGTAGGCTCAAGATTCATCCCTCCAACCTGCAACGCCCAATTCCCAGGCCAGGCCGCGGCGGATCGCGGCATCCGGCTGGCGTTCACCACTTTCGATCAATCCAAGGTACGACGGGCTGATGCCCACGGTGCGGGCCAGCGTCTCAATCGCCAGGCCCTTGGCTTCGCGCAATCCGCGCAGGTCTGCGAGCGGGCGCAAGTCCTGGGCCGGTGCGGCTTGGGCAGGAGAAACAGGAGGAGGTGTGACGGGTTGCTGCTGACCGGCAGCTTTTAGCAGCGCCTGGTACTGGTCCCATGGCAACACCGCGTATTCGGGTGCGCCATCGCGTGAAATTATCTGAATATCCATGACTGCCCCGTAGGATAACAACACTTACTAAGTAAGCTCTTTCCTTAGGAGTGTAATCCTAACAGTCACAAAGGTCGTAGGGGGATATAACCATCATTGGTTTTTTTGCGGGTTTTCCCTGGCCAGCAGCGCCGGCGTCGCAGGCAGCCGCTCAACCACCGCGAGCTTTTCCGGGCGCTGCGCCTCACGCCAGGCACGAAAGGCGCTCAGTTCGCCGTCCAGGGTCTTCATGACCCATGCCAGCACGGCAATGTCGTCGAGCATGCCAAACATCGGGATAAAGTCCGGGATCGCATCGATCGGGCTGAGGAAATACATCAACCCCGCCACCACCGAGATCAGCGCCTTCGGGCTGATGGCCCGGTATTCGCCACGCCAGTAGGCCAGGCACAAGGCCTGGAGCAACTTGAGATCATCCTTGAGCTTGCCCAGGCGATTGCCCTGGCTTGAGCCCTTGGCGGCGACCGCGAAGAGCAGCGTAGGCAAACGCCCACGGCCCAGCAGACGTGCGGCCATGGGCAGGAAGCGGGTGAAATTGAAGGGTGGTTTCATCGGTCACTCCAGTTCCAGGCCAACAGAAATGTTATCCACACAAATTGTGGATAACCTTGTGAACAGAGCCTGTTTTGCAGGCTGAAACGCCCGTACTAGAAGGCTTTCAGTCAGATCGGGCATTTTTTGCGCACATAAAAAAAACCCAATATTTCATTGACTTGATGTTGCTGTGCGGCTACCCACACCGGGACGTTATATCAGACTGTTGCCTGCTACAGACGTTCGCTCGGATCTGTGGGAGCTGGCTTGCCAGCTCCCACAGGTATAAATATGCACCTCCCAGAAACAACAACGCCCCGTCGAGACGGGGCGTTGTGTGTTCAGGCGCCGATTACTTCTTGGCGGCTGGTGCAGCAGGTGCCTCAGGGGCTTCAGCCTTGGCTGGGTCCTTGATGGCCAGCAGTTCCAGGTCGAACACCAGCACGGAGTTGGCTGGAATCGCCGGGCTCGGGCTCTGCTCGCCGTAGGCCAGGTCGGACGGAATGTACAACTCGACCTTCTCGCCCACGTGCATCAGTTGCAGGCCTTCGACCCAACCCGGGATCACACCGCTGACCGGCAGGTCAATCGGGCTACCGCGATCCACGGAGCTGTCAAAGGTGGTGCCGTTGGTGAGCTTGCCGGTGTAGTGAACAGTCACCACGTCAGTCGGCTTAGGCTGTGCGCCGTCGGCTTTCTTGGTGATCTTGTACTGCAGACCGGAAGCGGTGGTGACGACGCCGTCTTTCTTGGCGTTGTCTTCGAGGAACTTCTTGCCGGCGGCTGCCGACTCCTGGCTCATCTTGGTCATGCGTTCTTCAGCACGCTTTTGCAGTGCGGCAAACGCTTCAACCAGTTCGTCGTCTTTGAGCTTCTGCTCTTTCTTGCCGACGGCGTCTTCGATGCCTTGGGCTACCGCTTTGGAGTCCAGGTCATCCATGCCTTCTTGAGCCAGGCTCTTGCCCATGTTCAGGCCGATGCCGTAGGAAGCTTTCTGCGCCGGGGTTTTCAGCTCTACGCTGGTCTGCGAATCACAACCCGCAAGTACCAGGCTAACCAGGGCCACCGCCGCCGCCAACCGATGCTGTTTCATGCTATTTCCTTGTTCATGCGCCAAAAGGGCATTCGAATAAAGTCGCGAGCTTATCAGGCGGCCACGACCAATGGCTACCGGCATGTGAGCCACAAACTTGCGATAAGTTCACGTGTTTAAAAGCATTTTCATTCATGATGAGGGCCCGCGAAGGATCGCGGGACCGCCTGTTCCGGGCTCATGGCCACTTGCCGCACCTGTGGCGTAGTGGCATAACAACGCGACAACTCGACAAGGATAGTTATCTTGCGCATTTTTTCCCGTGTTTTCCTGCTGATACTCGCAGCACTGGGGCTGATCCTGGCCGTGGTGCTCTATTACATCGTCAACCCCAAGCTGCCGGACTACGTGGCCGTGCAGCAGGTGCACTACGGCGAGCAATGGAGTGCCGCCGACCGCCAGACCTACTACTTCACGCCCCAGGGCACCCAGGTCAAGGGCCTGCACTACGACTGGTTCACCGCCCTTGAGCTGCCGTTTTCCGAACAGCGTTTCGCCACGCCCGAGTACCTGGCGCGCTTCGGCTTCCTGGTGGACCCCAAGCAAGTCGCCACCGCGCAAAACCCCGGCAACCTGCCGGTAGGTTTCGCCCGTCACCAGAACGCCGGCAACCGTGCCGAATTCCTGGACATCACCTGCGCCGCGTGCCACACCGGCGAGTTGCATTTCAACGGCCAGGCCCTGCGCATCGACGGCGGTTCGGCCCAGCATGTGCTGCCGTCCAGCGTACCGACCCTGCGTGGTGGCAGCTTCGGCCAGGCCCTCGTCGCCAGCCTTACCGCCACCTACTACAACCCGTGGAAATTCGAGCGTTTCGCCCGCCAGGTCTTGGGCGACCGCTACGACGCCGAGCACAGCCAACTGCGCGAGGACTTCAAGCAGTCGCTGAACACCTTCCTCAAAGTCGCCTGGAACGACACGCACCGCGGCCTCTACCCCACCCAGGAAGGCCCCGGCCGAACCGACGCGTTCGGCCGCATCGCCAATGCCAGCTTCGGCGACGCGATCTCCCCGGATAACTATCGCATCGCCAACGCACCGGTGGATTACCCACAGCTGTGGGACATCTGGACCTTCGACTGGGTGCAATGGAACGGCTCGGCCCAGCAGCCCATGGCGCGCAACATCGGCGAAGCCCTCGGCGTCGGTGCCACCCTGAGCTTTTTCGACAGCGCGGGCCAACCCCTGCAAGGTGATGCGCGCTACCCGTCCAGCGTACGCGTGCGTGACCTCAACCTGATCGAAGAAACCCTGCAACGCCTCAAGCCGCCGGCCTGGCCCGAAGACCTGTTCGGCGCAGTAGACAAACCCCTCGCTGCCCAGGGCCGCGCACTCTTCGCCGAAAACTGCGCCGGCTGCCATGTGCCCAGCGTCACCGAGGAAAACGGCCGCCCGGTACAGCAACTGAAAATGCTCCCGGTGGACTACATCGGCACCGACCCCGGCACCGCCAACAACATCGCCGACCAACGCTACGACCTCAGCGCCCTGCAATGGGACCCGGCCGAACTGGCCCAGCTGAATGTGCAGTTGCACCCCACGCCAACCGAACCCCTGGACCTGAAAAAAATGTCCGTGGCCAAGGGCCTGGCCTACGTCACTGCATTCGTCGAGGAGCACGCCTACCGCGCCGCCGGCGTCACTCCCGCCGAGCGTCCGCGCCTGGACGGCTACGGCCTGCCCATCGGCGTGCGCGAACTGCGCGCCTACAAGGCCCGGCCACTGGCCGGTGTGTGGGCCACGCCGCCGTTCTTGCACAACGGTTCGGTGCCGACGATCTACCAATTGCTGTCGCCCCAGGACGAACGCAGCACCACCTTCTATAAAGGCACCTTCGACTACGACCCGCGCCACCTCGGCTTTCAGACCGGCGCGTTCAAGAACGCCTTCCTGTTCGATACCAACATCACCGGCAACCACAACAGCGGCCACGAATTCCGTGCTGGCCAGCGTGGCAATGGCGTCATCGGCCGTGGCTTGCTGCCGCAGGAACGCTGGGCGCTGCTGGAATACCTCAAAGTACTGGGCGGCCCGCTGGAGCAACAACTGCCATGATGATTCGATCCCCCTACGACCGCCCTTCCCTGCTCGCACGCCTGTGGCTGCGCATCGGCGCCTTTCTCGGCAAGACCCTCCTGTGGCTGGTGGGCCTCGGCCTGCTCGGCTGGCTCGGCGCCACCGCCTGGTATGCCTGGCAGCACAGTGGCCCGGTATCGCCGGATGAGCAGATTCCGCCAGGCGAAGCCGCCATGACCCAAGGCATCATCCAGACAGCCGTGCGCATCGTTGACCAGCACCGTGAAGGCACGCGCTACCTGCGCGATGCCCACGCCAAGGCCCATGGCTGCGTGAAGGCCGAAGTCAGCGTGCTGGCGGACCTCGACCCGGCGCTGCGCCAAGGCGTGTTCGCCGAACCGGGCAAGACCTGGCAGGCGACGATGCGCTTGTCCAACGGCAACGCCTACCCGCAGTTCGACAGCATTCGCGATGCGCGCGGCATGGCGCTCAAGCTGCTGGATGTGCCGGGCAAGCAACTGCTGGCCGACCAGCAAAACCGCAGCGAACAAGACTTCGTGATGTTCAGCCACCCGAACTTTTTTGTCAGCGACGTGGCGGAATACGCGCAGAACATCGGCGCCCAGGCGGATGGCAAAAAGGTCCTGGCGTTCTTCCCCAAGGTCGACCCGCGCAGCTGGCAAGTGCGTCACCTGTTTATCGCCCTGGCCACCCTGGCGCCAGCCCCGGCCAGCCCGACGCAGACCACGTATTTTTCCGTCTCGCCCTACAAGTTCGGCGCAGCGAATGCCAAGTTCCGCGTCGCACCCGATGCGCAAAACTGCCCGCAGTACGTGCTGCCGAAACAGAACCAGGACCTGCCGAACTTCCTGCGCAGCGCGTTGACTCAGCAACTGTCCACCGACCGCGTCGCGGCCTGTTTTGTGTTGCAGATCCAGCGGCAGAACCCGCAGAAATTCATGCCGATCGAAGACACCAGCATCGAATGGAAAGAAAGCGACGCGCCCTACGAAACCGTGGCGAAAATTCGCATCCCGGCACAGGACTTCGACACCCCTGAGCAGAACCTGGCGTGTGACAACCAGTCCTTCAACCCGTGGTTCGGCGTGGCGGAGCACCGTCCCATCGGCGGTATCAATCGCCTGCGCAAAGCGGTGTACGAGGCCGTCAGTGATTACCGCCACAGCCGCAACGCGCCTTAGCTTGAGGGGAACAGGCGCTCGGCAATAAAGTCCACGAACACGCGGATTTTCGGCGACAGGTGACGGCTGGACGGCCACAACGCCCAGAACTGTCCCCTATCGCTGCACTGCTCATCCAGCACGCTGTGCAGGCGCCCCTGGGCCAAGGCCTCGCGGGCGAGAAAATCCGGGACAAAGGCGATGCCGTGCCCGTCGACGGCGGCCATGAGCATGGCTTCCATGTTGTTCAGGGTCATCGCCGTGGGCAGGCGCAGCCCGGTGAATGCGGGGTCGGCGGCCAGGGTCCAGTCCATGATTTTGCCGGTGGTGGCAAACCGGTAACGCAGGCAGGCGTGGTGCTCCAGATCCTTCACCACCAGCGGCCGGCCATGGCGCTGGAAATATTCCGGCGAGGCACATAGCAGAAACCTGAACGGCCCGAGCCGACGCGCCATCAGCTTCGAATCCGCCAGGCCGCCGCTGCGGATCGCCACATCGATGCCCTCCTCGATCACGTCCACCAGCAGGTCGTTGAAATCCAGCTCCAGCTCAACCTCCGGGTAGGCGCTGCGGAATGCCGCCATGTGCGGCATGAGGAAGCGATAGCCGATGGTGGGCAGACTCACCCGCAACTTGCCACGGGGTTGCTGGACCACATGGGAGAGCATGGCCTGCGCGTCCTGCAAGTCGTCGAGGATTTTCCGACAACGCTCGTAAAACAATTGCCCCTCCGCCGTCAGACTGACTTTGCGCGTACTGCGCTGCAGCAACCGCACATTCAGCGACGCTTCCAGCTTGGCGACGTTTTTACCGACTGCCGACGCCGAAATCCCCAGGCTCCGCGCCGCCGCGACAAAACTGAGGGCCTCTGCCGTTTTAACGAAGGAAATCACACCACCCAGGCTGTCCATTGATCCATTACATCCTTTTTGTCCGCTATCAGTGGAAGGTAAGCCTGTTTATCTACGATTGCATCCTGAATAGATTAATCAGGACTTCAACTGGACGATAAAGGACGGCTGCCATGCACCCCCATCGCTACACCATCCTCGCGGCGATTTGCCTGGCCGCACTGGTCTTGCCGATGAGTTTTACCGGCGGCGCCGTGGCCACGCCGTTCATTGGCCGGGCGTTTGACGCCACGCCCACTGAACTGGCATGGATCACCAATGCGTTCATGCTCAGTTTCGGCAGCCTGCTGATGGCCGCCGGCACCCTTGCCGACCGTTATGGGCGCAAGCGCTTGTTCATCGGCGGCATGGGCTTGTTTGCCGGCGTCTCCCTGTTGCTGGCGGTGGCGCCCACGGTGTTCTGGCTGGACCTGTTGCGCGGCGCCCAAGGCATCGCCGCCGCTGCCGCCTTGGCGGGCGGGACGGCCGCGCTGGCGCAGGAGTTCGACGGCCATGCGCGCACGCGGGCGTTCAGCGTGTTGGGCACCACGTTTGGCGTCGGCCTCGCGTTTGGCCCGCTGTTGTCGGGCGTGTTGATCGAGTGGCTGGGCTGGCGCGGGATCTTCCTGTTTACCGCACTGCTGGCGGGGGTGTCCCTGGTGTTTGCCGTGCCGAACCTGCGGGAAAGCCGCAACCCGCACGCTCAGCACCTGGACACACCCGGCGTACTGGCGTTTTCGGGTCTGTTGATTGCCTTCACCAGTGCCGTGATTATCGCGCCTGGGCACGGCTGGAACGCGCCGTTGATCCAGGCATTGCTCGTTGTGTCGGGGTTGCTTGCCGCCGTGTTTGCGTGGGTGGAAACCCGTGCCAAGCAGCCCATGCTGGAGCTGCGGCTGTTGCGTTTCCCGCGCTTCGTCGGCGTGCAGATCCTGCCAATCGGCACCTGCTACTGCTTTATCGTGTTGGTGGTATTGCTGCCGATCCGCTTTATCGGCGTCGATGGCCTCAGCGCGTTCGACGCGGGGCTGCGCATGCTCGCCTTGTCGGCGCCTATGCTGCTGGTGCCGATGCTGGCGGCGTCGTTGACCCGTTGGGTGTCGGCCGGGCGCCTGTGCACCGTAGGATTTTTGCTGGCCGCCGCTGGCCTTTATCGGTTGAGCATCCTGCCCGCCGACGCACACGGTCAACTGATCGCCGCCTTGCTGCTGATCGGCTTGGGCACAGCAGTGCCGTGGGGCTTGATGGACGGCCTGTCGATCAGCGTGGTACCCAAGGAGCAAGCAGGCATGGCAGCGGGAATTTTCAACACCACCCGCGTGGCCAGCGAAGGCGTGGCGCTGGCGGTTACCGTGGCGGTATTGAGTGCGCTGGTGGCGCGTCACCTGAGCCTCGACAGCAGCCTGTCGCCAGAAGAACTGTCACGGGCGGCACAACATCTGGTCATGGGTGATCTGCAACAGACCGGGCAAATTCCCATAGCGAAACTGCGTACGGCCTACAACGCAGGGTTCAATACCTTGTTGCAAGTGCTGGCCGTGTTCACCGCGCTGACGGCCGTGATCGTCTATCTCTTCCTCGGCCGCCAACAGCCTGAACCGCGTAAAGACTGCGTAACAATCAACCCGGCGCCGTAAGGATTGCGTCGCCTCTATTGAGGCGCTTTCGCCGCACCTCTACGGTGAATGCCTACCCCATCACGTAGGAATTCACCGTGGAAAGTTCAACCCTCGGCATGCTCGTACTGACCCTCATCGCCGTGTTCGGCACCGCCGCTTTTTGCTTCGAGCACCTGGCCACGCGCCAACCGCGCAAGAAAAAAGCCAAGTAGCCGTCAGGCCTTGGTAGCGGGCGCCGGTTCGCTGATCACCAGTTCCTCAGGGATCTCATCCACCCGTGGATCCAGCACCGCGCCCATCGGGTGTTCAGGCATGGCCACGTGATGCAACGGCGCGCCTTCGACGAGGTATTCGCCGGTGACTTTCTTCGGCTGCACGCGCCAGATCAGCAGTAGCGCGCAGGCCGAAAACAGCATGTAGAACGCGCCGTGGCCGTAGCTGTTCATCAGCGCACCGCTGAGCATCGGCCCCAGGCTGGCACCGATGCCGTGGGTGGCCAGCAGCATCGCGCTCAACGGCACACGTCGTGGTTGTTCGACGTTGTCATTGGCCAGCGCCACCGCCAACGGGTAGAGGGTGAACAGCAGCAAGCCGCTGAGAAAACCGAACACCAGCAGCAGTGCATAGGGCAACTGCACCAGGCCCCACAGCGGAATCACCACCAGCCCCAAGGCCAGGGCGCACGCACGAATCAAGCGCGAGCGATCGATGCGATCCGACAGCCAGCCGATGGGCCACTGGCCGCACAACCCGGCAAAAATCGACACCGCAACAAAGGTACTCGCCTCGGCGGTGCTCAAGCCGTTGCGCGTGGCAAACACCGGGGCCAGCGCATAAAACGCGCCGACCATCAGGCCGGTGACAAACACCGTGGTCAGCGCCTGGGGCACCCGTCGCCAGAAAAACCCCACTTCCAGCGGCGCCGCCACCAGCTTGGCCGGGTGCAGGCGCTTGGTCATGGTCACCGGCAACAGGCACGCGGCAAAGCAGATCGCGACGATGAGCAGCGGCTTGAAGTCCAGCTCCGGGCGCCAGACCAGCACGCCCTGCCCCAGCATCAGGCCCAGCGACACCGCCACCATGTAACCGGCAAACACCGCGCCGCGCTGGTTGTTTTCCGCCTGCTCGTTGAGCCAGCTTTCGATGACCATGTACTGGTTCATCATCACCAGGCCCATCACAAAACGCAGCGCCAGCCAGAACTCCAGCTGCTCGAACAGTACATGCAGCAACACGATGATGGTGGCGACGCCGGCGCACGCCACATACGAACGCACATGCCCGACCCCGGCAATCATGCGGTGGCCGAACTTGGCGCCACACACCATGCCGCCGTAATACGCCGCCGTCAGCGCACCGATCCAGACCTCATTGATACCCTCGCTGCTCAGGCGCAGGCCGATAAAACTGAAAAACAGGCCGTTGCCGGTGAGCATCAGAATGGTCGCGCTGTACAGCGCGGGAAAGGTCAGGAATGTCAGGTTCATGAGGGCTCAGGGGGGTTGTTCAAACGGCTGGCATGGGCCAGCAACCATTGGCGAAAACTGCGCGCCGCCGAGGGCGGGTTGCGGTGATGGGGTTGCATCAGGTGCAGGCGACCACGGCTGTGCATGGTGTGGGGCAAGGCCATTTGCAGGCGCCCGGCGTCCAGTTCGCCGGCGAGCAGGCTCTTCCAGCCGAGGGCTACGCCGTGCCCCATCACCGCCGACTGCATCAACAGTTGATAGCTGTTGGTGCGCAACGCATGGCGCGGGGTGTGATAGTGGGCGTCGGCGTCGGCGAACCAGTCGGTCCAGGTCAGCCAGTCGTGGTAGTGGTCTTCGACGATCAGCAAGGTGTGGCCGTGCAGCAGGTGTTGCACGTCGTGAATCGGGCCGTGGCGCTCTATATAAGCCGGGCTGCACACGGTGATGACCTGTTCGTTGTCGAACACCGGCGACAGTTCAAGGCCGTGGGGCGCGGGCAGTTCGTCGAGGTGGTAGAACAGGCCCAGGTCATATTCGCTGACATCCAGGTGGCTGGGGCTTTCGCTGCACAGGATGCGGATGTCCAGGTCCGGGTGTTCGCGCTGGAAGTCCGGCAGCAAGCCGGCCAGCCAGATGGAACTGATGGTCGGCGTGCTGGCCAGGGTCAACTGGCGGTCGGCACCGCGCCGGCGCAACTCGGCGGACTCGCGGTCGAGTTCGCGCAGCAGGCGCTGGATCGTGCGGAAGTAACGCACCCCGGCCGGCGTGAGGCTAAGGCCCTGGGCCAGTCGGTAAAACAGCGGGCGGGCGAGGTCTTCTTCCAGGCGCTTGACCTGGCGGCTGACCGCGCTTTGGGTCAGGTTCAGCTCATGGGCGGCCTGGGTAAAGCTCAAATGACGGGCGGCCGCTTCGAAGGTCTGCAGGCAATTGAGCGGAGGAAGATCGACGTTTCGGCGCGACATGAAGGATTCCAATGGCAGAGACAGGCCCGGGTTGCCCCGGGCCCGCAGAGATCACGTGGGCAAGCATCCTGCCAGTTGCCCACTCACAGCGCGACCCTGGCCACGCGTTTGCTCCACTGGCGGCGATGTTCCAACTGGCCATTTTCCCACGCGGTCTGCTCGGCTTCGACGTAGAACCACTCGGCATCGGCGCTCACGCTCAGGCGGCTTTCCACCTCAACGTTCCATTCATCGCGACCCACCCGATAGTGCCACTCGATATCGGCGCGGGTCGACAACGGGTCCCACGGCAAGGTGCGGTATTGCTCGGTGCAACGCTGGTCCACCGCCAGGCCGTGGTCGGTAAAACGCACCGAACCCAGGTCGTCTTCGATCTTCACGCAGACCTCGCCACTGCCCACGTCTTCGATCAAGGTGCGCTTCGGCGCGGCGGCACGCAGCACTTCCAGGTTGGCCGGCGGTGCCGATTGCGGCGCTTCGAACGGGCACGCCACCGCTTCGCCGGTAAACACCGGCAGTTGCAGGCGTTGCAGGCCGGGCAACAAGGTCAGGGTGGTCAGCTCGCGGCTCGGCCACAGCAACGGGAAACTCGCGGTGCTCAGGGCCAGGCGCAAGCGGTAGCCGGCCGGCAGGCGCATGCCCATATGGTCGAGGTTTAACTGCACGTCCATCGGTGCACCGGGGACTACGGGTGATACGTGGGAAAAGTCCTCACGAAGCGTGAGATTGAGTACGCCGTAACTGATCTGCGTGACCTGCCCGTCCGGCGCGATGGCATTCAGGCGTGCGACCAGTTGCCCGCAGGCGGTGTCACTGGCCAGGCGCACTGTGAGGCGCGCATCGCCGAGCAACGCGAGGGGTTCGCTCAGCGGCTGGGAGTCGAAACACAGCGAATTCGCATCGTCACGGCGCTGATCCGTAGGGCCGTCGGGGCCAAACCAGATGGCGCAGTATTCGCCCTGGTGCAGGCCGGTGGTCAGCGGCGAGCAGATGCTGCGTGGGGTGGCCAAGGGGTCCGCGCCGGGGTTGAGGCCCTGTTCGCCAAGGCTGAAATCGCGCCACTGTATTTGCGGATCAGGCCACCCCGCCGTCTGCACCCAGATACCTGGCCGCTCGGCATAACTGCCCTGTGGCGGTAGAACATCCTGTAGGTAAAAGGTGCAGGCTGCGTCATCCATCACCCCATTATCGATGCCCTTCAGCCAGTGATCCCACCAGCGCTTGGCCTCTTGCAGGAAGCCAATGGCCGGATTCGGCACGGCGAAGTGTGGGTATTTGTGAATCCACGGGCCGATCATGGCTTTCTTCGGCCCCGGCAGGTGTTCCATCAGCCGTGAGACCGTGTTGCGGTAGGCATCGCCCCAGCCGCCCACCGCATACACCGCCGCCTTGATCTGCGAATAGTCCTCGCACACCGAGCCGTGGCGCCAATAGTCATCGCGGGTCTGGTGTTGCAGCCAGGTTTCGGCAAGCAGCGGCATGGCGTCCAGGCGTTGCTGCCAGAGGGTTTTCCATGCATCGCCGACCAGCAGCGGATCGGGCACGGCAGCGCTGAAGTTGAGCATGGTCGCGGCCCAACCGAAGTTCTCCATCAGCAGGTTGCCGCCCTTGTAATGGATGTCGTCGGCGAAGCGGTCATCGGTGGAACACAGAGTGATGATCGCCTTCAGCGCCTCGGGCTGGCGCGCCGCGACTTGCAGGCCGTTGAAGCCGCCCCAGGAGATGCCCATCATGCCGACGTTGCCGTCGCACCACGGCTGCTGGCACAGCCAGTCGATCACTTCGAGGGCGTCGTCCTGCTCCTGCAACAGGTATTCGTCGGCCATCAACCCTTGGGATTCGCCGTTGCCGCGCATGTCCACACGCACGCACACATAGCCTTGCCCAGCCATCCACGGGTGGGTCAGCGCATCACGCACGGCGGTGCCATCGCGCTTGCGGTACGGCAGGTATTCGAGGATCGCCGGGAAGGTTTGCAGGCCGGCGACTTCCGGCAGCCAGATGCGCGCGGCCAGTTGGGTGCCGTCCTTCAGGGGGATCAGGCAGTGTTCGATTTCACGGACCTTGTAGGCAAATTCGGTAACGATTTCCATCGGTAACTCCAAACTTTTGTTGCAAACAAACGGCTCCCCCGCGCTCTCTGGGGAGCGCGTGAGGAGACACACAGGTTTGAGGATTTAGCGGGCGAACTCGGCGACCGGGCTGGCGCCGCGCAGCGCGGGATCGGTGGCCGGCTTGAGGTGTTTCACATCGAGCAGCGCCGGGTTTTTCAGCCAGAAGATCAGCGAGGTACTGGCCAGCAGCACCAGGATCATCCCCGGCAGACCGCCGAGATTGGAGAGCATCTTCACCCCGTCGATGCCGATAAACGACACCATCACCCACGACACCGTGCCGATGATCACGCCCCAGACAATCTTCAGCATCGGGTTGCCGTCGAGGTCGGAATCGGCGGTCACGCCCTTGCTGCACAGGTTGGCGATCACGTCGGTGCTGGAGTCCGCCGCGGTGACAAACGAAATGAAGGCAACGAACAGCAGGAACGCAATCATCAGCCCGCTGGCCGGCAGTTGCTGGAACATCTGGTACAGCACGTGCTCCACACCCTGCTCGTTGAGCACGCGGTTGAGGCTGCCGTCGCCGAGCGCATCGAAGTACAGGCTGGTGCCGGAGAAGATGCAGATCCACACCGCCGTGAACAGCGCCGGGAACAGCATGTTGATATGGATGAATTCACGCACGGTATAGCCACGGCCGATCTTGCCGAGGAACAGCGCACTCACTGGCGCCCAGGCAAACCACACCGACCAGTAGAACACTGTCCAGCTTTGCGGCCAGGTGTCGCCACTGGCGGCGCCGGTGAACAAGCTGCGGCTGAAGAAGGTGTCGAGGTACACGCCGAGGGATTCGACGCCGAGGCTGAACATGTACAGGGTCGGCCCGCACAGCAGCACGAACAGCCCCAGGGCCAGCATGATCCAGGTGTTGAACGAGGACAGCATCACGATGCCTTTTTGCAGGCCGCTGGCGGCCGAGGCGACAAAGGTGATGACGATGATTGCGATGATGATCGCCAAGCGGAACGGCGTGGTTTCGCCGCCGATGTATTGGCTCAGGCCGCCGGCCAGGGTCAGTGCGCCCGTGCCCAGGGACGAGGCCATGCCGGCGACCAGGGCGAACATCGCCAGGGTGTCGATCAGCCCGGCGTAGCGCTTGACCCGCGCCGCGCCCAGCAAGGGTTCGAGCATCGCGCCAATCGAGAAGTTGCTGCGGCGGTTGTAGAACACCAGCGCAAACACGAGGGACGGCACCAGGTAGATGGCGTACGGGGTGATGGTCCAGTGCAGGAACATCGTCGACATCGCAAAGCTTTTCGCCGCCGAGCTGCCCGCTTCAATCGGCAGGCTGGTGGGCGGGCCGTACAGGTGGTAGAGCGGTTCGGCGGTGGTCCAGAACAACACACCAACCGCCAGCGTGGTGCACAGCGCCACCATGAACCAGCGCCATTTGCTCAGCAACGGCTGGGCGTCTTCACCGCCGATGCGCACCTTGCCCAGTGCCGAGAAGTACACGATGGCGGTCAACACCACCATGGCAAACGAGCCGGCGCTGAACAGCCAGGAGAAGTTTTTCAGGATCAGATTATTGAGCTGCTTGCTCACCGCAAGGAACGCATTCAGGTCGATATAGCTGGCGATCACCGCCGCCAGCAGAATCAGGAAAGTTGGCCAGAACACCAACGGACGCAGTGGATATTTCATGGAGTGCCGTTCCCCTTGCAGACTATTTTTATTGCCTTGAAAGGCCATTGTTAGAGAGCGGGCACCGCAGCGTCCTGCTGCCGGTAGCTCGCCTGGAAGTCTTCGCGTGGCTATAGATAACCGTTTATGCGGCAAGGGGCGCAATCGACCAATGGGCATGGGGGTATTCCCTCACGTCATGACGCACCAGCACAGTTCAGCGGGTGTAGGCAGTGCACAACGGCAAGGCGTACGCGGGTAAACATTCAAGGTGTAGCCTTGCGAGCAAGGCGTAGCCACCGATAGAATGAGATGAATTCTCACTTGCATTGCTTTGGTCAATAACAAGCCCCATGCCCCTTCCAACCAGTCCTTACCAGAATATCGGCGACCTCTATCGCGACCATCGCGGCTGGTTGGTGGGCTGGTTGCGCCAGCGCCTGGGCAACAGCGCCGACGCGGCGGACTTGACGCAAGATACCTTCATCCGCCTGCTGGGCGCCAAGCCACGTACCCTCCACAGCCCGCGCGCCTACCTGGCCACCGTCGCCAATCGCTTGCTGATCAGCCTGTACCGCCGGCGCTCGCTGGAGCAGGCGTGGCTGGAAACCCTGGCCCACCTGCCCGAGCAGAACACCCCCTCGCTGGAGAGCCAGGCGTTGATTCTCGAAGCGCTGCATGAGGTCGACCAGGTGCTTTCGTGCCTGCCGGCCAGGACGCGCCAGGCCTTTCTGATGGCTCAACTTGAGGGTTACAGCCAAGAGGAAATCGCCAGCCACCTGGGTATCCATGTGCGCTCGGTGCAACGCCATCTCGCGCGCGCCTATGAGGAATGCATCATCCTGGCCACAACTTCAGCGTGAGTGCCCAGCCGATTGACCGGCGCATTGCGCGCCAGGCGGCCCGCTGGTTCGTGCGCCTGCAAGGCAACGCCAGCCCGCGTGATCGGGAAGCCTGCGACCACTGGCGCGCCAGCCATGCCGACCACGAGCGCGCCTGGCAATTGGCGGCAGGGTTCCACGCACGCTTCGACGCGATCCCAGCGGATATCGGCATGCCCGCGCTGGGCCGCCCGGCAAGCCTTGATCGGCGCCACACCCTGAAACTGCTGACCAGCCTGATCATCGCTGCGCCGCTGGGCACATTCGCCTACCAGGCACTGCCCTGGCGGGAGTGGAGCGCAGACCAACGCACCGTGGCCGGCGAGCGTCGCGAATGCGTGCTGCCGGACGGCACCCGGGTGATGCTCAACACCGCCAGCGCCATGGACATCCGCTTCGACAGCCAGCAGCGCCTGCTGCGCCTGTACGCCGGCGAGATCCTGGTCAGCACCGCCGCCGACCCGCTCAACCGCCCACTCGTGGTGGAAACCGCCGAAGGCCGTTTGCGCCCGGTTGGCACGCGTTTCGACGTGCGCCAGCTCGACGGCAAAACCCGTATCGCAGTGCTGGAAGGGGCGGTGCAGGTCTATCCCGCTCACGCCAAGGATTTCCTGCGCCTGGAAGCGGGCCAGCAGACCGAGTTCAGTCGCGCCCTGATTGCGCCCGTGGCCACGCTGCAACGCAGCAGCAGCGATTGGACCCAAGGCGTACTGCGCGCGGAGAAAATGCGCCTGGCCGACTTTGCCCTCGAGCTCGGCCGCTATCGTCCCGGCCTGCTGCGCTGCGATCCGGCAGTGGCAGACTGGCAGATCTCCGGCACATTTCAGTTACACGACACCGACCTGGCATTGGCCGCCCTGGCCCGCACCCTGCCGGTAGACATCCGCACCCGCAGCCGCTACTGGGTGACCATCGCCGCCCGGGAAAGCTGAATTTCCCGCGTGTGTCGTGTTTTTCAGCCGCCATGCGTCCTCCTCGTAAAACAGCCAACACTCTTCGACGGGGAACACTCAATGCGGCAACCACAGCGGTACGTCCTACCCTTCCACTCCTTAGCCCTGGCAATACGCGGGGCGACCTTGGGCCTGCTGGTTGCAGGCTCGGTGGTGACCAGCCCCCCCCTGCTGGCAGAACCTATCGGCCAGCAGCACGTGCGCCATTACACGATTCCCGCCGGCGCCTTGAGCACGGCGCTGGCCGAGTTCGCCAGCCAGGCCGGCATCACCCTGCCGATCGACCCGGCGCTGGTGGAAGGCAAGCGCAGTACCGGGCTGAATGCCAACACCGGCATCGATGAGGGATTGCGCAGCCTGCTGCGCGGTAGCGGGCTAAATGCGGTCGCCTCCGGGGACGGCTCCTACACGCTGTATCCATTGGGAGATGGGTCAAGCATTGAGCTGGGGGCCACCAGTATCACCGGCCAACAACTGGGCCAGACCACCGAAAACTCCGGCTCCTACACCACGGGCAGCACCAGCACGGCAACCAAATTGCCCATGTCCCTGCGCGAGACTCCCCAGTCGGTGACCGTCATCACCCGCCAGCACATGACTGACCAGGGCCTGGGTTCCATCGCCGAAGTCCTCGGGCAAACCCCTGGCGTGACGGTGATGCACGACGACAGTGAGCGTTACAACTTCTACTCCCGCGGTTTTGCCTTGGACAGTTTTCAGTACGACGGTGTGCCGACGTCAGACTTCACCACCAATACCAACGGCCTGGGCGTGCGCGACATGGCCATCTACGACCGCGTCGAAGTGGTACGCGGCGCCACGGGGTTGATGAGTGGCGTCGGCAGCCCGGCGGGGGTGGTCAACCTGGTCCGCAAACGTCCGACCAAAGACTTCCAGGGCTATGTCTCCGGCAGTGGTGGCACCTGGGATCGCTACCGCACGGAAATGGACCTGTCCGGGCCGTTGTCCGAAAACGGCGCGCTGCGTGGGCGCGTGGTGGCAGCTCATCAGGACAACCATTCATTTATTGATTACTACACGCAGAAAAAGGACGTGTTCTACGCCATCGGCGAGGCCGATATCACGCCGGACACCACGCTGTACGCCGGCATCGACTATCAGAAAATCGACGCCGACGGCTCCAGTTTTGGCCAGCTGCCGCTGTACAACGCCGATGGCAACCGCGCCAACTTCAAACGCTCGACCAACCCGGCGGCCAAATGGACCTATGCCGACAGCCAAAGCACCAAATACTTTGCCGGCATCGAGCAGCGCTTCGACAATGACTGGCTGTTGCGCGTAGAAGCCAGCCACTGGAAAGGCACCACCGATCAGTTGCAAGGCAACATCGTCGGCTGGGGGCCGTTCCCCGACGAGACGACCCACCTTGCCGAACTGCAGCGCAGCCGCGTGACCTACACGATCAACGCCGACTCCGCGGATGCCTACGCGACGGGGCCTTTTTCGCTGCTGGGGCGTACCCATGAGTTGGTGGTGGGTTTGAATGCGAGTAACCGCCGCTCGGACTATCAGTCACTGGACGGTGGCAGCCTCAACGTGAACTACGAGACCTGGGGCAACAACCCGCCTCAGCCGGATGCGTTCACCTTCCAACAGAGCCAGGGCTACAAGATCAAGGAGTCCGGTGGGTACGCGGCATTGCGCCTGAACCCGCTGGACGACTGGCATGTGATCCTCGGCAGCCGGGTCGTCAACTATGAGCGTGAAGGCACCCTGACCTACGGATGGAAGCCCAATGATCCGTCGGACGACAGCGCCAGGAAAACCGGCAAGCTGGTGCCTTATGCTGGCATCGTCTACGACCTCAATGACATCCACTCGCTCTACGTCAGCTACACCGACATCTTCACGCCGCAGTCGTTGTTCGACAAAAACGACAAGGCGCTGGAACCGCTGACGGGGCAAAGCTATGAAGCGGGCCTGAAGTCGGAATATTTCGACGGTGCGCTCAACACCAGTGTCGCCGTGTTCACCATCAAGCAGGACAACCTGGGGGTGGACGACGGCGTTCGCACGGGAGGCCTTACGGCCTACAAGGCCGTCAGCGGCACCACCACCAAAGGGTTTGAAATGCAGCTGTCCGGCCAACTGACGCCGGGTTGGCAGATGCTTGCCGGCTTCACCTACGCCCAACCCCGGGACAAGGACGGCAACCGCATCAACACCAACCTGCCGGAGCGCCAGTTCAAACTGTCCACGGCCTACAAGCTTGAAGGTGCCCTGCGTGACCTGACAGTGGGCGGCAATGTGACGTGGCAGAGTTCAACCTATTCGGCCATCACCTACCCGATGGATGCGCGCGCCGACGAAGGCAGTTTCGCCGTGGTGGGGTTGATGGCGCGCTATGATGTGAGCAAGAACCTCAGCGCGTCGCTGAACCTGAACAACCTCTTCGACCGCGAGTACTACGCCGGCTACGGTCTGTATAGCAGCGCATTCTACGGTGACCCGCGCAATATGACGGTGGGCCTCAAGTACCAGTTCTGAACCTGATACGTCGTGGCGAGGGAGCTTGCTCCCGCTGGAGTGCGAAGCGCTCCCAAGATTTTTGGGGCCGCTACGCAGCCCAGCGGGAGCAAGCTCCCTCGCCACAACAGGTTTGTTCCTGCAAAAATCGCAGACGAAAAAAAGCCCGCTCAATGAGCGGGCTTTCTTGTGGTGACCTGGCGTTCAGTGTTCCAGGTTACCGAATATGGCGCAGCGGACGGGACTCGAACCCGCGACCCCCGGCGTGACAGGCCGGTATTCTAACCGACTGAACTACCGCTGCGCGTAACACTTGAAGCGAATGGTGGGTGATGACGGGATCGAACCGCCGACCCTCTGCTTGTAAGGCAGATGCTCTCCCAGCTGAGCTAATCACCCTTCGTTTCGGTGTGGGCGCATCTTACACCAAAAATCCGCAATGTCTTGTTTTATATGCAATTTATTTGAAATATTTTTCAAAGGGGGACGCAAAGCCCGTAAATACGGGCTTTTCACCCCACAAACGCGAGTCTATTGCGTTTACCCGACACTTGGCCGCACAATTAAAAACCATTCTCAATAACGCTTGAGCCACGCCTATGTCTGTGGGTGAACCGCCCTTCCAACGGGAAATAACCGCGCTCTACAGTGAGCATCACGGCTGGCTGCTGGCGTGGCTGCGGCGCAAATTGGGCTGCCGGCAGAACGCGGCGGACCTGGCGCAGGACACGTTCGCGCGTATCCTCAACGCCCGCGAGTCGGTGGCAAGCATTCGCGAACCGCGGGCGTACTTGAGCACCACGGCGCGGCGCCTGCTTATCGACCAGGCCCGGCGCAAGCAGATCGAAAACGCCTACCTGCAAGAGTTGGCGCTGACGGTGGACGTCCTGGAAGGGTTCCAGTCGCCGGAGCAGATCCACACCACCCTTGAGGCCCTGGAGCAGATCGCGTTTATTCTCGAAGGCATGCACGTCTATTCGCGCGAGGCCTTCGTGCTGTATTACCTCGAAGAACTGACCCAGCAACAGATCGCCCGCCAGCTCAAGCTGTCGGAACGCACCGTGCGCAAGTACCTGATCCAGGCGCTCGTGCATTGCGGCCACAGCCTGGACACCTGAGCGCACATGCACGACGCCCGCCAACAGATCGAAGAACAAGCCGCCGAATGGCTGCTGCGCCTGCACGAAGGTGAGCTGAGCGAAGCCCAGCGCCTGGCGTTCGAATGCTGGAAACAACAAGGCCCGCACTACGCCGCAGCCGCCGCGCGCATGGAAGAAGTGATTGCGCGCATGCAGGCCCTGCGCGGTAAAAAAGCACCGGCGCGGGCCGCCTTGAATGCCGCGTTTGCCCAGCAGAAATCCCACCGTCGCAAGCGCGCCGTACGCGCCCTGCTGCTGGCGTGCAGCCTGGCGATTCCGGCCGCGGCGCTGCTCGTCAGCCCTTACCCGCAACAATGGATGGCCGATGTGCGCAATGGCCCTGGCCAATGGCAAACCCTGCAATTGGCGGACGGCTCGACATTGACTCTCAACGGCATCAGCGCGGCGAACCTGCATTTCGACGCCAAACAGCGCCGCATCGAATTGCTGCAAGGCGAGATCCTCGTGGAAGTGGCCCACGACAGCACGCGGCCGTTTATCGTGCAGACCGCCCAAGGCACTTTGCGCGCACTGGGCACGCGGTTTGTAGTCAAGCGTGAAGGCGATGTCACCGTGCTGAGCATGTTGCAGTCGCGCGTGGCGGCACAGAGCGCGAATGCCCAGCAGACCCTGGAAGTCGATGCCGGCTCCCGGGCGCTGGTCTCTGCCCACAGCGTGCAGCTGAGCGGCAGCATCGACCCCGCCAGCATCAACGAAGCCTGGCGCCGCCATCAGTTGGTGGTGGAAAACCGGCCATTGCCCGAGGTGCTGGATGAAATCTCCCGCCATCGAACCGGGCGAGTGCAGTTCGATCGTGCGGCACTGCAAAGCCTGCGTGTATCGGCCGTCATCCCCTTGGACGACAGCGATCACGCCCTGCAATTACTCGCGCAAACCTTACCGATCAAGGTCAGAAGTTTTACGCCCTGGCTGATCCTCGTGGACCCAGACGACAGCGCCAATAAATAATTATTCGCATTTGCTTCCGGTTTTCTCGCAGTTGCCCGTCAAGAGAGGTAATTCGACACGTAAAGGATTGCCTTCACCATGCACACCCCTTCCTACCCGCGTGGGCGCTTTGGCCTACTGAAACTCGCGCCGCTGTCCCTGGCCATGCTCAGCGCCTCGGTGCTGAGCATCAGCCCGGCACACGCGGACAGCGTCAACGTGGCCGCCCAGGCCTACGACATCCCGGCCGGGCCGCTGGGCAGCTCGCTCAATCGCTTTGCGCAACAAGCCGGCGTGGCCATCGTGTTCCAGTCCCACGAACTGGAAGGCCTCAACGGCCCTGGCCTCAAGGGCAGCTACGGCATCCAGGACGGTTTCGACCGGTTGCTGCTGGGCAGCGGTTATCGCGCGGTAAAAGGTGATCAGGTCTACGCCCTGCAACCGGCGCCCATCGCCAGCGATGGCAGCATGGAACTGAGCCCGACCCAAGTCAGCGCCACCCAACTGGGCAATATCACCGAAGGCACGGGCTCCTACACCCCTGGCACGCTCGCGACTTCGACGCGCCTGGTGCTGACGCCCAAGGAAACCCCGCAATCGGTCTCCGTGGTCACCCGCCAGCACATGGATGACTTCGGCCTGACCAACGTCGACGACGTGATGCGCCACACGCCCGGCATCACCGTGTCGGCCTTCGACACCGAGCGCAGCAACTACTATGCGCGCGGCTTCTCGATCAATAATTTCCAGTACGACGGCATCCCTTCCACTGCGCGCAACGTCGCCTATTCGGCGGGCAACACCCTGAGCGACATGGCGATCTACGACCGCGTCGAAGTGCTCAAGGGCGCCACCGGCCTGCTCACTGGCGCCGGCTCCCTCGGCGCGACGATCAACCTGGTGCGCAAGAAACCCACCGCCGACTTCCAGGGCCACGCCACCCTCGGCGCCGGTTCGTGGGACAACTACCGCAGCGAACTGGACGTCAGCGGCCCGCTGAACGACAGCGGCAACGTACGCGGCCGTGCGGTGGCGGCCTACCAAGACAAGCATTCGTTCATGGACCACTACTCGCGCAAGAGCCCGACGTACTACGGCATCATGGAGTTCGACCTGTCGCCCGATACCCTGCTGACCGTAGGCGGCGACTACCAGGACACGTTGCCAAAAGGCTCGTCCTGGTCGGGCAGCTTTCCGCTGATCAACTCCCAGGGCAATCGCAACAGCGTCAAGCGCTCGTTCAACGACGCCGCCGAGTGGAGCAGTTGGGAGCAATACACCCGCACCGTGTTCGCCATGCTCGAACATGACCTGGGCAATGGCTGGGTGAGCAAGCTGCAACTGGACCACAAGATCAACGGCTACCACGCCTTGATGGGCTCGATCCAGGGCGACCAGCCGCAGCCGGATGGCACCGCGCAACTGACCTCGGGCAAATACACCGGGGAAACCGTCAGCGACTCCGCCGACCTGTATGTCAGCGGCCCGTTCAGCCTCGGCGGGCGTGAACATGAGCTGGTGCTGGGCGGCTCGATCAGCGCCTCGGAGTGGAAAGGCAAAGGCTATTGGAACCTCGACCCCAATATCGTCGACTTCAATAACTGGCACGGCCACGCAACCATGCCGGACTGGGGCAAGGCGCAATCGCTGATCGACGATACCGTGCGCCAGACCGGCGCGTACGCGACCACACGCCTGAACCTCGCCGACGACCTCAAGGTGCTGCTCGGCGCGCGCCTGGTCAACTATCAGGTCACCGGTTACAACCCCAGTTACCGCGAGTCCGGGCGCGTCGTGCCGTATATCGGCGCGGTCTACGACCTGAACGACACCTACGCGCTCTACGCCAGCTACACCGATATCTTCATGCCGCAGGAAAACTACAACCGCGACCGCGACAACAAGCTGCTGGAACCGGATGAAGGCCAGAACTGGGAGCTGGGGATCAAGGCCGACTATCTCGACGGTCGAGTGAATGCCAGCGCCGCCTACTTTGAAATCCACGAGTCCAACCGTGCGCTGTCCGACGACGAGTACAACAACCTCAAGCCCACACCGAACAACTATGCCTATAAAAGCAGCAAGGCGGTGACAAAGGGTTATGAAGTGGAGATGTCCGGCGAAATCGCCCCTGGCTGGCAGCTGCAGGCCGGCTACACCCACAAGATCGTGCGCGACGACAAGGGCGTGAAGATCTCCACCTTTGAACCGGAAGACCAGGTCAAGCTGTACACCACCTACAAACTCAAGGGCAACCTGGACAAGTTGACCGTCGGCGGCGGCGTGCGCTGGCAGAGCGTGGGTTGGCAGGACATCTATAACAGCCCGCGTGGCGGCTATGAGGAGTTTTCCCAAGAGGCGTATTGGCTGGTGGACCTGATGAGCAAATATCAGATCAGCAAGAACCTGTCGGCGACGTTGAACGTCAACAATATCTTCGACAAGAGCTACTACACCAATATCGGCTTCTATAACTCCGCCGCCTACGGTGAGCCACGCAACGTCATGGTGACCACCCGCTGGGATTTCTAAAGGCCAACAAACCTTGTGCTGATGGAGCTTCCTCCCTCAGCACAAGGTTGCTCCTACACAAATCGCAGACGAAAAAAAACCCGCTCAATGAGCGGGCTTTCTGTGGTGACCTGGCGTTCAGTGTTCCAGGTTTCCGAATATGGCGCAGCGGACGGGACTCGAACCCGCGACCCCCGGCGTGACAGGCCGGTATTCTAACCGACTGAACTACCGCTGCGCGTAACACATGAAGCGAATGGTGGGTGATGACGGGATCGAACCGCCGACCCTCTGCTTGTAAGGCAGATGCTCTCCCAGCTGAGCTAATCACCCTTCGTCTCGGTGTGGCGCGCATTCTACGGAGCGACCCAAGGTCTGGCAAGCACTTTCTTAAATCTTTTTTTTGAGGCCTTCCAATGGCTTAGGCAGGGTTGGCCTCAGACGCTATCAAGACAATAATGCCCGCCTTTGTATAAAGGAGAGACTCACCCCATGTGGTTCAAGAACCTGCTTATCTATCGCCTGACCCAAGATCTGCCTGTTGATGCCGAGGCGTTGGAAACTGCAATGGCCACCAAACTGGCGCGCCCTTGTGCAAGCCAGGAGTTGACCACTTACGGTTTCGTCGCACCTTTTGGTAAAGGTGAAGACGCTCCCCTGGTTCACGTCAGCGGTGACTTCCTGCTGATCGCCGCGCGCAAGGAAGAACGTATCCTGCCGGGCAGCGTGGTGCGTGATGCACTGAAAGAGAAAGTCGAAGAGATCGAGGCCGAGCAAATGCGCAAGGTCTATAAGAAGGAACGCGACCAGCTCAAGGATGAAATCATCCAGGCCTTCCTGCCGCGTGCCTTTATTCGTCGCTCGTCGACCTTCGCCGCCATCGCGCCGAAACAAGGCCTGATCCTGGTGAACTCGGCCAGCCCGAAACGCGCCGAAGACCTGCTCTCCACCCTGCGTGAAGTGATCGGCACCCTGCCGGTGCGTCCGCTCACCGTGAAAACCGCGCCAACCGCGATCATGACCGACTGGGTCACCACCCAGAAACCGGCCGATGACTTCTTCGTCCTCGACGAATGCGAACTGCGCGACACCCACGAAGACGGCGGCATTGTGCGCTGCAAGCGCCAGGACCTGACCGGCGAAGAGATCCAGCTGCACCTGACCACCGGCAAAGTCGTGACCCAGCTGTCCCTGGCCTGGCAGGACAAACTGTCCTTCATGCTCGACGACAAGATGACCGTCAAGCGCCTGAAGTTCGAAGACCTGCTGCAAGACCAGGCCGAGCAAGACGGTGGCGACGAAGCCCTGGGCCAACTGGATGCGAGCTTCACCCTGATGATGCTGACATTCGGCGAGTTCATCCCGGCGCTGGTTGAAGCGCTCGGCGGTGAAGAGACCCCGCAGGGCATCTAACAACACCGTTCCCAAGTGGGCACAGTCAGTGTGGGAGCTGGCTTGCCTGCGATGCAGGCACCTCGGTCTTCAGTCAGGCCGCGGTGATGCTATCGCAGGCAAGCCAGCTCCCACACAAGCCCGGCTCCCACATTGATCTCATTGCCACTTCAAAAATCCAATAACAAGGACACCCCATGCGCGCACTCGCCGCCCTGAGCCGCTTCGTCGGCAACACCTTCGCCTACTGGGGTGCTGATTTTCGCGGTGCTCGCGTTCCTCGAACCCAGCTGGTTCATCGGCCTGAAAACCGCCATCGTGCCGCTGCTGGGCCTGGTGATGTTCGGCATGGGGCTGACCCTCAAGATGGATGACTTCGCCGAAGTCGCCCGCCATCCGTGGCGCGTGGCATTGGGCGTGGTCGCGCACTTCGTAATCATGCCCGGCGTGGCGTGGCTTCTGTGCCAGGCCTTCCACCTGCCACCGGAAATCGCCGTCGGCGTAATCCTCGTCGGTTGCTGCCCAAGCGGCACCTCGTCCAACGTCATGACCTGGCTGGCCCGTGGCGACCTGGCGCTGTCGGTGGCCATCGCCGCCGTCACCACCCTCCTCGCCCCGCTGCTCACGCCGGCGCTGATCTGGCTACTGGCCTCGGCCTGGTTGCCGGTGTCGTTCATGGAGCTGTTCTGGTCGATCCTGCAAGTGGTGCTGCTGCCGATCGTGCTCGGCGTAGTGGCGCAGCGTGTGCTCGGCGAGCGCGTGCGCCATGCGGTGGACGTACTGCCGCTGGTGTCGGTGGTGAGCATCGTAATCATCGTCGCGGCGGTGGTTGCCGCGAGCCAGGCGAAGATCGCCGAATCGGGCCTGCTGATCATGGCCGTGGTCATGCTGCATAACAGCTTCGGCTACCTGCTGGGCTACTTCACTGGCCGCGTGTTCAAGCTGCCGCTGGCACAGCGCAAATCGCTGGCGCTGGAAGTCGGCATGCAGAACTCCGGGCTGGGCGCCGCACTGGCCAGTGCGCACTTCTCGCCATTGGCGGCGGTGCCGAGTGCGCTGTTCAGCGTGTGGCACAACATTTCCGGGGCGTTGCTGTCGACTTACTTCCGCCGCATGAGCGAAAAGGAAGACCGTCGCATTCTGGAAAACACCCCGCAAACTTGATCGCCGGATGATTGTTCGGCACTCTAGCGAGCTTCGCGGGGACGACCCCGCGAAGCGCTCAAGCGCCTAATCCGGGGACGACCCCACGTCTATAGAGAGAGGGTCAGCATGTCCTGGATCATTCTGTTTTTTGCCGGATTGTTTGAAGTGGGCTGGGCCGTCGGCCTGAAATACACCGACGGTTTCAGCAAGCCACTGCCCACTGCGCTGACCATTGCGGCCATGGCGGTGAGCCTTGGGTTGCTGGGGCTGGCCATGAAGGAACTGCCGCTGGGCACTGCCTATGCGATCTGGACTGGAGTGGGTGCCGTGGGCACGGTGATTGCCGGGATTATCCTGTTTGGAGAATCCATGGCGTTGGTTCGGTTGGCCAGTGTGGCGTTGATTATCTGTGGGCTGGTTGGGCTCAAGATCAGCACCTAGGCCACTACCGCTATCGCAGGCAAGCCAGCTCCCACACCAGACCGCGCTCGACAGAACAACTCGGTCAACTGTGGGAGCTGGCTTGCCTGCGATGGCGCCAGCCCACTCAACACAACCCTACCTGACACTCCCCCGCAACCCACCCACAACCTCCTGCAACCTTGCCGGCGTCGGCTCTTGCACTGGCTCCCCCGCCACCAACACCACCCGCGACCAAATCCGGTGAAACAACCCTTTCTTCGGATCGCGACTGAAAAAACTCCCCCACAACCCCTGCAACGCCAGCGGAATCACCGGCACCGGCGTCTCCTCCAGAATCCGCGTCACCCCAACGCGGAACTCGTTCATCTCGCCATCGGCCGTCAACTTGCCCTCCGGGAAGATGCACACAAACTCGCCGTCCTTCAGGTACTGCGCAATCCGCGTGAAGGCCTTTTCGTAGATCTGGATATCTTCATGGCGCCCGGCAATCGGAATCGCCCCGGCCGTGCGGAAGATAAAGTTCAGCACCGGCAAGTGGTAGATCTTGTAGTACATGACAAAGCGAATCGGCCGACGCACCGCGCCGCCGATCAATAGCGCATCGACAAACGACACATGGTTGCACACCAGCAACGCCGCGCCTTCGTCCGGGATCGCCTCCAGGTTGCGATGCTCCACGCGGTACATGGAATGGCTGAGCAGCCAGATCATGAAGCGCATGGTGAACTCGGGGACGATGCGGAAAATGTAGGGGTTCACGGCGATGTTGAGCAGCGACACCACCAGGAACAACTCGGGGATCGACAGCTTGGCCACGCTGAGCAGCAGGATCGAGACGATGGCCGACACCACCATGAACAGCGCGTTGAGGATGTTGTTGGCGGCGATGACCCGCGCACGCTCGTTCTCGGCGGTACGCGACTGGATCAGCGCATACAGCGGCACGATATAGAAGCCGCCAAACACCCCCAGCCCGAGGATATCGAACAACACCCACCAGGCCTGGCCGTAACTGAGCACCGCCAGCCAATCGTTGGCCTGCACGTTTTGCGGGAAGCCGCCGGAGTGCCACCAGAGCAACAGGCCGAACACGGTCAAACCGAACGAACCGAACGGCACCAGGCCGATTTCCACCTTACGCCCGGACAGTTTCTCGCAGAGCATCGAGCCGAGGGCGATGCCCACCGAGAACACGGTAAGAATCAGCGTCACCACGGTTTCGTCGCCGTACAACCATTCCTTGGCGTAGGCCGGGATCTGCGTCAGATAAATCGCCCCGACAAACCAGAACCACGAGTTGCCGACAATGGAACGCGATACGGCCGGCGTCTGCCCCAGGCCCAGGCGCAAGGTGGCCCAGGATTCGCTGAAGATATTCCAGTTCAACCGCAGCCCCGGGGTCGACGCCGCCGCCCGCGGAATACTGCGGCTGGCGAGGTAGCCGAGCACGGCCACGCCGACAATCGCCACCGCCACCACCGGCGCGTAATGGGTGGACGACATCATGATCCCAGCGCCAATGGTACCGGCCAAAATCGCCAGGAACGTGCCCATTTCCACCAGGCCGTTGCCGCCCACCAGCTCATCTTCGTGCAGGGCCTGGGGCATGATCGAGTACTTCACCGGGCCGAACAGCGCGGAGTGGGTGCCCATGGCAAACAGCGCCAGCAGCATCAGTTCCAGGTGGTTGGTGAGGAAACCCGTGGCGCCCACGGCCATGATCACGATCTCGCCGATCTTGATCGCGCGGATCAATGCGTCCTTGTTGAATTTCTCGCCAAACTGCCCGGCCAGCGCCGAGAACAGGAAGAACGGCAGGATAAACAGCAATGCGCACAGGTTGACCCAGATCGAGCGGTCACCGTCGATGGTCAGCTTGTAGAGAATGGCGAGGATCAGCGATTGCTTGAAGATGTTGTCGTTGAAGGCGCCCAGCAACTGGGTAATGAAAAACGGCAGGAAGCGCCGTGTGCGCAGCAAGGTGAATTGCGAGGGGTGGCTCATCGTCCGTGTTCCTGCGTGGCCTGTTTTTTTGTAAAAGCATTCAGGCCACGACTTTACCTAATCCGGCTTACTTATTCGCTAGTCCTGCAATACACGGCGAAACAAAAAGCTCGCCTTTATAGGCACCCTGCACGGTGCGCTTGGCGACGATCGCCCACATCAGCGCCAATGCCAGCACCAACATGCTGCCAAACATGCTGAAGAACCCCAGGTGCAACAGGCTCGCCAGCTTCAACGTCGCCAAGGCATACACCCCCAGCGGAAAAGTAAAACCCCACCAACCAAGATTGAACGGGATGCCGGCGCGCAGGTAACGCAGGGTGATCAGCACCGCGATCAGCATCCACCACAAGCCAAAACCCCACAGGGTAATGCCGGCCACCAGGCCCAGGCCGTTGGCCATCTCGCCGACGCCGGGCAAGCCGTTGGCGGCGAAGATCGCGGGCGCGTCGCCGCCGAGCAGCAACATGCCGAGGGCACCGGTGCCGATGGGGCCAAGGGCCAGCCAGCTCGACGCGGCCATGTTGGCGTGGGGCAGTTTATGCAGGGCCATGCGCAACATCAGGATGGTCAGGATGCTGAACGCCACCGGCAGGGAAAACGCCCACAGCACATAGCTGGTCACCAGCATGATCAGTTGCGCGTGGGCATCCGCCAGATGGGGCGCCAGCAAACCACCACTGGCAGCGGCGACTTCGGCGGCCACCACCGGCAACAGCCACACGGCGGTCATCTGGTCGATGCTGTGTTCCTGGCGGGTGAACATCATGAACGGGATCAGCACGCCGCAGGCCAGGGCCATCGCCACGTCCAGCCACCACAGGGCTTCGGCCAGCGGGATCACATCGCTGCCCCAGCGCGGCAAGCCGAACAGCAGCAAGCCATTGAGAATGGTCGCCAACCCCATGGGGATGGTGCCGAAAAACATCGACACCGTGGAGTGCCCGAAGATCCGCCGCGCCTCATGGAAGAACATCACCCAACGGGCCGCGTACAACACGCTGAACAGCACAAACAGGCCGATGGTGAAAAACCACAGAGCCTCGGCGATGGCCTGCACGCCCGGCAGGTTGACCGGCAATTGCGCGAGGGCCAGCGCCAGCACGCCGGTGCCCATGGTCGCGGCAAACCAGTTGGGGGTGAACTGGCGAATCACTTCCCGGGGCCGGGTCAGGTGGCTGAAGGGTTTGTAGCTGATGGTATTCGAGCAAGTCATGATGGCAATCCTCCTCCTCGCATGAGGTTGAGACCATGGTAGAACCGAATCGAATATCTATATAACGGGTAATTTCTCTAACTGTTATCTGTTTTACCTATAAGCGGGTCGCGCGAGCCCTGCATCAGCAAACCGGCCAGGGCACTCAGGGCCAGCACGATCAGCACAACGCCGTAGCCGTCGGTGGTGGCGATCAGGCCGAAACTGCGGATCAGGTTGCCCGCCAGCAGCGACGGCAGGCAGAAGGCCAGGTAACTCAACACATAAAACGCCGACATCAAACCCGCCCGTTCGTGGGGCAGCGCCAGGGGCACCACACTGCGCAGTGCACCGAGGAAACCCGCGCCAAAACCACTGCCCGCAATCAGCGTGGCGATGAAAAACAGCGGCAGGCTGGCGCTGTGTACGGCAGTGAGGATCAGCGCTACGCCGACTGCCAGCAGGCCAGCGCCCAGCCGCAGAACCTTGTCGGCCGGGCGATTGCGCAGGCTGAAAATCATCAGCGCGCCGCTCAAGGTCAGCACCGCCACCAGCCCGCCACCGATCAGGTTCGAGGTGGAACCGGTCGCCGCCCGCACCAGCGACGGCGCCAGCGACAGATAGAACCCGCCCATTGCCCACACCGCCACGTCCACCGGCAACGACAGCCATAATGCCCGCCGCGCTTGAGGCGGTACATGCAAGGTCGGGCGCAACGAGGCCAGTGCGCCTGGGATGCGGCTGACGGTTTCCGGCAAGCGCCACACGTATATCGCCTGTAAGAACATCAGCGCGAACAGCGTCCAGTAGATCATCTGGGTCGGCAGCGGCGCGAACTCCACCAGCAGGCTGCTACCCATCGCCCCACACGCCATGCCCAGCAACGGCGCGACGCTGTTGACCAGCGGGCCTTGCTGGCGGTCGGTGTCGAGCAACGCCGCGCCGAGCACGGCAGTGGCCATGCCGGTGGCGAAACCTTGCAGCGTACGCGCAGCGATCAGCCAGGCCACGCTGCCTTCATTGATAAACAGCAACATCGCCAGCATATCCAGGACCAGCGCGGCGAAAATCACCGGCTTGCGCCCCAGGTGGTCCGACAGCGAACCCACGGTCAACAGCGCCGCCAGCAGGCTGATGGCGTAGACACCAAAGATCAGCGTGAGCATGCCTGCGGAAAAATGCAGGCCTTCCTGATACAGGTGATACAACGGCGTCGGCGCGCTGGAAGCGGCGAGAAACGTCAGCAAGGTGATCGCCAGGAACACCAGGCTGGAACGATGAGTAGTGTGGCTGGACATGGGCACGCTCCGCTAAAGCTAATATTTTGCTTTTGCGCAGTGTGCGACTGGCCAGCGCTTAAAGCAAATTCTTTGTGTTAAGGTCGCAAACATGGCGATAAAAGAAGGCCTCCGCCCGGGGGGCCGTAGTGCCCGGGTGCAAGAATCCGTCCATTCGGCGGTGCGCGAACTGCTGGAAGCCCACGAGCGTTCCAGCGTGACCGTGCCCATGATTGCCGCGCGCGCAGGCGTCACGCCATCCACCATTTACCGGCGCTGGGGCGACCTGTCCGCCCTGCTGGCCGACGTGGCCTTGGCGCGCATGCGCCCCGACAGCGAGCCGGCCACTACCGGCAGCCTGCGCGGCGACCTGCAAGCCTGGGCCGAGCAGTATCTGGATGAGATGAGTTCAGAACCGGGGCGCAACATGATGCGCGACGTGCAATGCAGCCAGACGCCGGGGTATTGCGTGGCGCTGATTGGCGGGCAGTTGCAGGTGATTGTGGAGCGTTACCCCGACAGCCCGGCGCCCAGCGTGGAGCGGCTGATCAACCTGCTGGCGGCGCCGACGGTGTTCAGGATTCTGTTTGCGGATGCGCCGTTGCAGGTCGGAGAGTTGCATGCGCTGATCGAGTTGGCGCTGAAGCAATAACAGCCCCGCACAAAACCCAATGTGGGAGCGGGCTTGCCCGCGATAGCGGTGTATCAGTCAACCTTTTGCTAACTGACACATCGCTATCGCGGGCAAGCCCGCTCTCACATTTTTTACTGCATGCGTTCAGTAAGTTAAGTACGCATCCCACGCCCACTCACCAGCAGCTTCGCGCAACCGATATACAACACCACCGTTGCCACCAGCATGAAGGTGATCGCCACGCTGATCTTGATATCCGACACACCCAGAATGCCGTAGCGGAACGCGTTGACCATGTGCAACACCGGGTTGGCCAGGGACACGGTCTGCCAGAACGGTGGCAGCAGCGTGATGGAGTAGAACACCCCGCCCAGGTAGGTCAGCGGTGTCAGCACGAAGGTCGGAATGATCGAGATGTCATCGAAGTTGCGCGCAAACACGGCGTTGATAAACCCCAGCAGCGAGAAGATCGTCGCCGTCAGCACCACCACCAGGATGGTGACCCCGAGGTGATGCACCTGCAGGTGGGTGAAGAACAGCGACAGCAACGTCACGATCACCCCGACCATCAGGCCACGCAGTACGCCGCCCACGGTGTAGCCGATCAGGATGGTGTGCGGCGACACCGGCGAGACCATCAGTTCTTCAATCGAACGCTGGAACTTGCTGCCGAAGAAACTCGACACCACGTTGCCGTAGGCGTTGGTGATCACCGACATCATGATCAGCCCCGGCACGATGTACTCCATGTAGGTGAAGCCACCCATGTCGCCGATCTGCCGGCCGATCAGGTTACCGAAGATCACGAAGTACAGGACCATGGTGATCGCCGGCGGCAGCAGGGTTTGCGGCCAGATCCGGGTAAAGCGCTTCACTTCGCGATAGATGATGGTTTGCAGCGCGACGAGGTTGGGTTGCAGTTCGGAACTCATACCGCCACCTTCGCCAGATTTTTCTCCACCAGGGACACGAACAACTCCTCAAGGCGATTGGTTTTATTACGCAGGCTCAACACTTCGATGTTCTGCGTCGCCAACTGGGTGAACAACGCGGTGATGCCCATGGCCTTGTCCACCTGCACTTCCAGGGTGTGGCTATCCACCAGGCGGCTCGGGTAGCCGAGCAATTGCGGCGGCGCCGACAGATTGTTCTTCAAGTCGAGCAAGAAGGTTTCCACATGCAACTGGCCCAGCAGGTTACGCATGCTGGTGTTCTCGACGATGGTGCCGTGGTCGATGATGCCGATGTTGCGGCACAGCTGCTCAGCCTCTTCCAGGTAATGGGTGGTGAGGATGATGGTGATGCCCTTCTCGTTCAGCTCGGTGAGGAAGGTCCACATCGAGCGACGCAGCTCGATGTCCACGCCAGCGGTAGGCTCATCGAGGATCAGCAGGCGCGGCTCATGCACCAGCGCGCGGGCGATCATCAGCCGGCGCTTCATGCCGCCGGACAGCGAGCGCGACGGCACGTCGCGCTTGTCCCACAGGCCCAGCTGGGTCAGGTACTGCTCGGCGCGTTCCTTGGCGATCTTCGCCGGGATGCCGTAGTAACCGGCCTGGGTCACGACAATGTCGAACGTCTTTTCAAACTGATTGAAGTTGAATTCCTGGGGCACCACGCCGATGGAGCGCTTGAGCGCCGCCGGGGATTTGTCCAAGTCATGCCCGAAGATATTCACCGTGCCGCTGGTCTTGTTGACCAGGGTCGAGAGGATACCGATGGTGGTGGATTTGCCGGCACCGTTGGGGCCGAGCAAGGCGAAGAAGTCACCTTCGGCAACGTCCAGATCGAT
Organism: Pseudomonas sp. FP453; assembly: GCF_030687495.1. Lineage (NCBI taxonomy): Bacteria > Pseudomonadati > Pseudomonadota > Gammaproteobacteria > Pseudomonadales > Pseudomonadaceae > Pseudomonas > Pseudomonas sp. FP453. The sequence goes on along the minus strand of NZ_CP117435.1, from coordinate 2,041,105 downwards.
ACCACTCAGGGCCTGGAAACCGTTGCCGTAGGTTTTGGTTAGCTGCCGGATGGACAGAGCGGAACTCATATCGGAATACGCACCAAAGAAGGGAATAGGAAGAATAGATGAAGGCGCACGCCACGAAGTTCAACGGCGGCGCATGACAGGCATGGTGGCTGCCTGCGCCGCACAAGTACAGTCACCTGTATTAATAGTCAGTATTAAGTCAACGCGGTCATGACCGCTTTGCGGTACGCCGGGCGTTGTTGCAGGCGCTGGTACCAGGCCTCTAGATGGGGCATTGCCGGCCGTTCGATGGGCATTTCGAACCAGGCGTAGGCAAAACAGCCCAAGGGGATATCGCCCATGCCGATCTCGTTGCCCGACAGATACGGCTGTTCGGCGAGGGCCTTGTCCACGGTGGCGAGTGCATCGATGCAGGCTTGGCGCCCCGCGTGGATGCTGTCCCAGTTCTGTTTTTCCGCGGGGGTGCGCAGGATGCCCCAGAACACGGCCTTGAACGGTTCGGCGAGGGTGGACGTGGTCCAGTCCATCCATTTTTCCGCGCTGGCCCGGGCTTTCAGGTCCGTCGGGTACCAACTGGACGCCTGCTTGGCGCAGAGGTAACGCACGATGGTGTTGGATTCCCACAACACAAAGTCGCCGTCTTCGATCATCGGCACCCGGCCGTTGGGGTTCAACGCGCGGTACTGCGGCGTGTCGACCACACCAAACGCGCCGCCCGCGTCGATGGCCTCGTAGTCCAGGCCGAGTTCCTCGGCGCACCACAGTGCTTTCCTGACGTTTGACGAATTTTTACGACCCCAGATCTTCAGCATGACCGTGCCTTATTGTGTGGTGAGCGCAGCAGCATACGCCGGTTCAGGCACGGCTTAAATCGGTCTGCATATCACCGAGCAAGGGCGGACTGTCATCGGTGAACAGGTGTGGGTAACAGCTGCGGATATGCTCGAAGAAAAACGCCTCGGGCACGTCAGGAAATTGCCCGTGATCCACCACGTACTCCATCGAACGCCGGCCCTGGCGATTGAACGCGTGGAACACGCTGTCGTTGACCCCATCGAACTCCAGCGCCGGCACATCGAACACATCGCACAGCTGCTGATTGAACGCCGGCGTGGCCTTGACCCAACGCCCCTGCAGGAACAGCTCGGTGTAACCGTGCATGGCAAACACATCGCTTTTCAGCAGCGCGAGCAGGCGCGGCGTGGACAGGTGGTTGCGCACATCCGCCAGGCCGATGCGCGCCGGGATGCCGCAGTGGCGGGCGCACGCGGCGAGCAAGGTGGCCTTGGGCACGCAATAGCTTTCGCCGGCGGCCAGGGCGAAGCTGGCGCTCAGGGTGTCGGGGTCGCGGCTGAAGGTGTAGGGGTTGTAGCGAATCGCCTCACGCACGGCGTAATAAAGGCTGACTGCCTGGTCATTTAAATCCCCACGGGTACCGCGGTGTTTTTCGGCGAACTCCACCACCGCAGGGTGGTCACTATCGATGAAGCGGCTGGGACTCAGGTACGTATCCATGAGCGTTATCTCCGAAGGAAGCCTGGAGTCTAGCGACAGGCCTGCCCGAGGGATAACGACGAATCGGCCAAATCTCGTAACACCCCAATCACCCCGCTTGTTCGGATGCCGACTAAGCTCCACGGTGGTTTCGCCCCTGGTTTCACGGAGGATTGAATATGCTGTTGTTGTGGATACTGGTTCTGGTCGCTGGCATTGCCTACCTGGCACACCGTCGCACCGCGCCCCTGCCCGCCCTGGGCGTCGTTGCCGTCTACCTGCTGGCGATGGGGGTATGGAGTCACGCGCCAGGATGGTTGCTGCTGATCTTCTGGGTAGTGCTGGCCGCCGTCGCCGCGCCTTTGCTGCTGCCCGACCTGCGCCGCCAATACTTCACCAAACCGCTGTTCAGCTGGTTCCAGAAAGTCCTGCCGCCGATGTCCGAGACCGAGCGCGACGCCATTGATGCCGGCACGGTGTGGTGGGACGGCGAACTGTTCAGCGGCCGCCCCGACTGGGACAAGTTGCTGGCCTATCCCAAGGCCCAACTGACCGCAGAGGAACAGGCGTTTATCGACGGCCCCACCGAAGAACTCTGCGCCATGGTCAGCGACTGGGAGATCGGCCAGGCCATGGACCTGCCGCCCGCCGCCTGGGCGCATATCAAGACCCACGGCTTCTTCGCCCTGATCATCCCCAAGGAATACGGCGGCAAGGGTTTTTCCGCCTATGCCCACTCCCAGGTCGCGATGAAACTCGCCACCCGCAGCGGCGACCTCGCATCCACCGTGATGGTGCCCAACTCCCTCGGCCCGGCCGAACTGCTGCTGCACTACGGCACCGATGAACAACGCAACCACTACCTGCCACGCCTGGCCCGTGGCGATGACATCCCCTGCTTCGCCCTCACCGGCCCGCTGGCCGGCTCCGACGCCGGCGCCATGCCCGACACCGGGATCATTTGCAAAGGCGAATGGGAAGGCAAGGAAACCCTCGGCCTGCGCCTGAACTGGGAAAAACGCTACATCACCCTCGGCCCGGTCGCGACCCTGTTGGGCCTGGCCTTCAAGGCCCACGACCCGGATCATCTGCTGGGTGACGAGGAAGACCTGGGCATCAGCCTGGCGCTGATTCCTACGAATACGCCCGGCGTGGACATCGGCCGTCGCCACCTGCCCCTTGGCGCCGCCTTCATGAACGGCCCCAACTCCGGCAAGGATGTGTTCATCCCCCTGGAGTTCCTCATCGGCGGCCAGGAAATGCTCGGCAAGGGCTGGATGATGCTGATGAACTGCCTCTCGGTGGGCCGTTCGATCTCCCTGCCTGCGGTGGGCACCGGCGCGGCCAAGTTCACCAGCCTGGTGACCGGCCAGTACGCCCAGGTGCGCGAACAATTCAACGTGCCATTGTCCGCCTTCGAAGGTATCCAGGAAGCCCTCGCGCGCATCGGCGGCAACGCCTGGCTGATGGACAGCGCGCGCATGCTCACCGCCAATGCGGTGGACCTTGGCGAAAAACCCTCGGTGTTGTCGGCGATCCTCAAGTACCACCTCACCGAACGTGGCCGCGAGTGCATCAGCCATGCCATGGATGTGCATGGTGGCAAGGGCATCATCATGGGCCCGAACAACTACCTGGGCCGCAGCTGGCAAGGTGCGCCGATCTTCATCACCGTGGAAGGCGCGAACATCCTCTCGCGCAACCTGATGATCTTTGGCCAGGGCGCGATCCGCTGCCACCCCTTCGTCCTCAAGGAAATGGCCCTGGCCGGCCGTGAAGACCACGACCAGGCCCTCAAGGAGTTCGACGGCCTGCTGATGCAACACATCGGTTTTGCCGTAAGCAACGCGGCCAGCACCCTGGTGCTGAACTTCGGCGTGGGCCACTTCGAGAAGGCACCGGGCAACCGCTTGAGCCAGGGTTACTTCCGCGCGCTGAACCGCCAGGCAGCTGCCTTCGCCCTGCTTGCCGACCTGAGCATGATGTTGCTCGGTGGCGAGTTGAAGCGCCGTGAACGCCTGTCCGCGCGCCTGGGTGATGTACTCAGCCACCTGTACCTGGCCTCGGCGGCACTCAAGCGCTACCACGACCTGGATTCACCGGAGCATCTGGAACCGCTGTTCACCTGGGCCATGGAAGAAAGCCTGGGCGAGTCGGAGCGCGCCCTGGATGAACTGCTGAGCAACTTCCCGAACAAGGTGCTCGGTTGCCTGCTGCGGGTGATCGTGTTCCCGTTCGGCCGCCGCCACACCGGGCCGTCGGATGCGTTGGATGCCGAAGTCGCGGCGGTGCTTGGCCGCGCCAAAGGCGACCCGACCCTGGAGGAACTGCTCGCCGGCTGCTACCGCCCACAATCGGCGGACGATCCGGTCGGTGCCCTGCAACAGGCCTACGACCTGCTCGGCGCCAGCCATCCGCTGCAGAAAAAACTGCATACCGCGCTCAAGAGCGGCCAGGTCAAACCGGCCGCCGGCGAGCATGCCATCGACGCCGCGCTGGAGGCTGGCGTGCTGCAACCGGCCGAAGCGCAAACCCTGCATGACGCCGAAGCGGCGCGGCGCAAGGTGATCGACGTGGATGATTTCAGCAAGGAAGAGCTGACGCAGGCTGAGGGTAAAGTCCGCTGATCCCAGCGGCCATATAAAAACGGGCGCTTGAGCTATATACTCTCGCGCCCGTTTTTGCTTTAGAGGACTTATCTCGTGTCCAACGTCGTTGCCGATCATCTCGTCTTGCTCGACCACCTGCGCAGCATCCTGGTTGCCGTCGGCGAAGCCGAACAGGTGCCCGAGGAAAGCCACACCCTGTTCCTGGAGCGCTTCGACGAACTGCGCGCCCTGCTGCCCATCGACCCGATCGAAAGCCAGTACCTGGGCCAGGACCTGATGAGCCAGGTCATCCTGCGCTACCCGCAAATCGCCCACCTGGTCCCGCGCGACCTGCTGTGGTTCTTCGGCGGTGACTGCCTGCACTTCATGCCCGATGAAGAACTGGACATGTACCAGGCCCTGGAAGAGCGTCGCTTCGAAGCCGAACAGAACGACGAACCGTTCGACTGGAACCAGGAAAAGCAGTTGCTGGCCATGCCGGTGGACCAGAGCAAGCACTGATCCCCAGTACACCACAAAGCCTGCTTACCTGTGGGAGCTGGCTTTTCTGTGGGAGCTGGCTTGCCTGCGATGCAGACAACTCGGTCTGTCAGTAGTACCGAGGTGATGCTATCGCAGGCAAGCCAGCTCCCACAGTAAGTCCTGCTCCCACAGAAGCCAGCCCCAAGCACTACCGCCGACGAAGTGTTGGCTCCCGCGCCATGCACTCCACCAGATAATCAATAAACACCCGCACCTTCGGCGGCAGGTACCGCGTCGGTGAATGCAACAACCACACCTCACCGTGATACGACGCAATAAAATCCCACTGCGCCAACACCTGCACAATGCTCCCCGCCTCCAGATCATGGCGCGCCGTAAAGTACGGCAGGCTGCCAATCCCCACATGCTGCAACACCGCGTCCAGACGCACCCCGGTATGGTTCGCCGCATAACGCCCACGCACCCCGACCGTTACCGTCTTGCCGGCCTGGCGAAACTTCCAGCGTGCATCCGCCGGTGTTTCCCCCAGGTAAATGCAACTGTGTTCCAGCAGATCATGAGGGTGTTGCGGCGTGCCGTGTTCGGCCAGGTACTGCGGCGTGGCGCACAACAGGTGTTCGATGGGAAACAACGGCCGCCCCACCAGTCCCGGTGGCGGGCTTTCGGAGATGCGCAGGATCAGGTCGAGGTTGTCGTCGATCAAGTCCACCGGCCGATCCTCGAGGATCAACTGCACATCCACCTTGGGATAGCGCCGCAAGAACTCCGGCATATGCGGATGGATCACAAACCGCCCCACCGCCTTGGGCACGCTGACGCGCACGCGGCCTTCGGCTTCGTGGGTGAATTGGCCGCTGACCTCCATCACCGCGCGCGCCGCGTTGACCATGTCCTGACACCGTTTGAACACCTCCTCGCCGCCTTCGCTCAAACGCAATTTGCGCGTCGTGCGTTGCAGCAAGCGGGTGGCCAGGGCCTTTTCCAGATGGGAAATGCTGCGGCTCACCGATGAAGGTGAAACGCCCATCTGCCGCGCGGCTTCGGAGAAGCTGCCGGTTTCCACCACCTTGACGAAAATCGCCATTTCGCCCAGCAGTGGCAAAGGAAGATTGATGCTCATGACGCACAGGTCCTTTGATAATTGAGCGGATTATCACCCATCTACGCACTATTTATACTGCCCGCAGAACCCTGATGCGGATGTAGAGAATGACCGAGCGCCTGTTTTTCACCCATGACCACCTGACCGCCGAACTCGAAGTGCTGGCCTGCACGCCCCACGAAGGGCAGTTCGCGGTGACCTTGCAATCGACGATTTTCCACCCGCAGGGCGGCGGCCAGCCGTTCGACACCGGCCGGCTCGGCGACAGCCAGGTACTGCGCGTCACCCAGGAGCCCGACCGTGTCGTGCACTACGTCGATCAGCCCGTCGCGCTGGGACCGGTTACCGCGCAGGTCGATGCGCAACGCCGCGCCCTGCACACGCGCCTGCATTCCGCCGGGCACTTGATCGGCAACGCCGGCGAACGGCTCGGCTGGATGCCGATCAAGGCCCATCACTGGCCGGGCGAAGGCAAGATCAGCTTTATCCGTGGCGAAGCGGCGCAAGACATGGACGCCGACGCAATCCAACAGCAGATCAACCAATGGATCGCGGCGGACTACCCACGCCACATGAACCTGGAAGACGGCAGCCGTGAAGTCGGCTTTGGTGAGTTGCCGGCCTATGCCTGCGGCGGCACACACGTCCAGGCCTTGGGCGAGCTGGGCCAGGTGACAATCCTGGCCTTGTCGGAAAAAAAGGGCACGTTGTCGGTACGCTACAGCCTGGACTAAACCGCTATCGCCCCCGCCCGACCCGACTCCACCACAAACGATTTGAGCGTCGCCACCGTGGCATTCGGGTCGCGCGGATCGGTGATCACACGCAAGTTCGTCAGCATCTTGTCCGCCTCAATCTCCACCGACACATACCCACGCTGGCGACTGTCGAAAAACTTCACATGCGGGTTGAGCGGCAGCAGTTTGCTGAACGCCTCAAAGGGCGGTCCATCCGAGGTCACCGACGTGCCGACAAACTCCGTGGCGACAACCGGCGAGTCGGGCTTGTTGCCATCCGCGTGCAGGTCCGTGACCCAGAACGAATGAATATCCCCGCCCCAGAACACCGGATTCTTCACCCGGTTGCGCTGGATGGACGCGAGCATCCGCGCGCGGTTGGCCATGTAGCCATCCCAGCCATCGGTCCAACGTCCGGGCTTGTGGTCAGTCAGGTCACGCTGGATCAGCGGCGCCACCAGCAAGTCCTGGGCGATCACGTTCCACTGCGCCTGCGACTGCGCAAACCCCTGATCCAGCCAGGCCTCTTGCTGCCAGCCGAGCATGGTGCGGCCGGGGTCGCGCAGGTCGTGGCAGAGATTGTCGGCGAGGTGCCCTTGGTGGCTGCCGTTGGCCGGAATGCATGGTTGCTCGGAGCGGTACTGGCGGCCGTCGAGCACATGGAAACGCGCCAGTGGGCCGTAGTCCAGGCGCCGGTAGATGCGCATGTCCGGACCTTTCGGCAGGCTGCTGGCACGTAGCGGCATATGTTCGTAATAGGCCTGGTAAGCCGCTGCGCGCTGTAGGAGAAATTTCTGCACCGGGATCTTCGGGTCCTGGGACCATTGGTTGGCGTAGTCATTCTGCACTTCGTGATCATCCCAGGTCGCGACGCTGGGGGCTGCGGCGTGCAAGGCCTGCAAGTCGGGATCGGTCTCTTGTACAGGGCGTAGCGGTTGCGGTAGTCGCTGAGGCTTACTGCATTGCCACTGCCATGGGAGCGAATGACTTTGCCCGACGACGGCGCGTAGGAACTGTCGTAGATATAGTCACCGAGAAAAAACACCAGGTCCGGCTGCTCGGCGGCGAGGTGACGATAGGCGCTGAAATATCCGCGCTCCCAATGCGAGCACGATACAAACCCCACCCGCGCCGCCACGTTGGCGTGCAACGGCGGCGCCGTGCGCGCCTGCCCCACCGGGCTCTGCGCGCCAAGGCCATCGAACTGATACCAATACGGTCGGCCCGCCTCCAGCCCCGCCACTTCAACGTGTACCGAATGGGCGAACCGCGCGCTGGCCATCACCTCGCCCTGGCGCACGATGCGTGTCATCGCCGCATCGCTGGCTACTCGCCAACGTACCGGCACCCGCACGGCTCAAGCCGCCACCGCCATCGGCGGCGTTGAACAACGGCGCCAGCCGCGTCCAGATCACAAAGCCGTCCGGCAGTGGGTCGCCGCTGGCGACGCCGAGGGTGAACGGATAATCCACCCCGGCACTGCGCGCAAACGGGCTGAGGATCGCAAAGGCCGAGCCCACCGCCAGCCCGGTCAATATCCGGCGGCGGTCATGGTCCACCAAGCCACTCACGAGGGACGCTCCCAGTCCTCACGCACCACGGCAAACCCGAGCAAGTCCTCGAACACGCCGTTCTTGAGAAACGCCTCGCGCATGCAGCCCTCAAAGCGCAGGCCGATTTTCTCCATCACCCGCGCCGATTCCTGGTTGCGGCCAAAGCACTGGCTGCCGACCCGCTGCAAGCCCAACTCAGCGAAGCCAAAATCCATCACCGCCCGCGCCGCCTCGGCGCCGTAGCCCTGATTGCGGCAGTGCGCCGCCACCCAACCGCCGAGGTGCCCGTAGCGATGCCGCGTGTTGAGTCGCAGGCTGACGATGCCGACCAATTCGCCCGTTTCGGACACATGCATGCCCAGGCTGAGCAAATCGCCCGCACGGTATTTCGCGGCCATGTTGTCGATGAAAGTGTGCGCGGTTTCCAGGGTATAGGGCGACGGAATGTTGGCCGTGTTGTCGGCGATTTTCGGCCCGTTGGCGAGCGTGGACAGGGTCTCGGCCTGGTGTGTTTCCAGGCCGCGCAATAGCAGGCGCGGGGTGGACAGATGTGGCAATTCGCTACTCATTCCTCGGGGCCCTCGATGTAAAGTTTCTGAGAATGCCCCTGCTGGATTTCAATTCTGTTACGTCGCAAAAATGACTACGGAGTCGCCTGCAAGACCCATCCTAGAGCCCTCAAAACGTCAATTAAAGTTAACCAATCGGTCATTTTTGGTTGTTAGCGTGTCGCCCCTAATTCAATAACGGGGTAGCGGAATGAGAACCTGGGACGAACCGAAAAAACGCAAGGCGCACATCGAATTGATCCCGATGATCGACGTGATGATGTTCCTCCTGGTGTTTTTCGTACTCGTGAGCCTGAACGTGATTCCGGCCCTCGGCATGAAGACCCAATTGCCCAGCGCCAGCAGTTCGCAGCAGCTCAAGCCGCAGAACAAATTCATCCTGACGCTGGGTTTGGCGGGCCAGTTGCAACTGGACGGCAAGGACCTCACCGTCGAGGCCTTGGTGCCGGCGTTGAAGGCCGCCGAAAAGCCCGATACCAAGTCGACGATCATCGTCAACAGCGACAAGGGCGTGGAGGTTTCGCGCCTGGTGGAAGTGATGGACACCCTGCGCCTGGGTGGCTTTACCTCCGTGTCCATTGCCACGCGTAAGTCCTGATCATGTACGTCCTGTTTCGTGCACGTCAGTTGCTGGGCAGCGTCCCGGCCGTGATCGCCCTGGTGCTGATTGCGATGGGCATCCAGTCGCAAACCTTGAAGGTCGAGCCGGTGTATGACGAGTCGGCGGTGGAGCTGGCGTTGGTCGAGCCGGAGCCGGAAGTGGTCCCGGAACCGGTGGTCGAGCAAGAGCCGCCACCGCCGGTGATCGAGGACGAAGAGGCCGAGCCGGCGCCGCCGCCACCGCCGCCCAAACCGCAGCCAAAACCTGAGCCCAAGCCCAAGCCGGTGCCCAAGCCCGTGGTCGCCAAGCCCACGCCGACGCCCACCCCGCCACCGGTGGCCGCCAAACCGGCACCCGCCGCCGTGGCCCAGGTTGCGCCGACACCGGCACCGCCCGCGCCGCCGAAGGTCGATGGCCAGGCCCTGGAAGGCGGTTACCTCAAGGGTTTGCGCAACGAGTTGGACAGCTACAAGCAATACCCCACCGGCCGCCAGGCGTCCCTCGAACGCCCGACCGGCGAGGTGGTGGTGTGGTTGCTGGTCGATCGCCAGGGTCGGGTTCTCGACTCCGGCGTGCAGACCCAGGCCTCGAGCATGTTGCTCAACCGGGCCGCCGCCAACAGCTTGCGTCGCATCAAGCAAGTCAAACCGTTCCCCGAGCAAGCGTTCGGGGGGAGCAATGAGCATCGCTTCACCGCCACCTTCAACTACAGCGTGCAATAAGCACCCGACACCAGGACGACACTGATGAGGTTCACACGGATTCATCTGGCACTCGTTGCCGCAAGCATGGGCCACGGCATGGCCATGGCCGACACCAGCGGCAGCGACGTCGGCACGATCGGCGTACAGGGCAAGGCCACGGCAGGTGGCGGCTATATGGTGCAGGAAGAAAGCATCAAGGGCCGCTCCACGGTGACCAAGGAGGCGCTGGATAAACAGACCGCCACCGGTAACGCCGTGGACAAGCTCAAGTACACCCCGGGGCTGAACATCTCCAGCGAAGACAACACCGGCCTGTCGGGCTTTCGCTTCACCATGCGCGGGCTCAACTCCGACCAGGTGGGCATGTCGGTGGACGGCATGCCGATCAACGACTCGGGCAACTACGCGCTGTATTCCAACCTGCTGGGCGACCCGGAAAACATCGACCAGATCTTCGTCACCCAGGGCTCGGCAGAAGCCGACGGCCCGCATATCGGTTCCAGCGGCGGCAACATCGGCATCGTGACCATCCGCCCGACCAAGGAAACCGGGGCGTTCGTCAAACAGGTCATGGGCAGCAACGCCACGCGCAAGACCTTCGCGCGGCTCAATACCGGCGAGATCAACGGCCTGAGCAACTGGCTGTCGGCGTCCCACACCGAAGGCCAGATGTGGCGCGGCTCGGGCGCGGTGCGCGCGGACAAGGTGGAGTGGAACAGCTTCTTCGACGCCGGCAATGGCAACACGGCCAACCTGATCCTCAAGTACCACGAGCAGGACAACAACAGTTACAGCCAGTTGACCAAGGCCCAGTACCAGCAGAACGGCCGCAAGTACGACCCCTACCCGGCCACGCCGACCGTGGGCAGCAACGGCAAGCTCAACAGCTACTACGCCCTGGCGCAGAACCCGTTCCAGACCTTTACCGGCGTGCTCAACACCCAGTTCAAGCTGGCCGATAACCTGGCCCTGTCGGTGATCCCGTATTACTACTGGGGCAATGGCAGCGGCGTCGGTTCCTCCAGCTATGCGCTCAACCGTGGCTCCAACGCCGGCGGCGTGTTCGACCTGAGCAACCTGCCGACCGCCGCGCAATACAACGCCGACGGCTCCTCCACCACCGGCGTGTACTACCGCCCTTCGCGTACCCAGACCTGGCGCCCGGGCATCACCACCAAGCTGAACTGGGACCTGGGCGAACACAGCCTGCAATTCGGCTACTGGTATGAGCGCGCACGCCAAAGCCAGACCCAGCCGTTCATTGCCCTGAAAAACAGCGGCAAGCCCACCGACACCTGGCCAGACGCCGACTCGGTGGTCGATGCCAACGGCAACACCGTACAGGGTCGCGACCGCTTCACCGTGACCCCGGCGCAAAAGGTCTGGGCCCAGGACACCTGGTACATCAACCCGGACTGGACCCTGGTGGCGGGCCTGGCCTACATGAACGTCAAGCGTGACGGCACCAACCACGGCAGCCTCACCGAGCAGCCGGAAAAACGTAACCAGACCTACAACAAACTGCTGCCCAACGTCGGCCTCAAGTACCAGCTGGACGAGCAGGACCAGTTGTTCTACAGCCTGTCGCGCAACATGCGCATCCCGCAGAACTACGTGCTGTACGACAAGGGCCTGGACTCGATCAACTCCAAGCCGGAAACCAGCTGGAACCACGAGTTGGGCTGGCGCTTCACCGGTGACGACATGACCGTGGCCGCCACCTTGTTCTACATGCAGTTCAAGGATCGCCAGGTCTCGTCCAAAGACATCAACGGCGACTTCGCCGACATCAACGCCGGCTCCGTCAACAACAGCGGCCTGGAACTGGAGTGGAGCGGCCTGCTGCCCAATCACTTCAACTACTACACCTCCTACACCTACACCAAGGCCGAGCAGCAGGATGACCTGACCGTCTACAACGCCGGCAAGGCCATCGTGTTGCCCACCAGCGGCAAGCAGTTCGCCAACGTGCCGAAAAACATGCTGGCCGCCAACATCGGCTACGACGACGGCCGCTTCTACGGCACCTTCGGCGGCAAGTACACCAGCAAGCTCTACGGCGACCTGACCAACGACGAAGCCATTTCCGGGCGCACCGTGTTCAACGCCGGCGCCGGTATCTACCTGCCGGTGGACAAGAAGGTGGTCAAGGACGCGACCCTGCGCCTGAACGTCGACAACCTGTTCGACAAGAAGTACCTGGACGGCGTGTACACCACCAAGACCAACGCCGCCAGCTACAGCGGTTTCCGCGACGGCGACCCAGCCTACATCGTCGGCCTGGAACGCACCGTGACGGTGTCCCTGGAAGCCAATTTCTAACAGCGAGGTAACGGAACATGGACATGAATGTGCTTCACGACATCACCTTCTATGTGATGTATGCCGCGATGGCCATCGCCATCTTTATCGCCATCGAGCGTGGCCTGTACTTCGCCTATGTGCGCCGCCAGGCCCGCGCCTTGACCGAGGTGCTCGGCGCCAACGTGCACAGCGAACGCGACTTGCCGGAAAACCTGACCCGTCGCGACAGCCTGCCGTTGAGCATGGTGTTGCCGGTACTGGCACAAAAGGCCAGCCATGGCTCGCGCAAGGACCTGGATGACGTCATCGAAACCCAGTATCTGACCACCCGCGCACCGTTGGCCCGCAGCCTGTGGATCATCGAAACCATCACCACCGCCGCGCCGCTGTTGGGCCTGCTGGGGACCATCCTCGGCATTATCGACACGTTCAAGGCGCTGGCGTCGGCCGGTGTGTCCGACCCAGGGCAGATTTCCGGTGGCATCGGGACGGCGTTGTTTGCGACCGGCCTGGGGATCGCCATCGCGCTGTTCTGCGTGGTGTTCCACAACTTCTTCCAGGACAGCCTGGAGCGCATCAACGACCAGCTGAAAATCCTGCTGATCCGCGCTGCCACCGGTGCCCGTGTGCAAAGCGAAGTACCGCACCTGGTGCCGACGCCGCTGCATAGCCGCACTGCATGATCGTTTGAGCGGGCGCGCAATGCGCCCGCTTTTTTCCTGGTAGGAAGACCTATGCCCATCTCCTTGAAATTGCGCATCGCAGGCCTTGCCGGCTTGCTCCTCAGTCCGCTGGCCCAGGCGGACTTTTCAATTGCGGGGTTTGAACTGGTGCACACCGTGCCGGTGGACACCGCCCTCGGCACCGACGACTTGCGCCAGCCCGGCCCGGTGTGGATCGAACTGTTTGACGCGGCCAAGAGCAGCATTGATATCGGCCAGTTCTACGCCGCCGACCATCCCGGCTCGGTGATGGACACCGTCATCGAGCACCTGGAAGCCGCCGGCAAACGCGGTGTGAAGATTCGCTTCCTGCTCGAAGAAAAAGGCCTGAAGTTGTCGGAAGCTTCCACGCTGGAACGCTTGCGCGCGATCCCCAACCTGACCTTCCGCGTGCTGCCCTACGGCCAACTGAGCGGCGGCATCATCCACGCCAAATACCTGGTGGTGGACGGCAAGCAGGCGTTTGTCGGCAGCCAGAATTTCGACTGGCGCTCCCTCGAACATATCCACGAAACCGGGCTGCGCATCAGCGATACCGCGGTGGTTGGCCAAGTGCAGGCGATCTTCGACCAGGACTGGCAAGCCCAGGCGGCGCTGGCCGCCAACCAACCGGTGCCGCTGCCCGCCGCCGGTAAAGAACCGCCGCGTACCGGCAATTACCTGGTGGCCAGCCCGCAACGCTACAACCCGCCCGGCGTCGGCGATTCACAGCTGGAACTGCCGCGCCTGCTGGGCGAAGCGAAACAGGAAGTACGCGTACAACTGCTGGACTACGCACCGCTTTCCTACGGACCTGATCGCACCCGTCCGTACTACGCGGTGATCGACAACGCCGTGCGTGCAGCGGCGGCACGGGGGGTGTCGGTCAAGCTGATGGTGTCCAACTGGAACACCGACAAACTGGAACTGCCCTACCTCAAGAGCCTGGCGGTGCTGCCCAACGTGCAGGTCAAGATCGTCACCCTGCCGCAAGCCAAGCAAGGCTTTATCCCCTACGCGCGGGTGATCCACAGCAAGACCATGGAGATCGACGGACAAGTGGCGTGGATTGGCACCAGCAATTGGCTGGGCGGCTACCTGGATAATTCGCGCAACCTGGAGGTGGTGATGCGCAGTGAAGCGATGGCCAAGCGCGTAGGACAACTGCACGAACAGTTATGGGATGGGCCTTACGCTAGAGCCTTGGAGATAGACAAGGATTACCCCGAGCCCCACCCTGGCCAGCATTGACGATGCGCACCTGAGTAATGGTAGTGTGTGGAAATGTTTCTGACGCTTTAGTCAGAAACCTCTTACTCACTACCTGCAAAGGAATGCTCCAACAATGCACTTCCCTCTCAAGCAACTGGCGGCTGCCACCCTGTTCGCGGCCAGCCTCTCGGCCATCGCCACCCCTGCGCTCGCCAACATCAGCGCCGAGCAAAGCACGGCGATTCTGAAGAGCTTCAACGAAACATCCGTCACTGATTTCCGTGGTTTCCTCGGCACCCTGGCCAAGGGCGACCTGGGCAAGACCGCCGACGTGGGCCCGGCGATCAGCGCTTTTCTTGATAACAAACCCCTGAGCGCCGACCAGCAGAACGAAATCAATCGCTTGCTGGGCATCTATACGCGGGTGAAATACGGCAAGGCCGCCACCGAAACCCTGCGCGAACTGGTGGAAATCCCCACCTTCAATATCGACGGCCTGCCGCAGTACAAAAACCCGGAATTCCTCAAGATCGCCGCGAAGATCCAGGACCTGGCCAAGGCCTTCAACCTGAACTTCCGCAATATCGACAACCGTGTGTATGAAATTTCCCTGGAAGGCGCCAGCGACGAAGTGGTGGGTATTCATGCCCACGCCGACGTGGTGCCGGTCACACCGGAAAACTGGGTACTGAAGGACGGCACCAAGCTCGATCCGTTCAAGGTCACGCTGATCGGCGACCGCATGTACGGCCGTGGTACCGAGGATGACAAGAACGGCATCGTCGTGGCGATGTATGCGATGAAGGTGATCAAGGAAGAGAAACTGCCACTGGCGCGCACGTTCAAGCTGTTGGTGGACACCACCGAGGAAACCTCCGGCGACGCGATTCCCTATTACTTCGAACACAACCCCACGCCGCAGTACAACCTGGCGCTGGACGGCGGCTACCCGGTGGTGATCGCCGAGAAAGGCTACGGCACCGTGATGGCCACTTTCCCGCGTCGCAAGGGCGAAGGCAAAGGCGCGGAAATCATCGCAATGACCGGCGGCATGGCCACCAACCAGATCCCATCGGCCTCGGTGGCGACTTTCGTCAGCGACAAGCCCGCCGAACTCGCCACCAGCCTGCAACAGGCGGGCACCGAGTACGCCAAGAATAATGGCGGCGACTTCGAGGTGACGGCCAAGGTGGTCGGCAAAGAGGTCAAGCTGACGGTGACCGGCGTTTCGGCGCACTCTTCCGAGCCCGAGTCCGGCATCAACCCGGTGGCGCGCATGCTGGAGCTGATCCACAGCGTCGATGGCAAGATCGCCCTCAAGCACAACCACATCACCGACGCCGCGCGGTATGCGTCCGACAACTGGGGCCTGGATTACCTGGGCGGCAAGTTGGGCGTAGGGTTCGCTGACGATTTCATGGGCCCGCTGACCACCTCGCTGACCTTTGTCGGCCTGGATGACAAGGCGTTCAAGCTGGCGGTGAACCTGCGGGTGCCGAAGGGCAAATCCCCGGAGACGCTGAAAAAGGAAATTGCCGACAAGCTGAGTGCGTGGGACAAGCAGACCAAGGTCAAGGTGAGCTTCACCTACTCGGTGGCCGAGCCGATGTACCGCAACCCGGAAGGTGAGTGGGTCAAGGCGCTGTTGGCGGTGGCCAGTGAAAACCTGGGCATGGAGCACAAATTCGGCACCTCGGCCGGGGCGACGTCCGTGCATGAGCTGCCCAATGGCGTGCAGTTCGGCCTGGCACGGCCGGAGGTGAAGTACACCGGGCACACCGACAATGAGTTCAAGACGGTGGAGCAGTTCTTGTT
The DNA here is from genome assembly GCF_030687495.1 of Pseudomonas sp. FP453. Lineage (NCBI taxonomy): Bacteria > Pseudomonadati > Pseudomonadota > Gammaproteobacteria > Pseudomonadales > Pseudomonadaceae > Pseudomonas > Pseudomonas sp. FP453. The sequence continues at coordinate 2,025,212 of NZ_CP117435.1, read as the reverse complement.
GGACCTGCAGATCGTTACGGAAATGATGGGGCGTGTGGGGCAGTTGCCGAAGCTCTGATCCTGATGGGCTAGATCGTTCCCACGCTCTGCGTGGGAATGCTCCTTGTGACGCTCTGCGTCACGCGGGACGCGGAGCGTCCCAAGAGGCGTTCCAACGCAGAGCGTGGGAACGATCAATCGCGCACAAACAAAAACGCCGATCATCGCTGATCGGCGTTTTTGTTGAATATGGAGCGGGAAACGAGACTCGAACTCGCGACCCCGACCTTGGCAAGGTCGTGCTCTACCAACTGAGCTATTCCCGCAAATGGCGTCCCCTAGGGGACTCGAACCCCTGTTACCGCCGTGAAAGGGCGGTGTCCTAGGCCACTAGACGAAGGGGACACGCTACTGGAACACATGGTGTGTCTTCCAGTGCCCAGAGGTTAGATCCGAAGATCATGCCCTGGTTTCACTCAGTGCCGCCCGAAGGCAACACTGCTTAAATTGGAGCGGGAAACGAGACTCGAACTCGCGACCCCGACCTTGGCAAGGTCGTGCTCTACCAACTGAGCTATTCCCGCAAATGGCGTCCCCTAGGGGACTCGAACCCCTGTTACCGCCGTGAAAGGGCGGTGTCCTAGGCCACTAGACGAAGGGGACACACAACTGAAACACATGGTGTGTATTTCAGTGTCCAGAGATTAGATCCGAAGATCATGCCCTGGTTTCACTCAGTGCCGCCCGAGGGCAACACTGCTTAAATTTGGAGCGGGAAACGAGACTCGAACTCGCGACCCCGACCTTGGCAAGGTCGTGCTCTACCAACTGAGCTATTCCCGCAATATGGCGTCCCCTAGGGGACTCGAACCCCTGTTACCGCCGTGAAAGGGCGGTGTCCTAGGCCACTAGACGAAGGGGACACACGTACAACTTCACTCCCTAACTGCGTTTTGCTGTGTGCTTTCCGCGTTAAGTGGCGCGCATTCTATGGATGGATTGAAAGGTCGTCAACCCCCAAGGATAAATTTATTAAAATCAATGACTTCGCCCTGCTTTCCCGGCCGGTGCAGGCAAACTGTCCGTCTGCGCCTTGGCGCCTATATTCTGGCGCACGACAAGGCGTTATAGTTCGCCGCAGCAAATGATGGCAATGTGCATCTATGCAGGGAAGGATGACCTATATAGAAGAATCTACCCGGGCAACTGGTCGATCAGTCCTATCCGCCAGATGCCCCAATCACTACACTCCACTGCAAACCCTACAAAGAGGTCACACCGGTGACACCACTCCTGATCACCCTGCTGGTAATAGCCGGGATCGTAATCCTGATCGCCATTGGCTACATGAACCACGTGGTGGAAAACAACAAACTGGAAAAGCAGCGCACCGTGATCGAGCTCAATGATCGCCTGCGTCGCTGCGGTGAAATCACCGAGACGTTCCCGGGCCAGTTGATGAACCCGGCGCTCAAGCTGCTGATGACCCGCCTGGAACTCAACGTCAACCAGCGCCTGCTCAACCTCAACAAGACCAGTGCAGCGCTCAAGGCCCGCATCACCGAACTGAACGCATTGATTGCCCAGGGCGAATCGATCCCGGTGAATAACCCACCGGCACCGATCCAGACCGAAGCCAAGGCCAAGGACGTTCGCTTCCTGCTCGAAGCCCTGCACGGCCAGGTCACCCGAGCCGCCCAGGATGGTTTCCTGCCGACCAACGAAGCCAAGCACTGGATCAAGGAAATCCGCCACATCCTCGTGCTGCTGCACATCGAGTTCTTCAACAACCTCGGCCAGCATGCCCTGCAACAGGGCCAGCCAGGCCAGGCGCGCCTGGCGTTCGAGCGCGGCGTGCAGTACCTGCGCAAACAGCCGGAGCCGGTGATCTACGCCGCGCAACTGCAATTGCTGGAGTCACAACTGGCCCGCGCCAACTCCACGGTATTGACCAACAGCAAGCCGGCCGAGGACGAGGTCAACGAACTGACCGAAGGCCTGAAGGTGGTCGACGCCGACGCCGAGTGGAAAAAGAAAGTCATCTACGACTGATCGTCCCCGCTCCCCTGTGGCGAACCCGGTTCGCCACATGCCATCACTTTGCACCTATCGCCCCGCCCCCTTCTCGCGTAAAAAAGTGCCCCTCACTCCGTGAAGTCAGAGGCCTGCTATGCCTGTCACCGTGATAGATGGACAACCGTTGCACTATATCGACCAAGGCCGCGGCCCCGCCGTGCTGCTGGGGTCGAGCTACCTGTGGGACCACACCATGTGGACGCCGCAGATCGAAGCCCTGTCGCAACAATACCGCGTCATCGTCCCCGAGCTGTGGGGCCACGGCGAATCGGGCCCGCTGCCCACCCGCACCCGATCCCTCGATGACCTTGCCCGCCAGGCCCTGGCGCTGCTCGACCACCTGGACATCGCCCAGGTCAACCTGGTGGGCCTGTCGGTCGGCGGCATGTGGGGCGCACGCCTGGCGCTGCTGGCGCCCGAGCGCGTCAACAGCCTGGTGCTGATGGATACCCACCTCGGCGCCGAGCCAGAAGCCACGCGCCAGTACTACTTTTCGCTGTTCAAGATGATCGAAGACGCCGGCGCCATTCCCGAGCCGTTGCTGGATGTGATCGCACCGATCTTCTTCCGCGCGGAGGTCGACCGCGAGTCCGCGCTGTATCAGGATTTTCGCCAGACACTGCAGGACTTTCCCCGCGAGCGCCTGCTGCAAAGCATCGTGCCATTGGGCCGCCTGATCTTCAGCCGCGAGGATGTACTGGACCAACTGCCGCGCCTGGACGCCGACACCACCCTGGTGATGTGCGGCGAGCAGGACAAACCCCGGCCACCCGCCGAGTCCCGGGAAATGGCCGAGCTGATCGGTTGCAGCCTGATCCTGATCCCCGACGCGGGGCATATCAGCGCCCGGGAGAACCCGGACTTCGTCAATGAGGCGCTGCTGACCTTCCTCGCCAACCACGCCTGACCACCCTCCTCCTGGGTCGCTACCGGCGTGTAGCGATCACAGGCGGAAGTGCCCGACCATACCCTTGAGTTCCGTGCCCAACTGCGCCAACTGGATGCTCGACGCGGCATTGCCCTGCATGCTCAACGCCGACTGATCGGCGCTGGCGCGAATGCTGGTGACACTGCGGTTGATCTCTTCGGCCACCGAGCTTTGTTCCTCGGCCGCTGCGGCAATCTGCTGGTTCATCTGCTGGATCAACGACACCGCCGTGGCGATGCTGCCCAGGGCGCTTTCGGTTTCCAACGCATCGCTGACCGCCAGCTTCACCAACTCGCCACTGTGCTGGATCTGCTGCACCGACGACTGCGCCGCGCTGCGCAAGGTGCTGACCAGTCGCTCGATTTCTTCGGTGGATTGCTGGGTGCGTTTGGCCAGCGCCCGTACTTCATCGGCCACCACCGCGAAACCACGGCCTTGTTCCCCGGCGCGCGCAGCTTCGATCGCGGCATTAAGGGCCAGCAGGTTGGTTTGCTCGGCCACGCTTTTGATCACCCCCAGCACCGTGCCGATGTTCTGGATTTCGGCACTGAGGCTATCGATGCTGGCACTGGCGCTGGTACTGGAGCTGGCGAGCAACTCGATCCGCTGCAAACTCTGGCGCACCACCTGCTGGCCGCTGTCCACCTTGCTGTCGGCGGTCTGCGCGGCCTGGGCGGCTTGCTCGGCATTGCGCGCCACGTCGTGCACGGTGGCGGTCATCTGGTTCATCGCCGTGGCCACCTGCTCGGTTTCTTCCTTCTGGCTACTGACCTCGACATTGGTCTGCTCGGTGACGCTGGACAGCGACTGCGCCGAACTGGCCAACTGCTCGATGCCCGCCTGCAAGCCGCTGACCATCTGGCTCAACCCATTGCCCATCTGCTGCATCGCCAGCATCAACTGGCCGATTTCATCGCGCCGGCTGACCTCCATCCGCCCGCTCAGATCACCCGCCGCAATCTGCTGCGCGACGGCGATCACGCTGCGCAGCGGTGCGACGATCAAGCGCGTGATCACCAGCGCCGCAATCAACCCCACCAACAGGGCCAGGGCGGACGAACCGATGATCAGCAAGGTGCTTTTCTGCAGTTGCGCCTGCATCGACTGGTCTTCGGCGGCATAGGCCTGGTTGACCCGGCTGACCACCTGTTCGGCGCGCTCATGCAGCTGTTTGTAGACAACCTTTTCCTGCGCCAACAGGCCGGTGTATTCACCGAGTTTCTCGCTGAACGCGGCGATATGCCCGGAGACCTCATTGAGCACCGTCTGGTAGCCAGGGTCCTTGACCGCGGTTTTCAATTGCTCGACCTGGGCCAGCGCCTGGTCGGCCTGCTCGATCTTGCCTTGCTCGCCGCTGTCTTCTTCACCCTTGCGGCTCTGATCCAGGCGCACATGGGCCTCGTTCATCGCCTGCAACATCAGGCGCGACACCTGGCTGACCTGCCCCGCCTGCTCGATAAACTCCGCGCCCTCCTTGCCTTGGCTTTCCTTGAGGCCATAGGCGCCGTCATCCGCCAGGCCAGCCTGCAACACGTCAAGGTTGTTGGCCACGCTGGACACCGACCAACTGGCCATTTCCAGCGCCAGGTCCTTGGTCTGGGTCAGCTCGACAAACTCGTCGAACGCCTTGCGGTAGGCGGCCAGGGCTTGCTCGACATCAGTCATGGCCGGCACATTGGCTGGCGACTGAGCCTTGAGGCTCGCTGCAAGGGCCGCCAAGGCCTCGACGCTGGCATGCAAGGCGTCGACGGCCTTGGGGCCGGCGTGCAGCGCGTAGTCCTGCTCGATCAGGCGCACCTTGAGCAAGCCGCTGTTCAGCGAAGACATGCTGTTGAGGCCGGCGAAACGCTGCCCAACGGTTTGCAGCGACCACACCCCGATCGCCGCCACCAGCGCCGTCAGCAACAGCACCAAGAGGAAGCCCAAGCCCAGTTTCTTCGCCATACCGAGGTTGGCGAAACGTCGTTGCACGCCTGAAATCATTGCACTTGAACCCTCTTGCAAGGGCAGCTGCCAGCCCGCCCGATTGACCAGCAACGAGATTCGCAACCACGGGCCAGCGACACAAGGCATTGGCGCCACAATAATGGCAAAAAGCTACATGCTCGTCGTTTTCAGAATGGTCGAGGTCGATCTGGCAGGCCCCATGCTGCGGAACAACGCCAAGGCACGCTGATCAGCCGCATAGGCCACATTGATCCGCAGCCAATCGCTGGGCTCCCCGGCCGGACTGAACAGCGCCCCCGGCGACAGCAGCACGCCCAGTCGACGGGCACAGGCCGGCAACCGCCCACGATCCCCCACCCCAGGGCGTGCCCACAGGAACATGCCGCCAGCGGGCACGGCAAACACCTCCCACTCCTCGTCCTCCAGCACTTGCAGGGTGGCGGCCATTTGCGTGTTCAGGCGCTTGCGCAGGCGCTGCACCCATTTGCGATAGGTGCCGTTGGCCAGCAGCGTCGCCACCACCGCCTCGGCGAATCGGGACGTACCGATGCCGGTCAGGGTCTTGAGGTTGACCAACTGCGCGATGATCGCCGTGCTGGCACTGAGATAGCCCACCCGCAGCGCGCTGCTCAAGGTCTTGGAGAAACTGGAGATGTAGATCACCCGATCATCATGGGGCAACGCCGCCAGACGCGTGCAGCTGGCATGTTGCAGGTCGCCATAGACGTCTTCTTCAATGATCAGGAAATCTCTGGCCTGGGCCAGTTGCAGCAAGCGCTCGGCCACCGGGCGGCACAGGCTGGTGCCGGTGGGGTTGTGGTACAGGCTGCTGATGAACAGGCATTTGGGCCGATGCACCTGCAACAGTGCCTCCAGCACCGCGATGTCCGGGCCGCCACGGGTACGGGGCACCTCCAGCAGCTTGACGCCGTGGAAGGCCAACTGGCGATAGAGGTTGCCGTAGCCAGGGGTTTCCACCACCACCGTGTCGCCGGCCTTGAGCAGCGTGCGTATCAGCAGGTCCTGGGCCTGGCTGGCACCCTGGGTGGTGAGAATGCGGTCAAGGCTGCTGGCCACGTGCATGCGGGTCAGGCACTTGAGCAACTGTTCGCGCAGCACCGGCAACCCCAGCGGCGTGCTGTAGTTGAACACTCCACCGGTGTCGGTGCGGCTGACTTCGCGGATCGCATAGCTGATGTCATCGCTTTCGCGCCAGGCATCCGGCAGCCAGCCACACCCCAGTTTCAGCTCACCCAGCGGGCTGTCGGTAAATGCCCCCCAATCTTGCTCTGCACCTTCATACCAATGACGCTCGTGGTGGGCCGTGGGCTCGGCCACAACAAAGCCTGAACCCGGCTTCGAGGCCAGCAGTCCCTGGGCCACCATGCGCTCAAAAGCCTCGATGACACTGGACTGGCTAAGCAGGTTGTCGAGGGCCAATTGGCGGATGGAGGGCAGACGCGTGCCAGGGCTCGCCTCGCTTTTGCGAATCCATTCAGCCACCGCGCTGATGATCTGTTGCACCACCGGTACAAGGGCTTGTCGATCGATCCCTAAATCCATGAGCCACTCACTTCACTGTCTGTTATTCAACCCGCAAGAGTTAAGCACAGAAGTCCATCACAACCGGTCGCCAAGTTTTACTAAAGTATTGATTTTATTGAGTTATTTACCTACTGATACACATTAGGACGCGGCGTTTTGCCAGCTATGGAAAAACCCCACAGCGCCCCAAACCTTTTCAGGTGAGGTGCGTTTGCAGGTCCTAGATGGCCGTCGCGCCACCGTCCACCGCCAACGCCTGGCCGGTAGTAAAAGCGGCACCGTCGCAGCACAGATAAAGCACGGCTGCGGCGATTTCCTCGACCTTGCCGATGCGCCCGACCGGGTGCATGGCCGCAGCGAAATCGGCCTTGCGCGGGTCGGCTTCATAGGCGCGGCGGAACATATCGGTGTCGATCACCGCCGGGCATACCGCATTCACGCGGATGTGCTTTTTTGCGTACTCGATGGCCGCCGACTTGGTCAGGCCGATCACCGCATGTTTGGAGGCCGCGTAAATGCTCATCTTCGGCGCCGCACCCAACCCCGCCACCGACGCGGTGTTGACGATCGCCCCGCCGCCCTGGGCCAGCAACAGCGGCAGTTGATACTTCATGCACAACCACACGCCTTTGACGTTGACGCCCATGATGGCGTCGAACTCATCCAGGCTGCCGTCGGCCAGCTTGCCCTTTTCAATCTCGATGCCGGCATTGTTGAAGGCGTAGTCCAGGCGACCATAGGCGGCGACCGTGCGCGCCATCAGTTGCTGCACATCCGCTTCCAGGGTGACGTTGCAGCGCACAAACAGCGCTTCACCGCCCGCCTGCTGGATCAGCGCCACAGTGCCCTCGCCGCCCGCCGCGTCGAGGTCGGCAACCACCACCTTCAAACCTTCGGCGGCGAACGCCAACGCGGTAGCGCGGCCAATACCGGCGGCGGCACCAGTCACCAGGGCGACCTGGCCGGAAAACGTCATGCTCATGGGGGATGTCCTTTGGGAGAAATTGCCGTGGGCCGAGTCTAGCCAACGCAGCGACGGGCGCGTCAGCACTATCAGAAGGCCAGTTGGCGCTGCATGGATCACAATGATAAAGCCACCGGCCTGACTATCAGCCTTGTCTATCGATGGGCATTCGCACTGGCCGGTGAACCTTGCTCGCAAGCCGTTCTGGGTCTATCAATCATGGTTCATTTCTAAAAGAGTCCCTGCCATGACTGCCCAGACCAACCGCCAATTCCTGCTCGCCAAACGCCCGGTCGGTGCCGCCACGCGGGACACCTTCATCTATCAGGAAGTCCCGGTGGGCACGCCGCAGGACGGCCAAGTGCTGGTGCGCAATGAATACCTGTCTCTCGACCCGGCCATGCGTGGCTGGATGAATGAAGGCAAGTCCTACATCCCACCGGTGGGCATCGGCGAAGTGATGCGCGCGCTGGGCGTGGGAGAAGTGATTGCGTCGAACAACCCCAAGTTTGCCGTCGGCGACTACGTGAACGGTGCCTTGGGCGTGCAGGATTACTTCCTCGGTGAGCCGCGCGGTTTCTACAAGGTTGATCCGAAACTGGCGCCGTTGCCGCGCTACCTGTCGGCACTGGGCATGACCGGCATGACCGCCTATTTCGCCCTGCTGGACACCGGCGCGCCCAAGGCTGGCGACACCGTGGTCATTTCCGGCGCGGCCGGTGCAGTGGGCAGCATTGCCGGGCAGATCGCCAAGATCAAAGGCTGCCGCGTGGTGGGCATTGCCGGCGGCGCCGACAAGTGCAAATTCCTCGTGGATGAACTGGGGTTCGACGCGGCCATCGACTACAAAAACGAAGACGTGCCCGCTGCGCTCAAGCGCGAGTGCCCCAAGGGCGTGGACGTGTATTTCGATAACGTCGGCGGCGACATTCTCGACGCGGTGCTCAGCCGCCTCGCGCTGAAGGCGCGGGTGGTGATTTGCGGTGCCATCAGCCAGTACAACAACAAGGAAGCGGTGAAAGGCCCGGCCAACTATCTGTCATTGCTGGTCAATCGTGCGCGCATGGAAGGTTTTGTGGTGATGGATCACGCGGCCAACTTCGCTGCCGCCGGACAAGAGATGGGTGGCTGGATGGCCCAGGGCAAGCTCAAGAGCAAGGAGGATATCGTGGAGGGGCTGGAGACGTTCCCGGAGACGCTGATGAAGCTGTTCAACGGTGAGAACTTTGGGAAGTTGGTGCTGAAAGTGAACTGAAACACCCTGGTTCTGAATGTTTGAGAGCTAAATGTGGGAGCGGGCTTGCCCGCGATTGCGGCGGATCAGTTATGAATGTATCAACTGACACTGCGCCATCGCGGGCAAGCCCGCTCCCACATTTTTAACCGTGCTGACTCCAGATATCAGGCGATCTCGGCAACCACTGCCGCCAACGCCTGCGCCGGGTCCGCCGCCTGGCTGATCGGGCGACCAATCACCAGATAGTCAGAACCTGCATCCAGCGCCTGACGCGGCGTCAGGATTCGGCGCTGGTCATCCTGCGCACTGCCCGCCGGACGAATCCCCGGGGTCACCAGTTGCAGCGACGGGTGCGCGGTCTTCAGCGCCTGGGCTTCCAACGCCGAACACACCAGACCATCAAGGCCGGCTTTCTGCGCCAGCGCCGCCAGGCGCAACACTTGTTCCTGTGGCTCGATGTCCAGGCCGATGCCGGCCAGGTCTTCGCGTTCCATGCTGGTCAGCACGGTCACACCGATCAGCAGCGGTTTCGGGCCGCTGCGCTGTTCCAGCACTTCACGGCAGGCGGTCATCATGCGCAGGCCACCGGAGCAGTGCACGTTGACCATCCACACGCCCATCTCGGCCGCGGCTTTCACGGCCATGGCGGTGGTGTTGGGAATATCGTGGAATTTCAGGTCGAGGAACACTTCGAAGCCTTTGTCACGCAGGGTGCCGACAATTTCTGCCGCGCAGCTGGTGAACAGTTCCTTGCCGACCTTGACCCGGCAAAGCTTCGGGTCCAACTGGTCAGCCAGCTTCAGTGCGGCGTCACGAGTGGGGTAATCCAGGGCGACGATGATAGGAGTCTGGCAGACGGACATTGGAATGGGCTCTCAGGCAAGTCGAAATCGGCGCGGATTGTAGCGCAAGCAGCGCCGTTGCGGGATCCGATGATCGGTAAATACTGACAGAGCGCACGGCAACGGGTGTTTCAGGCAATTATTTCAAAGCTGATACATTCACGACATGCCCCCAACACGCCCCACCGCTAGCCTCGCCCGCACGACCCACCGTCCAGCACTTCCAGCCATGGGGCTGGGCGCCTATGCTGACCGTCACAACCAGGCAGATGATCGCACTATGCATACCCCTCCCGTCTCTATGAACGACGAGCACAAAGGTTCGGTGATCGCCGATGAAAAGCGCTGGAACACCCGCGCGCTGATTGTCGATGACGACGTGCCGATCCGCGAACTGCTGATCGACTACCTGGCGCGCTTCAACATCCTCGCCACCGGCGTCACCGACGGCGCCGCCATGCGCGTGGCCATGCAGGCCGAAACCTTCGACGTGGTGGTGCTCGACCTCATGCTGCCGGGGGAAGACGGCCTGTCGCTGTGCCGCTGGCTGCGCGGGGAGTCGGACATCCCGATCCTGATGCTCACCGCCCGCTGCGAACCCACCGACCGCATCATCGGCCTGGAACTGGGCGCCGACGACTACATGTCCAAGCCGTTCGAACCCCGTGAACTGGTGGCGCGCATCCAGACCATCCTGCGCCGCGTGCGCGATGACCGCACCGAGCAGCGCGCGAATATCCGCTTCGACAACTGGCGCCTGAACAGCGTGCTGCGCCAACTGGTGGCCGACGATGGCCTGGTGGTGCCGCTGTCCAACGCCGAATTCCGCCTGCTGTGGGTGTTTATCGAACGGCCACGCCGCGTATTGAGCCGCGAACAGTTGCTGGACGCGGCCCGGGGTCGCTCCATCGAAGCCTTCGACCGCAGCATCGACCTGCTGGTCTCGCGCCTGCGCCAGAAACTCGGCGATGACCCCAAGGCACCGCAACTGATCAAGACCGTACGCGGCGAAGGCTACCTGTTCGACGCCCGGGATATCGGCTGATGCGTGCCACCTTCAATACGTTGTTCGGGCGGCTGTTCGGCGTATTGCTGGTGGCGATCATCCTCGCCCACGTGCTGGCCATCGCCTGGTTCCGCTATTACGGCCCCCCTCCGCCGCCGCCCCAGGAAACCTTTGTCGAGCAGCCGGACGGCAGGATGGTGCCGTTGAACAAGGAACACCGTCGCCCTTGGTTTGGCGGCCCGGTGGTGCCGCTGACGTTCCAGTTCATCTCGCTGATCATCGCCGCCTGGTACGGCGCCAAGCTGCTGAGCCGGCCGATCCAGCGCCTCAGCGAAGCCGCCGAGCGCCTGAGCCTGGACCTCGACAGCCCGCCCCTCGACGAATCCGGGCCGCGCGAGGCGAAACAGGCCGCTTCGACCTTCAACCTGATGCAACGGCGCATCCGCGAACAGGTCAGCCAGCGCGCGCGCATGCTCGGCGCGGTCTCCCATGACCTGCGCACGCCGCTGTCGCGCCTCAAGTTGCGCCTGGAGCAGATCGAAGACCCCAAGTTGCAGGGCCAGATGCGCCAGGACCTCAACGACATGATCGGCATGCTCGACGCGACCCTGAGCTACCTGCACGAACAACGCACCAGCGAAACCCGGCACTGGCTCGATGTGCAGGCGCTGGTGGAGTCCATGAGCGAGAACGCCCAGGACCAGGGCTCCGATGTGCAACACGGCGGCACCTGCGCGCCATTGCAGGTGCAACCGATGGCCTTGCGCTCGTGCCTCAACAACCTGATCGACAACGCGTTGCGCTATGCCGGCACGGCGCGGGTCGAACTGGAGGACAGCCGCGAGGCCCTGATCATCCGCGTGATCGACCACGGCCCGGGGATTGCTGCGGATCAGCGTGAGGCGGTGTTCGAACCGTTCTTTCGCCTGGAAGGTTCGCGCAACCGCAATTCCGGTGGCGTTGGCTTGGGCATGACGATTTCCAAGGATGCGGCGGAGCGCTTGGGCGGGAAGCTGAGCCTGGAGGAAACCCCAGGCGGCGGGTTGACTGCTGTCATGTGGCTACCCCGAACGTAACAGACTGACACCGCTCCATGTGGGAGCTGGCTTGCCTGCGATAGCAGACTGTCAGTTGATGCATGTGTGGCTGACCCACCGCTATAGCAGGCAAGCCAGCTCCCACAATGATCTCCACTCGCTCAGTTATAAGGGTTTGTCTTCCCGACGGCCCTGGGCCTGGGTCGCACTCCAGTCCATCAGCAAGCTATACGCCACCGCCAACAACGTCGGGCCGATAAACAAGCCGATAAACCCGAACGCAATCAACCCGCCAAACACCCCGAGCAGCACGATCACCAGCGGCAGGTTGCCGCCGCGGCTGATCAGGTACGGCTTGAGCACGTTGTCGACGCCGCTGATGATGAACGTGCCCCACACGCCCAGGAACACCGCGTAGGTGTAGTCGCCCTTCCACGCCAGCCAGGCCGTGGCCGGGATCCACACCAGCGGCGGCCCCATGGGGATCAGGCTGAGCAGGAAGGTGACGATCCCCAGCACCAGCGCGCCCGGCACGCCGGCGATCAGAAAGCCGATCAGCGCCAGCAGCGCCTGGGCGGCGGCTGTGCCGATCACGCCGTTGACCACCCGTTGCACGGTGCCCGCCACCAGTTCGATGTAGTAACCGGCACGGTCACCGATCAAGCGCTCCAGCAGGCGGTGCACGAACATCGCCAGGCGCGGGCCGTCACGGTAGAAAAAGAACACGAACACCAGGCTCAGGGTCAGTTCCAGGATGCCGCCGCCGATCTGCGCACTGCGCGCCAGCAGCCAGTTGCCGACCTGGCCCAGGTAGGGTTTGAGCGTGACCATCAGCGCAGCGCCTTGCTGGTCGATGGTGTCCCACATGCCCACCAGCCGCTCGCCAACAAACGGGATCGAACCCAGCCAGGTCGGCGCTTCGGGCAGGCCGTCAACCTGGATGTCCTTGATCAGCGCCACCGCATCGCGCACATGATCCGCCAGGTTGAACCCCAGCCACACCAGCGGCACCGCCACCAGCAACATCCAACCCAGGGTCAGGATGCCGGCGGCCAACGATTCACGGCCACCCAGCGCACGGGTCAGCAAACGCATCAGCGGCCAGCTGGCAAACGCCAGCACCGCGCCCCAGAACAGCGCCGACCAGAACGGCGCCATGACCCAGAAGCTGGCACCAAACAGCACCAGCAGCAGGATTTGCACCAGCAGGCGATCGTTATTGAGCATGGGGTATCTCTAGCAGAAGGCGTTAGGAAGACAGCTTAGGCGAACGGCGCGGGGCCGTTCGCCCGATAACGCCTAGCGTATCAGATGCAGGTGCAAGCCCTTGGTGCCGCCGGTGCCGGTCTCCAGGCGCGCGGCACGCACGCCCTTGTCGATCAAGGCCTGGCGCCAGGCTTCGGCATTCGGCCCGGCGAGGCTGACACGCAGGGTGGTGTCGAGGTTGAGCCCACGGGAAATCAGGGTTAGCCAGGTGTCATCCGGCTCGGCGGCCAACTTCGGCAAGTCCAGCTCGCCGGTGCTTTTAAGCTCGCGCAACAGCGTGGCCGAGGTGGGCAGCAGGTCACCCAGCGGCGCACCGGCATCCAACTGCTCCACGTGCAGGTAGGCACGGCGGTTGCCACGGGTAATGGCGTACAGCGCGATCAGGCTGTTGGCTTGCGGCTCGGCCAGGCGCAGCAGCAGGTATTCCTGCTCACTGTCGGCGCCCACCAGCTTGGCGTTGCCGAAGATTTCGTTGGCCCACAGGCTGCTTTCGCCGCAATCACGGGCTTTGCACCAGAACAGCAACTGCGCGCCTTTGGCCTGCAACGCCTCGCGCGTCACGGTAAACGCAGTGCTGGAACTGTGCTCGGCGGGCAACTCATAGGTGATCGCCGTGGCCTGGCCGCGTGCGGTGGCCTGGCCTTCGTAGCGCAACTGGCCGCTGATCTTGCGGATCGCGCCCATGGGGTAGATGCGTTCCTTTTCTTCGGCGGGGCGGTAATCGACGATTTGCGCGTCGACTTGCCGGGCCACGGCCGGCAGGTCCTGGCTTCCCGGCACGTCGGCGGCGAACACCAATGGGCTGAGCAGGCTTAGCCCGAGGATACGGATACAGCCGTTACGCACGCTCATAGGATCAACGCGCCGTGGCCAGCGGAGGTCATAGCAGTGTTGAGATGGTTCATGGTTGGCTCCCTTTCAATCCGCCCAGCCTCGGCAGTTGACCCCGCCAAGTCAAGGCGCAGAGAAGAAGCGATTGAAACAGTCTGCAACAAGAGCTGCGCCGGGCTGGTCATTCAGGTGCAAATGATGGCCGCCTGGCAGCGTGGTCACGGTGAAGGGCAGTTGGGAAAGCAATTCTGGATGTTTCGCCAGCATGCCGTCGGCGGCGACCACCAACTGCGTAGGGCAACCCACCCGCCGCACGAAGGCCATGGCTTGTTCGTCGGTCAGGCGCATCGGTGATGCCAGGGTCAAGCGACTGTCGGTACGCCAGGTGTAACCGCCCGGCACCGGCATCAAACCGCGCTGGGCCAGCAGTTCGGCGGCTTCGCGACTGACCGCCACCAGGCCTTTCATGCGCACTTCCACGGCACGCTCCAGGGTGGCGTAGACCGGCTTGCGTTTGTCCTGCAAATCCAATTGCGCCTGCAACGCCATGCCCAGGCGCTCGGCGGCGTTCTCGCCGCTGGCGGTCGGCGGGATCACGCCGTCGATCAATCCCAGGTGCGTCACGCGCTCCGGCAACGCGCCGGCCAGCACCAGGGACACGATGGCGCCCAGTGAGTGGCCAAGTAATGCAAAACGTTTCCAGCCCAATTGTTCGGCGACGTGCAGCACGTCGTGGACGTAATCCCACAAGGCATAACCGGCCCCTGCAGGGCGATGCGCCGAATGCCCATGCCCCGCCATGTCCAAGGCGACGATGCGCAAGCCCTCAAGCTTTGGCGCCAGCCGCGCAAAGCTGTTGGCGTTGTCCAGCCAGCCATGCAGGGCGATCACCGGCAAACCGTCTTCGGGCCCAAACAAGTGAGCCGCCAACTCTATATGGGGCAGGCTCAGGCGCACTTCTTCCACCGCCGCGCTCATGGGCAGTTGCCCTCACGGGCGGCCCAGCGGGAGAACAGGTTCTTGATCAAGGTCGCGGTGTCCTGGGGGCGTTCGAGGGGGAACATATGACCGCCGGGCATGGTGAGCATTTCGCCCATCGGCAGGCGATCGACACCGCTGGCGTGGTGACGCATCACCACCCGGCTCTGGCGGCCGCGCACCACCGCCAGCGGCACTTTCAACTGGCGCACCTGACCGGGGCTGGTGTGGGGCACGCCGCGGTAGATGCTGATTTCGGTGGCCGGGTCGAAGCGCAGGCGCAGGCGGTCGCCAACCTGGTGCAAGCCGTGTTGCAGGTAGGCGTCGAAGCATTCCGGGTCGAAACCGCGAAACAGGGTTTTACCGGCGAAGTAGCTGCGCGCGCTGTCCAGGTCATGGAACTCTTCACGCCGGCCCAGGGTGCGCCCGGCGGGGGTCAGGCGGTCGATAAAGCCCAGGCGCTTGGCGGCGCGGATCACCCAGCGGTCGGCACGGGTCAGCACCGGCGAGTCGAGCATCACCACGCCGCGATATAACTGTGGGCAACGCATGGCCGCATGCAGATGCAGCACGCCACCGAGGGAATGGCCCACGCCCCACACCGGTTCCGGCTGCTGCTCCAGGTGGTGGATCAACTCGTCCACCAGGTTCTGCCAGTTATCGTCCACCGGGAACCTGGGGTCGTGACCGTGCTGCGGCAAATGAGCCACGGCGTATTCCGGGGCCAGGGCGGCAAACAACTTGCCGTACGTAGCCGAAGGGAAACCATTGGCGTGGGCAAAAAACACGTGCTGCGACATACCGGACTCATCTACAAAAACAGAAATCGATTGTCACCACGCCTGGCCGCAACAGCAATGACTGTAACTGCCAGGAATGATGACACTCACGCCACGCCTATCGCGCCGGCGGCTGCTCGCCCAGCGGCACCACGGCCATGGTCAGGCGCGAAACGCAGCTGGCTTTGCCGTCATCATTGGTCAAGCGGATATCCCACACCTGGGTGGTGCGGCCGATATGAATCGCCCGCGCCACCGCCGTCACCCGCCCGCTGCGCACACCGCGCAGGTGGTTGGCGTTGACCTCCAGGCCCACGCAATAGAACTTGCTGGCGTCGATACACAGGTACGCCGCCATGGAGCCGACGCTTTCCGCCAGCACCACCGACGCGCCGCCGTGCAGCAGGCCGTAGGGCTGATGGGTGCGATGATCGACCACCATGCTGGCGGTCAGGGATTCGTCGTCGAAGCTTTCGAAGCGAATGTCCAGCAGTTCACCGATGGTGTTTTTCTGGATCGCGTTGAGTTGTTCGATGTTCGGTTGGGTGCGCCACAGGCCCATGGGATAGTCCTTTGTTGGTTTTATGATGAGCCTAATCCTGCCACAGAACGGATTCGGAACGCTCGCTCCAAGTCTGCAAATATGCACCGTAAGTCGATTCGATCACGTTGCGCTTGATCTTCAGGGTCGGCGTCAGGAAGCCGTTTTCCACCGCCCAGCTGTCATTGACCACCACCAATTGGCGCAGGCGCTCATGTTTATCCAACGTCTGGTTGACCGCCTCCAGCCAGCGCTCAAGGCTGCCTTGCAGGGCTTGGCGGTCGTGCGCCAGCGTCGATAGCACACACAACGCAATCGGCGCGCCGAGGCCATCGCCGACCACGCACACCTGTTCGATGTGCGCATGTTCGGCCAGGCGGTTTTCAATCGGCGCCGGGGCTACGTATTTGCCTTTGCTGGTCTTGAAGATTTCCTTGAGCCGCCCGGTCAGGCGCAGGCGGCCATCGGCGTCCTGCTCGCCCTTGTCGCCGGTGCGCAGGAAGCCATCGGCGGTGAGCGTCTCGGCGGTCTTCGCGGGGTCCTTGAAGTAACCGAGCATGGTCGCACCGCTGCGCACCTGCACTTCGCCCGAGGCGTCGATGCGCACTTCAACCCCCGGGCATGGCAGGCCGATCCAGCCGATGGTCTGCTGGCCGGGGCGGCACACATGGGAGTAGCCGCAACTCTCGGTCATGCCGTACACCTCCAGCACATCCAGGCCCAGGCGTTGATACCAGCGCAGCAGCGCCTCGGGCACCGGCGCCGCGCCGGACAGGGCGATGCGCAATTCATCCAGCCCTAGGCCGGCGAGCACTTTATGGCCCACACGCTTGCCGATAAACGGCAGGCGCAACAGGGTATCGAGGCGTTTTTGCGGGATCTTGGCGTAGACCCCCAGCTGGAATTTGGTCCAGATGCGCGGCACGCCAAACAACGCCGTCGGCCGCGCCCGACGCAGATCGGTCAGAAAGGTGTCCAGGCTCTCGGCGAAAAACACGGTTTGCCCGGTATAGATCGCGGCCATCTCGACAAACATCCGCTCGGCCACATGGCACAGCGGCAGGTACGACAACAACCGGTCGCCCTCCCCCAGGCCAAACACTTCGGTACCGCGCGTGGCAGCAAAGCCCAGGGCGCCGAAGCTGTGCATCACGCCCTTGGGCAGGCCGGTGGTGCCGGAGGTGTAGATGATGGTCGCAAGATCCGCGGCCGCAGGCTCTGGGTTGTCTTGAATGGGCGAGCAGGCTTGCAGGTCGGCCCAGCTGAAATCAAACGTGCCGGGCGGGCACAGCGGCAGGCTGATGGTCGGCACACCGGCGGGCACACCGGGCGCCATCGCCGGCCAATCGTCGAGCTTGCCGACAAACACCAGCGCCGCCTCGGAATGGTTGAGCACATGGGCGACGGAGTCGGCAGTAAGGTTGGGGTACAAGGGCACCGAGACATGCCCAGCCATCCAGATCGCCAGGTCGGCGATGATCCAGTGCGCGCAGTTTTTCGAAATCAGGGCAATGTGCGAACCACGGGGCAGTTCACGGGCACGCAGCCAGTGCGCGGCGCATCGGGCCTGGTGGCCGACATCGCCCCAGGTGAGGCTGTGCACCTCGCCCCCGCCGACAGGCTGGACCAGAAAGGTTTTGCGCGGATGGCGCGCTTCACGTTCAAAGAAGACCTGCAACGGCAAACGAAAAGCGACGGGCATGGGACGCGCTCCTGTGTGGTCCGATCATAGCCAACCAAGCACTTGCTTGGCTGACTATATAGCACACACAAAGCAGCGATCCAGCCTACGGATTCTTCACGCTGACCAGGCTCATCAGCCCCGCCAGCGGAAAATCCCCTTCCAGTTCCGCGAGGCTCGCGGTGTGCATCGGTTGCGGTTGGCGCTGATGGCCATGCTGCAAAAAGCTGATCAGGCTGCCCACCAACGGCTGATGGCTGACCAGCAGCACGTTGTCGTCGGTGTCGAGCTGTTCCAGCACTTGCAGCGGGCTGCCCTCGGGGGTCAGCCACGGCACCGTGCGGATTTCCGGCTCAAAGCCCAAGGCCTGGCGCACCAGTTGTGCGGTCTGCTGCGCCCGCACATAGGGGCTGGCGATGATCGCACTGAGGGGCTGGGCCGATCAGGTGCGCGGCACTGCGCAAGACTTCGCCACGGCCATGTTCGGTGAGGTTGCGCTCGGCATCCGTGCGGGCATGCCCTTCGGCCTCACCGTGGCGCAGAATCCACAGCTTCACAGTTTTGGCTCTTCATCGCGCACCGGGTGCGGCGCGGGCGGCACGCTGTGGGCGGCTTCGCCCTCGGGTGCGCGCGGGGTTGGCCAATCGGCGAATGGCCACGGCTTTTGCTCGGTGTGGAAGCTGCCGAAGCGGCCGATCTGCGCGAGGAACTGGCTGAGGCTGTCGCCAAAGTTCATCAGGCCCAGGTTCGGCGCGCCGTACACCAGGCGGTAGATCAACTGCACCACCACCAAGGCGCCGAGCAGGAACTGCGCGACCTGCCACACCAGGGCAAACACCAGCATCCAGAGGATGCGCAACACAATGGATTCGTACTTGGGCGCTGCTTTCGGATCGTTCATGACGCGTTCCTCAGTTGAAACCACTGGTGGAAATAAAATCGACATCGGTTTTCGGTTCGGCGCGCATCAACAACTCGATGACCTGGTTCAAGGTGCGCCCTTCAAACAGGATCGCGTGCAACCCGGCGACCAACGGCATATACACGCCGACTTCCTGGGCCTTGGCCTTCAGCACCTTGAGGGTGTTGACGCCTTCGGCCACTTCGCCCAGGCGCGTCACCGCGTCCTCCAGGCTCAAGCCCTGGCCCAGGGCGAAACCGACCTGGTAGTTGCGGCTTTTCGGCGACGAGCAGGTGACGATCAAGTCGCCCACGCCGGCCAGCCCGAGGAAGGTCATCGGGTTGGCGCCCTGGTTCACCGCAAAGCGGGTCATCTCGGCCAGCGCGCGGGTAATCAGCATGCTCTTGGTGTTTTCACCCATGCCCAGTGCCACCGCCATGCCGGCAATGATCGCGTAGACGTTTTTCAACGCGCCGCCCAGTTCGACACCAAAGCGGTCGCCACTGGCGTAGACGCGGAAGGTGCGGCCATGCAGCACGGCCTGGACCCGCTCGCACAGCTCTTCGTCTTCACTGGCGATGACCGTGGCGGTCAACGCGTGCTCGGCGACTTCCCGCGCCAGGTTCGGCCCGGACAACACGCCAATACGCGCCTGAGGCGCGATCTCGGTGAGGATTTCACTCATCAGCATAAAGGTCTGCGCCTCGATGCCCTTGGTCAGGCTGACCAGCAGCTTGCCGGCCAGGCGTTCGGCATGGGGCGCCAGGACCGAGCGTAGGGCGCTGGACGGCAGCGCGACGAAGCACAGGTCGCAGTCCGTCAGGGTCGCCAGCAAGTCCGTCACGGGTTCGACGGCCGCGTGGATTTTGATGCCTTTCAGGTAACGAGGGTTTTCGCGGTTTACCCGGATGGCCTCGGCCTGCTCGGGATCACGCATCCACTGGCGCACCGCGTGGCCGTTTTCGGCCAGCAGGTTAGCCACGGCGGTGCCAAAACTTCCGCCTCCGAGGACCGCAATAGGGCGCTGTTCAGTCATATGCAATCCGTTAATCCATACCAGTGGCGATGGCCGCATTATACGGAGCGACCCGCTTGCGGCCAGCCCCCGCGTCAATTCGTGGGTTTGTCAGAAAATGCCACGTTTGTGTGAAGTAATTGCAAGTCCTACGACTGGCAAATGGCCCGACCTCAGTTAACATGGGCGGCTATCCGCAATTATCAAGGCCGTTCCGTGCATTTGGGCCCCTCTCCCCGTTCATCTCTGCTGTTGATGCTGCTGTGCAGCGGCACGGTGCTGGCCGACGATCTGTTCCTCGACAGCCAACCGCTGCCACAGGTCCTGACCGCCACGCGCCTCAAGCAATCGGCCGCCGCCGTGCCGGGCAGCATGACGGTGATCGACAGCGAGTTGATCAAGGCCAGCGGCGCGCGGGACATCAGCGAACTGCTGCGCCTGGTGCCGGGGATGATGGTCGGCTACACCACCGGCAATCAGGCGGCGGTGAACTACCACGGCACCAGTGCCAGCGATGCGCGGCGCATGCAGGTGTTGATCGACGGGCGCTCCGTGTATCGGGCGGGCCTGGCGACCGTAGACTGGAGCGACATTCCAGTGGCCATGGAAGATATCGAGCGCATCGAAGTATTCCGCGGCCCCAACACCGTCAGCTATGGCGCCAACGCGCTGATGGCGGTGGTCAATATCCTTACGCGCTCACCGGCCAACAGCCAGGGCGCGCGGGTGAAAGTCATCCGTGGTCAGCGTGGGATCAACGACTACTACGCCAGCCAGGGCGTGCGCTGGGACACCGGCGACTTGCGTTTGTCCCTGTCGGGGCAACAAGACGACGGCTTTGACAGCGATGCCGCCGGCGCCGACCGCCGTGACAGCCGCCGCCTCAACCGCTTCAGCCTGGCCGTGAGCCAGACGTTGAACGCGCAGCAAAGCATCGACTGGCAACTCAACGCGAAGGAAGGGACCAACCAGCGGCCCTATACCTACACACCGGTATTCGCCGGGATTACCGAAGGTGGCAACAATTCCGACGTCGCGGCCAAGGACTACGCCGCGTCCCTGCGCTGGAACTTCGATTTCAACCCCGAGCACAGCCTGTATATCCAGGGCTCCGCCCAACAGTGGGATCGCCAGCAGATCTGGAAGGCCTGCGACGCCAAGGTCTCGTTCAGCCCCGAGCTGACCCGATTGTGGCAACTCAACCCCAACTACGCCGAACAACTGGCGCGGCACATGGACAGCTACAGCCAGGGCGTCGCGCCACCGGGCAGCGCCGACGAGCAAGCGCTGGGCAACCAGGTCCTGGACCAGTGGCGCAACGGCGCCAACCAGAGCGTGTGCGGCGACATCAACCAAAGCACCCGCGAAAGCCGCTACGACCTGGAGATTCAGGACACCCTGAGCCTGTCCGACAGCCTGCGCCTGGTCAGCGGTGTGAATTATCGCTATGACCGCGCCGACTCCGACACCTACTTCAACGGCACCCTGGACGACACCACCTGGCGCCTGTTCGGCCAACTGGAATGGCGCGCCAGCGAGCACTGGCTGTTGCAGGGCGGGGCGATGTTCGAAGACACCCACCTGAGCGGCAGCTCGCTGACGCCACGGGTGGCGGTCAACTACCTGATCAACCCGCGCCACGGTTTGCGCGCGGTGTATTCCGAGGCGATCCGCTCGCCGGACATGTTCGAGAACAACGTCAACTGGAGCTACCGCGTCACCAACCTCAGTTCACCAGCCTACGGGCAGAACACCGGCCAGTACTTTGTGGTGACACGCGGCCCGGGCAACCTCGACAAAGAGCTGATGCGCTCGCGGGAACTGGGCTACAACGGCTTCTTCGCCGACCTCGGGCTGAACCTGGACGTGAAGCTGTTCTACGACGAGATCACCGAGATGATCAGTTCGCCGCTGCGCAATAACCAGTACATTGCCAGCAACGCCAACAGCTCGCGGTTTACCGGCGCCGAATCCCAGTTCGATTGGCGCATGAGCAACGCCGACCGCCTGCGGCTGACCTATGCTTACGTCGACGCCACCACCAGCAACCCCAGGGACAAGGCCCAGACCGCGCGCAACAGTGGCTCGGCCGGCTGGCTGCGGGAATGGGGCCGGGGCTGGTCCAGCGCGCTGTTCTATTATGGCGACGATGCGCTCAACCAATATCGCTTCGAACGGGTCGACCTGCGGGTGGCCAAGCGCATTGCCCTGGGCAAAGCCAACGTGGAGCTGGCCGGCATGTTGCAAAAACGCCTCGACAACCAGCCCACCACCTGGGCCGACAACCACTACGACTCGCGTCACGTGCTCTATTTCAGTGCGGAGCTAGAGTTCTGACATGGGCGCTCAGTCAAGGATGACCCACGTCTGCACGCCACGGCCATGGCAGCGCGCCTTGCTGTTGCTGTGCCTGCTGTTCACCGCACCGACCTGGAGTGCCGAGATCCTGCTGACCGCGGCCGAAGGCAGCGCGGGTGTGCAAGCCTTCACCGAGGCGCTGGCCAAGGAACGTCCGGACGACCACGTGACCTTCGCCCCGCTCAAGGACTTGCCTGCACCGAGCCACCTGCCGTCCGGCACGCGCCTGATCCTGCTGGACCTGGCCAGCCTCGACTGGCGCCTGCAAGACGCCCAGGGCCCGCCGACCCTGGTGCTGCGCATCAGCCGCCTGCAAGCCCGGCAACGCCTCGGCAGCCACGTGCCGGCGAGGATCAGCCTGCTGTGGAGCGACCCACCGCTGGCGCGCCAGTTGCACCTGATCGCTAGCATCCTGCCCCAGGCCCGGCGCATCGGTGTGCTCTACGCGGCCGACAGCGAATTCCTGCTGCGAGAGCTGATTGAATACGCCACGCCCATGGGCCTGGAAGTGGTGCCGCAGCTGTGGGACAACACCAACGACAGCCGCCCGTTGCAAAACCTGTTCAAGAGCAGTGATGTGCTGCTCGGCCTCGACGACCCGCAACTCTACAACCCGAAAACCGCGAAGAACCTGCTGCTGAGCAGCTACGCCCGGCAATTGCCGCTGGTGGGGCCCAATGCCGGATTCGTCCGCGCCGGCAGCCTGGCCAGCACCTACAGCGACCAGAGCGATTGGCTGGCAGTGCTCGACCGCCTGCTCGACCAGCCACCGGCCACCTGGCCCCGCACGCTGTACCCGGAACACTTCAAAGTCGCGGGCAACCCGCAAGTCGCACGCTCGCTGGGGCTCGAAGAGGTGGATGAAGCCCACATCGCCGCCCGGCTGGCCGAAGGAGAAAAACGCCCATGACCCTGCGTCGTCGTTGGGATATCAACACCCGCACCCAGCTCATCACCCTGGGCCCGGCGCTGTTGCTGACGTTGCTGTTGATCAGCTTCTTTACCTTCGTGCGCATCCAGGATTTGCGCCAGGAGCTGGACCACACCGGCCAACTGATCGCCAACCAGCTGGCGCCCGCCACCGAATACGGGGTGATCTCCGGCAACAACGATGTGCTGGAGAGCCTGTTGCGTGCGACATTGGCGACGCCCCATGTGCGCTTCCTGGAGATCCAGGACAGCGCCGAGAACATCCTGGTGTATGTCGAACAACCGTCGGAAACCCATGACCGGTCGCTGTCGGTCAAAGTCTTCCAGGCACCGATCCGCCTGCAACACATCCAGCTGGGCAATGATTTCTTCCAGGACAACCTCAACGAACCCAAGGCGCCCCGCGCGGATTACCTGGGGCGGGTGATCGTCGGCATGTCCAACGACGCGTTCAGCCAGCGCCAGCAGGAAATCCTCTTCAAGGCGGGCATCCTGGCGCTGTTTGCCCTGCTGTTTACCTTTCTGTTGGCGCGACGCCTGGCCGCAAGCCTGTCGCAGCCGATCAGCGCCATGGGCCACGCGGTCAAGGCGATCCAGCAAGGCGACTACAAGACACCGCTGCCGATTGTCGATGACTCGGAGCTGGGCGACCTGTCGCGGCATATCAACAACCTCGCCGAAGGCCTCAACCAGGCCAGCCGCGAGCAACACCAGGCCATGGCCCAGTTGATCCAGACCCGCGAAGAGGCGGAACGGGCGAACAATGCCAAGTCGGATTTCCTGGCGATGATGAGCCATGAGCTGCGCACGCCGATGAACGGCGTACTGGGCATGTTGCAGCTGCTGGAAACCACCGAGATGACCGAGGAGCAGACCGAATACGCGGCGCTGGCCTCCGAGTCCACCGAGCATTTGCTCAAGGTTATCAACGACATCCTCGACTTCTCGCGCATCGAGCGGGCTGCCCTGGAGCTGGAGCACATTCCGTTCAACCTGGCCGACCTGATCAACAGCTGCGCCCAGGCCTTCCAGCACAGTGCCGTGCAGCGCGGGCTGGTGTTGGAGCTGCTGATTCCGCCAGGCATGGCCGCCCTGCAAGTGCAGGGTGACCCGACCCGCATCCGGCAAATCCTGGTGAACCTGATCGGCAACGCCTTGAAGTTCACCGAGCAGGGCAACGTGACCATCGAGCCGCAGTGGCAACCCCTCGACCACGAACTGCTGTGGTTCACCTGCACCGTGCGTGACAGCGGCATTGGCATTTCGGCCGAGCGCCTGGAGCTGATGTTCGACGCGTTCCAGCAGGCCGACAGCTCCATCTCCCGACGCTACGGCGGCACCGGCCTGGGCCTGCCCATCGCCCGCACCCTGGCCGAACGCATGGGCGGCACGTTGCGCGCGCAAAGCGAAGAAAACCGTGGTTCGGTGTTTACCCTGGAAATCCCCCTGGCCATCGACCAGCAATACTTGCCGCTGACCACCGCCGACGCCGACGGCAAAAGCAGCGCCGGCGATGGCCGCCATGTGCTGCTGGTGGAGGACAACCCGGTCAACCGCACCGTGGTTTGAGGCCATGTTGCGCAGCCTGGGCTTTGAAGTCAGCCTGGCCATCGACGGCGCCGAGGCGATCCGCAGTGCCGAAAGCCTGATTTTCACCGCGATCCTGATGGACTGCCGGTTGCCGTTGATCGATGGCTACGAGGCGACCCGGCAGATTCGCCAGTTGCCGGGCTGCGCCGACCTGCCAATCATCGCCCTCACTGCCAACGCCTTGCAGGGTGACCGCGAAGCTTGCCTGGCCGCCGGAATGAACGATTACCTGGCCAAGCCATTCAAACGCACGGATTTGCAGCAAATCCTGCAACGTTGGGTGCAATAGCGCCGCGCCATCAGCCAACTCCGACTGGCGTGAAAGACGAAAGTGCGGCAGTCTTAGGCACCCAAACGGACCCGATAAACAGGCCCGGTTTAAAATTTCAGTGAACAAGTGTACATTCAGTGCCTTGCCGCTGTGACTTTCACTACAACGCAATAGTCTATGTGTAGGCTGCCGGTATGAGGCGTAACGCTTCAGTCGGTTCGGGAAGATTTACCCTACCCTGCCGCATGGGATTATTGAGGAGCTCGCATGACCAAACAAAACGCCTTTACCCGGGAAGACCTGCTGCGCT
Organism: Pseudomonas sp. FP453; assembly: GCF_030687495.1. Taxonomy (NCBI): domain Bacteria; kingdom Pseudomonadati; phylum Pseudomonadota; class Gammaproteobacteria; order Pseudomonadales; family Pseudomonadaceae; genus Pseudomonas; species Pseudomonas sp. FP453. The sequence goes on along the minus strand of NZ_CP117435.1, from coordinate 2,000,200 downwards.
GCAGTCGCGGTGAGCTGTTCGGCCCAGGTAACGCGCAACTGCCCGCCCCGAACATGCTGATGGTGGATCGCATCACCCATATCAGCGAAGAGGGTGGCAAGTACGGCAAAGGTGAATTGGTCGCCGAGCTGGATATCACCCCGGACCTGTGGTTCTTTGCCTGCCATTTCGAAGGCGACCCTGTGATGCCAGGCTGCCTGGGCCTTGACGCCATGTGGCAGCTGGTCGGTTTCTTCCTCGGCTGGCAAGGCCTGCCGGGTCGCGGTCGCGCCCTGGGTTCGGGCGAAGTGAAGTTCTTTGGCCAGGTCCTGCCGACCGCCAAGAAAGTCACCTACAACATTCAAATCAAGCGCGTCCTCAAGGGCAAGCTGAACCTGGCCATCGCCGATGGTTCGGTGAGCGTCGACGGTCGCGAGATCTATACTGCCGATGGCCTTCGTGTCGGCGTATTCACTTCCACTGACAACTTTTAAGGGTTATCCGCATGCGCCGCGTCGTTATCACTGGTCTGGGCATCGTTTCTTGCCTGGGCAATGACAAAGAGACCGTCACCGCTAACCTGCGTGCAAGTCGCCCTGGCATCCGCTTCAACCCGGAATATGCCGAAATGGGTCTGCGTAGCCAGGTTTCCGGCTCCATCGACCTGCCCCTCGAAGAACTGATCGATCGCAAGATCTATCGCTTCGTCGGCCACGCTGCCGCCTACGCCTACCTGGCCATGAAAGACGCCATCGCCGACTCCGGCCTGAGCGAAGACCAGGTTTCCAACGTACGCACCGGCCTGATCGCCGGTTCGGGCGGCGCATCGACCCTCAACCAGATGGAAGCGCTGGACATCCTGCGCGAAAAAGGCGTGAAGCGCGTTGGCCCGTACCGTGTCACACGGACCATGGGCAGCACCGTTTCGGCCTGCCTGGCCACGCCATTTGCCATCAAGGGCGTGAACTACTCGATCTCCTCGGCGTGCGCCACCAGTGCTCACTGCATCGGTACTGCGGTTGAGCAGATCCAGTTGGGCAAGCAGGACATCGTGTTCGCCGGCGGCGGTGAAGAAGAACATTGGAGCCAATCGTTCCTGTTCGACGCCATGGGCGCACTGTCCACCCAGTACAACGAAACCCCGGAAAAGGCCTCCCGCGCCTACGACGCCAAGCGTGACGGTTTTGTCATCGCCGGCGGTGGCGGCATGGTGGTGGTCGAGGAGCTGGAACACGCTCTGGCCCGTGGTGCCAAGATCTACGCGGAAATCGTCGGTTACGGCGCCACTTCCGACGGCTACGACATGGTTGCGCCAAGCGGTGAAGGCGCCATCCGCTGCATGCAGATGGCAATGTCCACCGTGGATACCCCAATCGACTACCTGAACACCCACGGCACCTCGACTCCGGTCGGCGACGCCAAGGAAATGGAAGGCGTGCGTGCGGTATTCGGCGACAAGGCCCCGGCCATCAGCTCCACCAAGAGCCTGTCGGGTCACTCCCTGGGCGCCGCCGGCGTTCACGAAGCGATCTACTGCCTGCTGATGATGGAAGGCAATTTCATTGCCGGCTCGGCCAACATCGATGAACTGGACCCGGCCGTCGCTGACATGCCGATCCAGCTCAAGACCGTTGAAAACGCCAAGATCGACACCGTGATGAGCAACAGCTTCGGCTTCGGTGGCACCAACGCCACCCTGGTGCTGAAACGCTGGCAGGGCAAGTAAGACCTGTCGCTTGATTGCATGAAAAAGCCCCGACTGGTTCGGGGCTTTTTTATGGGTGAAGGTTTCTGGACAGAGTCGCCTGCATCGCAGGCAAGCCAGCTCCCACATTTTGATTTGTGAATACATTCAAAGGTGGGAGCTGGCTTGCCTGCGATGGGGCCCTCCCGCCCTACACCGAAAACCGCGCCACCAGGGTGTTCAAGTCCACCGCCAACCGCGACAACTCCTGGCTCGCCGCACTCGTCTGGTTCGCCCCGGTAGACGTCTGATGCGCCAGATCACGAATATTCATCAGGTTGCGATCCACCTCCCGCGCCACCGCCGCCTGCTGCTCCGACGCGCTGGCGATCACCAGGTTACGCTCATTGATCAAGGTGAACGCCGACGCAATCGCCTCCAACGCTGTCCCCGCCGATTTGGCGATATCCAGCGTGGCGTGTGCCCGCGTGTTGCTGTGCTGCATGGAACTGACCGCTTGATCGGTGCCCTGCTGGATCCCGCTGATCATCAGCTCGATTTCCTGGGTCGACTGCTGTGTGCGATGAGCCAGCGCCCGCACTTCATCGGCCACCACCGCAAACCCGCGCCCGGCGTCCCCGGCCCGTGCCGCTTCGATGGCCGCGTTGAGCGCCAACAGGTTGGTCTGCTCGGCAATCGAACGAATCACATCCAACACCTTGCTGATGCCATAGACCTTTTGCGCCAAGTCCTCGACCTGCGTGGCGTTGGCGGTCACATCCGAGGCCAGCGCCTCGATTGACACCACCGTCTGCCGCACCTGCTCGCGCCCCTGTTGGGCGATGCGATCGGACTCGCGTGACGCCTGGGACGTGGCCACCGCGTTGCTCGCCACCTCCTCCACCGCTGCCGTCATCTGATTGACCGCCGTCGCCGCCTGCTCGATTTCCTGGTTCTGCTGGTGCAGGCCACGGGTGGCATCCTCGGTCACGCAGCTGAGTTCCTCGGAGGCGGAGGCCAGTTGATTCGACGATTCGGCGATCTGCCGGATGGTGTCCCGCAGGTGTTCCTGCATGCCCTTGAGCGCTTGCTGCAACCGCGCGGGCTCGTCCTTGCCGGTGATGTTGATCTCGCCGGTCAAATCGCCGCTGGCCACGCCCTGGGCGACTTTCAGCGACTGCGCCAGGGGCAGCACGATGCTGCGGGTCAGCCACACGGCCAGGCCGATGGTGATCAGCGCCGTCAGGGCAATCATGCCCACCACCCAGCTGCGCGATTGGCTGAACACACTCTGCGCCACGCTGGCGGCCAGGTTGGCATTGGTTTTGTTGAGGTTGACCAGGGGTCATGCAGGGTGACGGCCATTTCGTCGGCAAGGCGATTCATCTCACCGTTGACCACCTTGATCGCATCGTCCAATTGATCGGCCTTGGAAAAACCCATCACCTGCTCCTGACGTTGCAGGTATTGCAGCTCCTGGGCCTTGAAGCGGTCGAACAGCGTGCGCTCCTCGGGCAGCACGATCAACGCTTCGTACAAGCCCTGGGCCTGGTGCAGGCCGTTCTTGAGGTCGCCGAGCTTCTGCTCGTTCTGTGCCAGCGCCTGGGGGTCGCGGTTGAGCAACAGGCGCAGGGTCAGCGCACGCACGCGCAACAGGTCCTGGCTCATCTCCCCCACCGCCATCACACTGGGTAACCAGTTGTTCTCCACCTGGTCCGACTGCTGACGCATATTGGCCATCTGCAACAGGGCGAAGCCGCCCAACGCGAACACCATCAACGCCAACACACCAAAGCCCAGGCCGGCGCGCGGGGCGATATTCAGACTTCTGATACTCATGCCTTGGTTCCTTCCAAATGCGCTGCATCCATTTGCAGCTGGCTGCTCTTGAAGGTATCGGCCCTTGCGCCACTTTGCGTAAGACGAAAACGCGATATAAACCCCTAGCACAATCGCGACGAAACTGATTGTAGAAAACAGGGAACACCCGCACGCGCCCATGCTCTATAACTGCATGACCTTCATCCTGCCCTTCCTGTGAGGTTTGCCATGCCCGTTACCGTCAATACGCTCAACCACGACAACTTTCGCCACAGCGTGAATATCAACCACCACGAGCTGTTCACCGACCTGCCCAAGAGCCTGGGTGGCGATGACTCGGCGCCTTCCCCCCACGACTACTTCGACGCCGCCCTGGCCTCCTGCAAAGCCTTGACCGTAAAGCTCTACGCGCAGAAAAAGGACATCCCGCTCACCGGCGTGACCGTGGAAGTCACCCACGACGCCACCGAAGAGCAAAAAGGCAAATACAAGCTCAACGTCAAGCTGACCCTCAAAGGCGTGCTCACCGATGCCCAGCGCGACGAGCTGCATCGCGTGGCCGACCGTTGCCCGGTGCACAAGCTGATGACCACCGCCGAGATCAGCATCGACACCACCTTGTCGGAAGGCGCCTTCAGCCAGTAGCAGCAACATCCCGGCGAGCGGGTTATGCTCAACGCCATCTAACCCGCTCAGACTGGGACCTGCCATGCCCCCCCTTACCGTGATCCGCCCACGCCCCGAAGACGTGGAAGGCCAGCCGATCCTGCGCCCGCTGCCCTCGCGCGAATGCCGCAGCGTCGGGCCTTTCGTGTTTTTCGACCATATGCTGCCAACCCGCTATGCGCCGGGCAGCGGCATGAATATCCGCCAGCACCCGCATATCGGCCTGTCCACCCTCACCTACCTGTTCGAAGGCGCCTTGCAGCACAAGGACAGCCTGGGTTCGGATCAGGTGGTGCAGGCCGGCGACGTCAGCTGGATGACCGCCGGCAGCGCGATTGCCCACGTCGAACGCACGCCCGAGGCCGTCAAGGCCGCAGGATTCAGCCTGCACGGCCTGCAAGTATGGCTGGCGTCGCCCAAGGATCACGAGACCGGGCCGGGCCACTACAGCCATCACCCGGCGGCGAGTCTGCCGCTCAGTGACAACCTGGGGGTACAGGTTCGCCTGATCGCGGGCAATGGCTTCTGCCTGAAGTCACCGGTGCCGGTGCTGTCGCCGACCCTGTATGCCGAAGTGCGGATGCAGACGGCCACCACCCTGCTGATTCCTGACGAGCATGAGGAACGGGCGGTGTATGTGCTGGACGGCGAAGCGCAACTGGACGGTGAGCCGCTGGAGGTACACAGCCTGGTGGTGTTGCCACAGGGTCAGGAGATGGCGCTGTTTGCCGAGACGGAGTGCCATCTGGTGGTGTTTGGCGGTGCGCCATTGGATGGGCCGCGGCGGATCAATTGGAATTTCGTGGCGAGTGATCCGGCGGTGATCGAGCAGGCAAGGCAGCGTTGGGCGGCGGGGGATTGGCCGACGGTGCCGGGGGAATCTGAAAGGATTGAGTTGCCGGTGAGATAGCCATCGCGGGCAAGCCCGCTCCTACATTTTGATTTGTGAACGTATTCAAATGTGGGAGCTGGCTTGCCTGCAATAGGGCCAAAAAAATCAGCCCTGAAACACTCCCACATTTTGATTTGTGAACGCATTCAAATGTGGGAGCTGGCTTGCCTGCGATGAGGCCAGTACAGGCGCCGAAAAATCAGCCCGCGAACACTTCATCCAACAAATCATGCATCGACTTGAACGCCCGCTTGGCCGTCTTCGCGTCGTACATCATCTTGCCCGGCACATTGGCGTGCGGGTCGGTGAAGGAATGCACCGCGCCGCCGTAGCTCAGCAGTTGCCAATCCACCCCAGCCGCGTTCATTTCTGCTTCAAACGCTGGCAGCTGCTCTCTCGGCACCAAAGGATCGGACGCGCCATGCAGCACCAGCACTGACCCCTGGATGTGCCTGGCACCTGCCGGGTTCTGGGTGTCGATGGTGCCGTGGAACGATACGGCAGCCTTCAGCGGTGCACCGGTACGCGCCAGCTCCAGCGAGCAGAAACCACCGAAGCAGAAACCAAAGGTCGCCAGCTTCGCCGTATCCACCTCGGCCTGGGCCTGCAGTTGTGCAAAGGCCGCCTGCATGCGCTTGAGCAACTCCGGGTTATCGTTTTTCAACGGCATCATCGCCGCGCCAGCTTCATCGCCATTCGACGGACGCACGGTTTGCCCGTACAGGTCGGCGATCAGCACCACGTAGCCTTTACTGGCCACGCTCTTGGCGATCTCTTCGGCACCCGCACTCACCCCCATCCAGTTCGGCGCCATCAACAGGCCCGGCAGCGGGCCCTGGTGGCTGGCATCGAACGCGAGGCGGCTTTCGTAGGACTGGCCATCAAGCTGATAGACCACGGAACGCACAGTGACTTGGCTCATCATTTACTCCAGTTGAGGTGCACGAGAACGAAAAAGCCCGCCGAAGCGGGCTTTTCTACAACGGTGTCAGACCGACAGTTCAACCAACAGCTTGTTCAGGCGGCGCACATAGGCGGCCGGGTCCTTCAAGCTGTCGCCAGCGGCCAGGGCCGCCTGGTCGAAGAGGATGTGCGACAGGTCGCCAAACCGCTCTTCGCTCTGCTCGCCATCAAGTTTCTCGATCAGCGGGTGAGCCGGGTTGAACTCGAAGATCGGCTTGGAATCCGGAACCTTCTGCCCGCTGGCTTCGAGGATCTGGCGCATCTGCATGCCCAGGTCCTGCTCGCCGATGGCCAGGATCGCCGGGGAATCGGTCAGACGGTGGGAAACCCGCACTTCGCTGACGGCATCGCCCAGGGCGGTCTTGATTCGTTCAACCAGGCCTTCTTTGGCCTTGGCGACTTCTTCGGCTTCCTTCTTCTCTTCTGCGGAGTCCAGGTTACCCAGGTCCAGGTCACCACGGGCCACGTCGACGAACGACTTGCCGTCGAACTCGCTGAGGTAGCTCATCAGCCACTCGTCGATACGGTCGGTCAGCAGCAGCACTTCGATGCCTTTCTTGCGGAAGACTTCCAGGTGCGGGCTGTTCTTGACCTGGGCGTAGGTTTCGCCGGTCAGGTAGTAGATCTTGTCCTGACCTTCCTTGGCGCGGGCCAGGTACTCGGCCAGGGACACCACCTGCTCGCCACCCTCTTCATGGGTCGAAGCAAAGCGCAGCAGGCCGGCGATTTTTTCCTTGTTGGCGAAATCTTCAGCCGGGCCTTCTTTCATGACCTGGCCGAAGTTTTTCCAGAAGCCCTTGTATTGCTCAGGCTCGTTCTTCGCCAGCTTTTCCAGCATGTCGAGCACGCGCTTGGTCAGCGCCGACTTCATGGAGTCGATGATCGGGTCTTTCTGCAGGATTTCCCGCGACACGTTCAGCGACAGGTCATTGGAGTCGACCACGCCTTTGATAAAGCGCAGGTACAGCGGCAGGAAGGATTCCGCCTGGTCCATCACGAACACGCGCTGCACGTAGAGCTTGAGGCCCTTTGGCGCTTCACGCTGGTACAGGTCGAACGGAGCACGGGCCGGTACGTAGAGCAGCGAGCTGTATTCCAGCTTGCCTTCGACCTTGTTGTGGCTCCAGCTCAGCGGGTTCTCGTAGTCATGGGCGATGTGCTTGTAGAACTCCTGGTATTCCTCGTCTTTGACTTCGGTACGAGGACGGGTCCACAGGGCGCTGGCGCGGTTGACCACTTCCCATTCCTGGGCAGGTTTTTCTTCACCTTCGGCAACAGCCTGTTCTTTCGGCAGCTCGATGGGCAAAGCGATATGGTCGGAATACTTCTTGATGATGTTGCGCAGGCGGTAGCCGTCGGCGAACTCATCTTCATTGGCTTTGAGGTGCAGCACGATGCGGGTGCCACGGTCAGCCTTGTCGATGGTGGCGATTTCAAATTCACCCTCACCTTTGGACGACCAGTGCACGCCTTCGCTGGCGTCGAGGCCGGCGCGACGGCTGAACACTTCAACCCTGTCGGCAACGATAAAGGCCGAGTAGAAGCCCACGCCGAACTGGCCGATCAGGTGCGAATCTTTCTTCTGATCGCCCGACAGGTTCTTCATGAAATCTGCAGTGCCGGATTTGGCGATGGTGCCCAGGTGGGTGATCGCGTCTTCACGGCTCATGCCGATGCCGTTGTCTTCGAGGGTGACGGTCTTGGCGTCCTTGTCGAAGCTCACACGGATTTTCAGTTCGGCGCCGCCTTCCAGCAACTCAGGCTTGGACAGGGCTTCGAAACGTAATTTGTCGACAGCGTCAGAGGCGTTGGAGATCAATTCGCGAAGGAAGATTTCCTTGTTGGAATACAGCGAATGGATCATGAGGTGCAGCAGTTGCTTCACCTCGGTCTGGAAGCCCAGGGTTTCCTTTTGAGTTTCCACGCTCATGGTCATCAAACTCCAATTGGATGGCAGTGGCCGCGTTCTCAATGATTGGCGGCGGGTTGTCATCCAAGTTGGGGGCTAAGGCCAGGATTTCAAGGGCGACTTGGTTCCTCGATCTTGAAATGCGCGCGAGCCGTGGCAATCGGTTCCGCCGCCGTGCTCTGCCAGGCGGTGATCGCGACATTCGCCACCCGCCGGCCTTGGCGCCACACCTGGCATTTGGCGTAAGTGTCGCGAAACTGCCCGGCGCGCAGGTAATCCAGGGAGAAGTCGATGATTTTCGGCAGGCCCGGCGCACCGGTGAATACCAGCAGGTGCAGCGCCGCCGACAGCTCCATAAAGCCGGCAATCACCCCGCCGTGGAGCGCCGGCAATATCGGGTTACCAATATTGTCCTTGCTCGCCGGCAGGCGAAACAGCAGCTCATCCCCGAGGCGGGTGCATTCGATGCCGATCAGCTTGGCGTAGGGGATCAGGCCCAGCAGTTCGTCGTAGTTGCCGCGCGCATGGGCCTGTTCCAGGCGGGTCTTGAATCGATGTGTCATGCCTGCTCTCCCTTGATCGCGCTGCCCAATCCTTGCGTGCCCTTGAGACGCTTGCCCATACGCATGAACGTGCCCACTACATGGGCGATGGGCTGCTGTGGATCGTCCTGGTAGGCGAAGCCACGGGTGAAAATCACGTCGGTGGTGACGCGGTAGCATTGGGCGAAGCCAAACACGGGTTTATGGGGCTCGGCCGGGTGCATGTAGTCGATACGCAGGTCGAGGGTCGGGCACACCTCGAACTCGGGCAAGACACATAAGGTCGCCATGCCGCAGGCCGTGTCCATCAGGGAGGTCAAGGCGCCACCATGGATCACACCGGTATTGGGATCACCGACGAGATGGGGGGCGTAGGGCATGATCAACGTGATGCCCTCCCCGCTCGCGTGATGAGCGGTAATACCCAACACCTGGCAATGGCGCAAGGCCGATACAAAGCGCGTCGCGCGCTCTAACAAAGGGTTTTCGGTCATTCGTTCGGGACTCTTATTAGTGTGGATCGACAAAATCGGTGGCGCGGGCAAAAGTTCCTTTAAGTCAGCGGTTTATATATCTGTGAAACAAAAGGAACTAATGCCGGAGCCCCATGCTCGAAAGGCCAGTAGATATCTTCAATAAGGAGAAACACCCCATGCGCAAGACTTTAGCTATTTCCATGATGCTCGCTGCTGCCCTCGGTCTCGCTGCCTGCGACAAAAAATCCGAAGACAAAGCCCAAGACGCCGCTGCACATTCCGAGCAAGCTCAGAAAGACATGGCGAAGGCTCAGGATAAAGTGAACGACGCTGCGAAAGAAAACGCCGAAGCTGCCAAAGCTCAGGCTGAATCGAACGCCGCCGCTGCAAAAGAAGCTGCACCTGCTACACCAGCCACCGGTTCTTGAGACCGCGGCTAGCAATAGCACTGCTGCAAAAAGAAAGCCCGCTTAGATAGCGGGCTTTACTTTGTCTGCCGTTTTTACTTGAAGCGTTAGTTAAACCGCCTCTTTTACCGCCTCCGGCAGCGGCGTGTCGGTCTGCGTATACACCATCACTTGCAATACGTCGGAATGAAACTCCCGGCGGTAAAGCACCAACACCACCCCGCTGCTCATCAACATGAACAACCAGGGGCTGACAAACCACGCCAACATGGTCATGCCAAAATAATAAGAGCGCAGGCCAAAGTTGAACTGGTTGGCCGCCATGGAAATCACCCGCGCCGCCCGCAGGGCGAACGCCTTGCGCTCCTGCTCCGACACATGCCGCTCGCCGATCATCGGTGCCGAACCCACCAGCACGGCCGCGAAGTTGTACTGGCGCATGCACCAGCTGAAGGTGAAGAAGGCGTAGACAAACACCAGTGCCAGGCACAGCAACTTGATCTCCGACATGCCCTGGGACGCCTGCTGCACCATGGGAATGTCCGCCAGCAACGACACCGCCCGCTCCGAGGCCCCGAGCACGGTGAGAATACCGGCAAGGATGATCAAGGTGCTGGAGGCGAAGAACGAGGCGTTCCGCTCCAGGTTGCCGATCACGCTGGCGTCGGCGATGCGGTTGTCGCGCATCAGCATGCGGCGCATCCAGTCTTCGCGATACAGGTGCAGCACGCTGGCCAGGCAAGCCGTGTCCCGTGCTTTCCAGGTGGCATAACGGGTGTAGCCGCCCCAGCACAAGACGAACCAGAGCGCGGCAAGCAGGTGGATCAGATTGGTTTCGATGAACGACATGCGGGTCCCTATGACGAGCGCGATCAATGGGGGAGCTGGCTTGCCTGCGATGGCGTCTGTTCAGTCACTGCTGAGTTAACTGGCATACCGCTATCGCAGGCAAGCCAGCTCCCACACTGACTGCGTTTCAACTTGAAATTTTCTTAACCTGTTCGACGTTAGCCCAAGCGAAAAGACACTGCCTGACAACCAAAAAAAAATGCCCCGTATCGATTGATACGGGGCATTTCGGTAGCGCCTTTTAGCCGATCAAGCGATCGCTTCGCTGCGCTTGCCGAGCAGCAGATCAACCCCAAACGCCACCACCAGGGTCAAAAACGACGGCACCAGCCACGCCAGGCCCTGCTCGCTCAGCGGCAGGTGCGCCAATTGCGCCGGCATCCAGTCGGCCAAGCCAGCGCCTTTGAGCGCATCGATGCAACCAAAGATGAACGACACCAGCATCACCGGGCCGACAATGCGGCCCTGTTCATTCCAGAAGTCTTTGCAGAAGCTCAAGGCCACCAGCACGATGCACGGCGGGTAGATCGCCGTGAGCACCGGGATCGAGAACGCGATCAGCTTGGTCAGGCCCAGGTTGGACACGAACAGCGAAAACAGCGCCAGGATCACGACCAATGTCTTGTAGGACAATGGCAGGACGCGGCTGAAGTACTCGGCGCAGGCACAGGTCAGGCCTACGGCAGTGACCAGGCACGCCAGGGAGATCAACACGGCCAGGAAACCGCTGCCCAGGGAGCCGAAGGTGTGCTGCACGTAAGCATGCAGCACCGCTGCGCCGTTGGTCGCGCCGGCGGCAACGGCATGGCTGCCCGAGCCCAGGCGGAACAGGCTGAAGTACACCAGGGCCAGGCCCACGCCGGCAATCAAGCCCGCAATGATGGCGTAACGGGTGATGAGCTTGGGCGACTCGACGCCACGGGAGCGGATGGCATTGACGATCACGATGCCAAACACCAGGGCGCCCAGGGTATCCATGGTCAGGTAGCCCTGGATAAAGCCTTGGGAAAACGGTGCGGCCACGTATTCCGGGGTGGCGACACCCACGTCACCGGCCGGCAAGGCGAATGCAGCGATACCGAGGATCGCCAAGGCGATGATCTTCAGTGGGGCGAGGAAGCGACCCACGGTATCCAGGAGTCGACCTGGATACAGGGAAACGAAGAACACCACCAGGAAGTACACCGAGCTGTAGATGAACAACGCCAGCGGGCTTTCGCCGGTCAGCGGCGCCAGGCCCACTTCAAAGGACACGGTCGCGGTACGCGGGGTGGCGAACAGCGGCCCTACCGCCAGATACGCCGCCGCCGCGAGCAGGCCACCGGCGATCTTGCCGATCGGGCTGCTCAACGCGTCCATACCGCCGCCGACCTTGGCCAGGGCGATCACGGTGACCACCGGCAAACCCACGGCGGTGATCAGAAAGCCCAGCGCTGCCATCCAGACATGAGGCCCGGACTGCAAACCAACGATAGGCGGGAAGATGATGTTGCCGGCGCCCACGAACAGGGCAAAGGTCATAAAGCCCAACGCCAGGATATCCTGGCTTTTCAACACTTTCATTTGAGGAAATACCACACTACTGAATCGGAATTTAGAGAGGGATTCCCTATGGATGAGGGAAATACTGCCAGCCCTGATGGGGGCCGACCGGTCTAGCGCGGGGCTTCCTTTTGGGAGGCACACGCATAAAGAGGCGGGCAGAATACAGAATTTGGCTGACGAACGCACTGTTGCGGGGCGAACTGTCCGATAAGCGACATTCAAATGTCGCGTTTTCATACTTAACGTGGCAATACATTCCACTGTGGGAGCTGGCTTGCCTGCGATAGCGATCTGTCTGTGCCAAATGTGTCGGCTGACACACCGCTATCGCAGGCAAGCCAGCTCCCACATTTGACCGAGTAGATCCCACAACAAATGGGTAAACCCAGAAAGCACAAAGGCCACCCGAAGGTGGCCTTTGCTTGGTAAAGCGTCAGCTAAGCGCGAGGCTTACTTGACAGCCCAACCGGTCAGCTCGGCCAGGGCCTTGCCGATGTCTGCCAGCGAACGCACGGTTTTAACGCCTGCGTCTTGCAGTGCAGCGAATTTCTCGTCTGCAGTGCCTTTGCCGCCAGAGATGATTGCGCCAGCATGGCCCATGCGCTTGCCAGCAGGGGCAGTCACACCAGCGATGTAGGAAACAACCGGCTTGGTCACGTGTGCCTTGATGTAGGCAGCCGCTTCTTCTTCAGCCGAACCGCCGATCTCACCGATCATCACGATCGCTTCGGTCTTCGGGTCTTCCTGGAACAGTTTCAGGATGTCGATGAAGTTCGAACCTGGGATCGGGTCACCGCCGATGCCGACGCAAGTCGACTGACCGAAACCGGCGTCAGTAGTCTGCTTCACAGCTTCGTAGGTCAGGGTGCCGGAACGGGAAACGATACCGACTTTACCTGGCAAGTGAATGTGACCTGGCATGATGCCGATCTTGCATTCGCCTGGAGTGATCACGCCTGGGCAGTTAGGGCCGATCAGGACAACACCCAGCTCGTCGCACTTAACTTTAGCGTCCAGCATGTCCAGGGTAGGAATGCCTTCGGTGATGCAAACGATCAGCTTGATGCCGCCGAACGCTGCTTCCAGGATCGAGTCCTTGCAGAAAGGAGCTGGAACGTAGATCACGCTGGCGGTGGCGCCAGTGGCAGCTACAGCGTCTTTCACGGTGTTGAACACTGGCAGGCCCAGGTGCTCGGTGCCGCCTTTGCCAGGAGTTACACCACCAACCATCTTGGTGCCGTACTCGATGGCTTGCTGGGTGTGGAAACTACCTTGGGAACCGGTAATGCCCTGGCAGATAACTTTGGTGTCTTTATTGATCAGGACGCTCATTATTTGCCCTCCGCAGCTTTAACAACTTGTTGAGCAGCGTCGGTCAGGCTGGTAGCCGCGATGATGTTCAAACCGCTTTCTGCCAGTACTTTAGCGCCCAGTTCAGCGTTGTTGCCTTCAAGGCGAACAACAACCGGGATTTTCACGCCGACTTCTTTCACTGCACCGATGATGCCTTCGGCAATCATGTCGCAACGAACGATGCCGCCGAAGATGTTGACCAGTACTGCAGCGACGTTGGAGTCGGACAGGATGATCTTGAAGGCTTCGGTTACGCGTTCTTTGGTAGCACCACCGCCCACGTCGAGGAAGTTGGCTGGTTTGCCGCCATGCAGGTTGACGATGTCCATGGTACCCATGGCCAGGCCAGCACCGTTGACCATGCAACCGATGTTACCTTCCAGGGCTACGTAGTTCAGTTCGAACTTGGCAGCGTGCGCTTCGCGCGGATCGTCTTGCGACGGATCGTGGAAAGTCTTCAGCTTAGGCTGACGGTACATGGCGTTGGCGTCGATGTTGATCTTGGCGTCGAGGCAATGCAGATCGCCGTCAGCCTTGATCACCAGCGGGTTCACTTCCAGCAGGGCCAGATCGTGATCCTGGAACAGTTTGGCCAGACCTACGAAGATCTTGGCGAACTGGGCAACTTGCTTGCCTTCCAGACCCAGCTGGAAAGCCAGCTCGCGACCCTGGAATGGCTGAGCGCCAACCAGTGGATCGATAGTGGCTTTCAGAATTTTTTCTGGGGTGTCATGGGCGATCTTCTCGATGTCCACGCCACCTTCGGTGGAAGCCATGAACACGATGCGACGGCTCGAACGGTCAACGACAGCGCCCAGGTACAGCTCTTTAGCGATATCAGTGCACGATTCAACCAGGATCTTGGTGACTGGCTGGCCATTGGCATCAGTCTGGTAAGTCACCAGACGCTTGCCCAGCCACTGCTGTGCGAAGGCCTTGGCGTCTTCTTTGCTGCGAACCAGCTTAACGCCGCCCGCTTTACCGCGACCACCAGCGTGGACCTGGGCTTTGACAACCCACTCGGTACCACCGATTTTGTCGCAAGCTTCTGCTGCTGCTTCCGGGGTGTCGACTGCGAAACCCTGGGATACTGGCAGGCCGTATTCAGCGAACAGCTGCTTACCCTGATACTCGTGAAGATTCATGCTTTTTACCGTCTTCGTTAGGTACTGCGCATTCGGCGCTGCGCTCATTATGAGTGCCGCGCCACCTGTGACTGCTGCTTGCGCAACTTGCGGGGCTCAAGGCCCGTAAAGCTGCGCAAGGCTGCGTCCAGCGGATATTCCGCGGTGAGTCTTGCGCGCAAGGCTCACGACGGGCAACTCCGCCGTGGTTTCTTATTATCTCGCTTAGCGCTTCTTGCGGTTGGCGATGTGGATGGCGCCGCCATTCACTGCCAACGCCGCTTCGTGCAACGCTTCGGACAGGGTCGGATGGGAGAAGACCATCATGCCCAGGTCCTCGGCACTGGTGCCGAATTCCATACCGATCGCGCCTTGCTGAACCAGTTCTGCAGCGCTCGGGCCAATCACGTGGACGCCCAATACGCGGTCAGTCTTGGCATCAGCGATGACTTTGACAAAACCACCGGTGTCGTTCGCTGCCATGGCACGGCCAGAAGCGGCAAACGGGAAGGTGCCGACGTTAACTTCAACGCCTTCAGCTTTCAACTGCTGTTCGTTCTTGCCGACCCATGCAATTTCCGGGTGGGTGTAGATAACCGATGGGATCAGGTCGTAGTTCATCTGGGTTTTGTGGCCCTTGATGCGCTCGACAACCATGATGCCTTCTTCGGAAGCCTTGTGCGCCAGCATCATGCCGCGAACCACGTCACCAATGGCGTAGACGCCAGGCACGGAGGTAGCGCAGTGATCGTCAACGTGCACGTAGCCGCGCTCGTCGAGGCTCACGCCGCTGTCAGCGGCCAGCAGGTCGGTGGTCACTGGACGGCGACCAACGGCTACGATCAGCTTGTCGAAAGTGATGGTTTTTTCGCCATCCTTGTCGGTGTAGTTGACCACAACTTCTTCGCCGTTGACTTTCGAGCCGGTCACGCGAGCGCCCAGTTTGATGTCCAGGCCTTGTTTGGTCAGGGTTTTCAGCGCTTCTTTGGAGACAGCGGTGTCGGCAGCCAGCAGGAACGTGTCCAGGGCTTCCAGGACAGTCACTTCAGCGCCCAGGCGGGACCATACCGAACCCAGTTCCAGACCGATCACGCCAGCGCCGATCACGCCCAGACGCTTAGGTACAGCCTGGAATTCCAGGGCGCCGGTCGAATCAACGATCACGTTGTTGTCGACTGGAGCCGGTGGAATGTCGATTGGGCGCGAACCTGGTGCCAGGATCACGTTCTCGGCTTCGATGATTTCGGTCGAACCGTCTGGCTTGGTGATTTCAACTTTCTTGCCGGCCAGCAGCTTGCCGTGGCCTTGCAGGGAAGTCACGCCGTTGGCCTTGAACAAGGTCGCAACGCCGGAAGTCAGGCCCTTAACGATGTTGGCTTTACGGCCGACCATTGCTGGCACGTCCATGGTCACGCCAGCATGGTTGATACCGTGGATCGCGAAGCCGTCTTGGGCTTCGTGGAATTTCCAGGAGCTGTCCAGCAGCGCCTTGGAAGGAATGCAACCGACGTTCAGGCAAGTACCGCCCAGCGCCAGTTTGCCTTCCTTGTCGGTGTATTTTTCGATGCAAGCAGTCGAGAGGCCCAGTTGTGCGGCCTTGATCGCGGCAACGTAGCCGCCAGGGCCTGCACCAATCACTACGACGTCAAATTTCTGTGTCATGAAAATAGATCCTCTATTTGCGACAAGCTTTTAGCCGCAAGCTGCAAGCCAAGCTGCTTTTTCCTACAGCTTGTAGCTCGCAACTTGCAGCTGCTTATATCAGATATCCAGCAGCAGGCGAGCCGGGTCTTCCAGCAGGTTCTTGATGGTCACCAGGAACGTCACGGCTTCTTTACCATCGATCAGGCGGTGATCGTAGGACAGTGCCAGGTACATCATCGGGCGGATCACGACTTGGCCGTTGATGGCCATCGGACGCTGGATGATGTTGTGCATGCCCAGGATCGCAGCTTGCGGCGGGTTGACGATCGGGGTCGACATCATCGAACCGAAAGTACCACCGTTGGTGATGGTGAACGTACCGCCGGTCATCTCGTCGATGCTCAGCTTGCCGTCACGGGCTTTCTTGCCGTAGCCGGCGATGCCGCCTTCGATTTCAGCCAGGCTCATCAGCTCGGCGTTACGCAGAACCGGTACTACCAGGCCACGGTCGCTGGACACGGCAACGCCGATGTCTGCATAGCCGTGATAAACGATGTCGCTGCCGTCGATCGAAGCGTTGACGGCCGGGAAGCGTTTCAGCGCTTCGGTGGCCGCTTTCACGAAGAAGGACATGAAGCCCAGGCGCACGCCGTTGTGGGACTTCTCGAACAGATCCTTGTACTTCGAACGCAGGGCCATGACTTCGGTCATGTCGACTTCGTTGAAAGTAGTCAGCATCGCCATGTTCGACTGTGCTTCAACCAGACGCTTGGCCACGGTGGCACGAACGCGGGTCATCGGTACGCGCTTCTCGGTGCGGTCGCCAGCGGCGAACACAGGGGCAGCGGCAGCCGGTGCAGCAGCCTTGGCCGGTGCGGCGGCTGGAGCGTTTTTCTTCGCTTCAACAGCGGCAACCACGTCTTCCTTGGTCACGCGGCCGTCTTTGCCGGTGCCTTTGATGGAAGCCAGGTTGATGCCGTTTTCTTCAGCCAGTTGACGCGCGGCTGGAGCAGCGATCGGGTCTTCAGCGCCAGCAGCCGGGGCGGCAGCAGGAGCCGAAGCAGCCGGTGCAGCGGCTGGAGCAGCGGCAGCAGCACTGCCCTCTTCGATCGAACCCAGCACCTGGTTCGACAGGACGGTAGCGCCCTCTTCAGCCACGATTGCGCCCAGTACGCCGTCAGCCTCGGCCAACACTTCCAGCACGACTTTGTCGGTCTCGATGTCGACGATCAGGTCGTCACGCTTGACGGCCTCGCCTGGTTTCTTGTGCCAGGTGGCAACGGTGCCATCGGCAACCGATTCCGGGAATGACGGGGCTTTGATTTCGATAGCCATTATCTGTGTGTCCTTAAAATTCGGTTTCAGTCAGCGCGAAGGCGTTAAACAGTGAAAGCATCTTGCAGCAGTTTTTCCTGCTGCTCGGCGTGCATCGACGCATAACCACACGCAGGTGCAGCAGAAGCATCACGACCGGCGTACTCCAGGCCCAGGCCTGCTTTGTGGTTGCCGATACTGCGACGCAGGTGATGCTGGCTGCTGTACCACGCGCCCTGGTTCATCGGTTCTTCCTGGCACCACACCACATTGGTGAGGTTGGTGTAAGCCGCGATGGCTTCCATCAGGTCGTCTTCCGGGAACGGGTAAAGCTGCTCGATACGCACGATGGCGATGTCTTCGCGGCCTTCGGCACGACGTTTTTCCAGCAGGTCGTAGTAGACCTTGCCGCTGCACAGGACCAGGCGAGTCACCTTGGCTGCATCCAATGCATCGATTTCTGGAATCACGGTCTGGAACGAGCCTTCGGCCAGATCTTCCAGGGTCGAGATGGCCAATTTGTGACGCAACAGCGATTTCGGGGTCAGCACTACCAGCGGCTTGCGCAGCGGGCGGATCACCTGGCGACGCAGCAAGTGGTAGATCTGGGCCGGGGTAGTCGGCACGCACACCTGGATGTTGTGCTCGGCGCACAGCTGCAGGTAACGCTCCAGACGGGCCGAGGAGTGCTCCGGACCCTGACCTTCATAACCGTGTGGCAGCAACATGGTCAGACCGCACAGACGGCCCCACTTGTGCTCGCCGCTGGTGATGAACTGGTCGATAACCACCTGGGCACCGTTGGCGAAGTCGCCGAACTGGGCTTCCCAGATCACCAGCGCGTTTGGCGTGGTGGTCGAGTAGCCGTATTCGAACGCCAGTACGGCTTCTTCGGACAGGAACGAATCGTACAGGTCGAAACGTGGCTGGCCTTCGTACAGGTTCTGCAACGGGATGTAGGTGCCCGCGTCTTTCTGGTTGTGCAATACCGCGTGACGGTGCGAGAACGTACCACGGCCGATGTCCTGGCCGGTCATGCGGATCGGGTGACCTTCGAACGCCAGGGTCGCGTACGCCATGGTTTCGGCGTAACCCCAGTTGATCGGCAGGCCGCCGGCTTGCATCTTCTGACGGTCTTCGTAGATCTTCGCAACCTGGCGCTGTACGACGAAGCCTTCTGGAATTTCCAGCAGCTTGGCAGACAGTTCCTGCAAGGTTTTCAGATCGAACGAGGTGTCGTGACGCGCAGTCCAGGTGTGACCCAGGTACGGACGCCAGTCCACGAACAGCTCTTTGTTCGGCTCTTTGACCAGGCTCTTCACGACGTGCAGGCCGTTGTCCAGCGCGTTGCGGTATTCGTCGATCTTCGCCTGAACACGCGCATCGTCAACCACGCCGGCCTTGGTCAGGCTTTCGGCGTACAGCTCACGGGTGGTGCGCTGCTTGGTGATCTGCTGGTACATCAACGGCTGGGTGCCGCTAGGCTCATCCGCTTCGTTGTGACCGCGACGGCGGTAGCAAACCAGGTCGATCACTACGTCACGCTTGAACTGCATGCGGTAGTCGATGGCGAGCTGGGTCACGAACAACACGGCTTCCGGATCATCACCATTCACATGGAGGATCGGCGCCTGGATCATCTTGGCCACGTCGGTGGCGTACTCGGTAGAGCGCGCGTCCAGCGGGTTGCTGATGGTGAAGCCAACCTGGTTGTTGATCACGATGTGAATCGTGCCACCGGTCTTGAAGCCGCGGGTCTGCGACATCTGGAACGTTTCCAGGACCACACCTTGACCGGCGAATGCCGCGTCACCGTGGATGGAAATCGGCAGGACTTTTTCACCGGTAGCATCGTTACGACGATCCTGGCGGGCACGGACCGAACCCTCGACCACTGGAGAAACGATTTCCAGGTGGGATGGGTTGAAGGCCATGGCCAGGTGAACTTCACCGCCGGTGGTCATCACGTTGGACGAGAAGCCCTGGTGGTATTTAACGTCACCGGAACCCAGCTCGACCTTCTTCTTGCCTTCGAACTCGTCGAACAGTTCACGCGGGTTCTTGCCGAAGGTGTTGACCAACACGTTCAGGCGACCACGGTGAGCCATGCCGATCACGATTTCCTTGGTGCCGTAGGAACCGGAACGCTGGATCAGCTCGTCGAGCATCGGGATCAGGCTTTCGCCGCCTTCCAGGCCGAAACGCTTGGTGCCTGGGTATTTGGTGCCCAGGTATTTTTCCAGGCCTTCGGCAGCGGTTACGCGCTCAAGCAGATGGCTGCGTACGTCAGCGGACAACACCGGACGGCCGCGCACACCTTCCAGACGATGCTGGAACCAGTGGCGTTGCTCGGAATCGGTGATGTGCGTGAACTCGGCGCCAATGGTGCGGCAATATGTCTGCTGCAACGCTTCGTGAATTTCGCGTAGGCTCGCTTCCTCTTTGCCGATGAACAGGTCGCCGGCACGGAAGGTCGTATCAAGATCGGCATTGGTCAAGCCGTAATGATTGATCGACAGGTCAGCAGGTGCAGGACGCTTCCAGAGCCCCAGCGGGTCAAGCTGGGCCGCCTGGTGGCCGCGCATCCGGTAAGCCTGGATCAGTCGCAGTACTTCAACTTGCTTCTTCTCATGCTCACTGCTCACGCTGCCGGCGGAAACCGGTTGGGCGCGGCGCTGGTTCTTTGCCAGCAGCACAAATTGATCGCGAATTGTTGCGTGCGATACATCGGTGGCAGCGTTGCCGTCTGAAGACAACGTCTGAAATTTGGTGCGCCATTCTTCTGGCACAGCGTTAGGGTCGTGCAGGTAGAGCTCATAAAGCTCTTCCACATAGGCAGCGTTACCACCTGAAAGATAGCCGCTGTTCCACATGCGCTGCATCACGCTTTCTTGCATGCTTGGTCACCCTCGATTTGGGGACACCACCGGCGAAAACACCGAGTTTGCTTGCAAAAGGCCAAGTGCAGCGACCAAAACAAGCCACTTAGGATCACGCTGATAGTTCGGGTACCAACCCGAATGCCCCTGCTTGTCTCATTTCTTCAAAATAAGAGCTGCGGCTTTGTAAGTCGCTGCTCAAGTTAAAACTACGGCGCCGGTTGAAGCCTGCGCCGTAGCATTTACGGGCACAACGGTCCTGCTTTGCTACAACGTCGGTTACACGCCGCTTTGCAGCAGCATGTTACGGATGTGACCAATGGCCTTAGTCGGGTTCAGGCCTTTGGGACATACGTTGACGCAGTTCATGATCCCGCGGCAGCGGAATACGCTGAACGGGTCATCCAGTGAAGCCAGACGCTCGGAGGTCTTGGTGTCACGGCTGTCTGCCAGGAAGCGGTAAGCTTGCAGCAGGGCAGCTGGACCCAGGAATTTATCCGGGTTCCACCAGAAGGATGGGCAAGAGGTCGAGCAGCAAGCGCACAGGATGCACTCGTACAGACCGTCAAGCTTCTCACGCTCTTCCGGGGACTGCAGACGTTCGATGGCCGGAGCCGGCGTGTCGTTCTGCAGGAACGGCTTAACTTTCTCGTATTGCTTGTAGAAGATGCTCATATCGACGACCAGGTCACGGATAACCGGCAAACCTGGCAGTGGACGAACGATCAGCTTGTTGCCTTTGACCACGGCGGACAGCGGCGTGATGCACGCCAGGCCGTTTTTGCCGTTGATGTTCATGCCGTCGGAACCGCACACACCTTCACGGCAAGAGCGACGATACGAGAAACCCTCGTCCTGCTCTTTGATCAGTGCCAATACATCCAGCACCATCAGGTCTTTACCACCGGTATCGACCTGGAATTCCTGCATGAACGGCGCGGCGTCCTGATCAGGGTTGTAGCGATAAACACTGACTTTCAACATGGCAGCCACCCTTAGTAAGTCCGAATCTTCGGTTCAAACGTCGGCACCGTCTTCGGCGAGAAGTTCACGGCACGCTTGGTTACGCGCTTGTCACCCGGGAAGTACAGGGTGTGGCACAACCAGTTTTCGTCGTCGCGATCTTCAAAGTCTTCACGGGCGTGGGCACCACGGGATTCTTTACGAACCTCGGCAGCGATGGCAGTCGCTTCGGCCACTTCCAACAGGTTTTGCAGCTCAAGGGCTTCGATACGCGCGGTGTTGAACGCCTGGCTCTTATCGTTGATCTTGACGTTGGCGATGCGCGTACGCAGGTCGGCCAACTGGGCAATACCCTTCTGCATGTATTCGCCGGTACGGAACACACCGAAGTAGTTCTGCATGCAGCTTTGCAGCTCGCGACGCAGGGTTGCCACGTCTTCGCCATCAGTACGCTCGTTCAGAGCGTTCAGGCGCGCCAGGGCGGTTTCGATGTTGGCGTCGGTGGCGTCATCGTATTCGATGCCGTCAGTCAGCGCTTTTTCCAGGTGCAGGCCAGCAGCACGGCCGAATACCACCAGGTCGAGCAGCGAGTTGCCGCCCAGGCGGTTGGCACCGTGTACCGATACGCAAGCCACTTCGCCTACGGCGAACAGACCGTGGATGATCTCGTCGACGCCTTCGGCGTTCTGGGTGATCGCCTGGCCATGAATGTTGGTCGGCACGCCGCCCATCATATAGTGGCAGGTTGGAACCACTGGCACTGGAGCCAGTACCGGGTCAACGTGCGCAAAGGTCTTGGACAGCTCGCAGATACCTGGCAGGCGGCTATGCAGCACTTCCTCACCCAGGTGGTCGAGCTTGAGCATCACGTGGTCGCCGTTCGGGCCACAGCCGTTGCCGGCGATGATTTCCTTAACCATCGAACGGGCAACAACGTCACGACCAGCAAGGTCTTTCGCGTTCGGAGCATAACGCTCCATGAAACGCTCGCCGTGCTTGTTGATCAGGTATCCACCTTCACCACGGCAACCTTCGGTAACCAGTACACCGGCGCCGGCGATGCCGGTCGGGTGGAACTGCCACATCTCGATGTCTTGTACTGGCACGCCAGCACGCAAGGCCATGCCGACGCCGTCACCGGTGTTGATCAGGGCGTTGGTGGTCGACGCGTAGATACGGCCTGCACCGCCAGTCGCCAGAACAGTCGCCTTGGCGCGGATGTAGGTGGTTTCACCGGTTTCGATGCAGATGGCGATCACACCGACGAATGCACCGTCAGCGTTCTTCACCAGGTCCACAGCGTAGTACTCGTTCAGGAACGTAGTACCGGCTTTCAGGTTGCCCTGATAAAGGGTGTGCAGCAGCGCGTGACCAGTACGGTCGGAAGCGGCGCAGGTACGGGCAGCCTGCCCGCCTTTGCCGTAATCCTTCGACTGGCCGCCGAATGGACGCTGGTAGATACGGCCTTGTTCGGTACGGGAGAACGGCAGACCCATGTGGTCCAGCTCGAACACCGCAGCCGGGCCTTCCTGACACATGTACTCGATAGCGTCCTGGTCACCGATATAGTCGGAACCCTTGACGGTATCGTACATGTGCCAGCGCCAGTCATCGTTCGGGTCGGCGGAAGCGATGGCGCAGGTGATGCCACCCTGGGCCGATACGGTGTGGGAACGGGTCGGGAACACCTTGGTGATCACGGCAGTCTTGTGACCGCCCTGGGCCAGCTGCAGCGCTGCGCGCATGCCAGCACCGCCGCCACCAATAATGATGGCGTCGAATGAAATAGTTGGAATGTTAGCCATGAATCAGATACCCCAAAGAATCTGCACACCCCAGACGAAGTAAGCGAACATCGCGACGCCGCAGACTGCCTGGAAGAGAAAACGTACTGCAGTCGCGGACTTGCCCAGCGCCATCGGCGTCAGGTAGTCGGTCGCGATGGTCCACATGCCAACCCAGGCGTGTGCGCCCAGGGCTACAAGGGCCAGCAGACTGAAGATTCGCATCGCATTGTGGGAAAACAGGCCATGCCATTGCTCATAGCTGATGCCTGGATTTGCGACGAGGTATCCGATCAGGAAAATGAAATAAGCCGCGAGAACGACCGCAGACACACGCTGTGCCATCCAGTCATAGAGGCCCGAACGCGAAAGGTTCGTAACGCTGGTTACCATATCCAAACTCCTGCCAGAACGATCAGCACCACGGAAATGGCGATGATGATTTTCGAGCCCAGGCGGCCGCCTTCCAGCGTCTCACCGATACCCGCATCCATGATCAAGTGGCGCACACCGGCTACCAGGTGATACAGCAGAGCGGACAGGAGGCCCCATGCTACGAACTTGGCCAGCGGGCTGGTCAAGCATGCCTTCACCTCGGCGTAACCTTCCTCGGAACCCAGGGATTTGCTCAATGCATAAAGCATGATGCCCAAGCCCAGGAACAGGATGATGCCGGAAACACGGTGCAGGAACGACGTAACGCCGGTGATGGGGAGTTTGATGGTCCTTAGGTCTAGGTTTACAGGTCGTTGGCTATTCACGGCTTTTTTTCACACTGAAGAGCCCCTAACAATCAGGGCAAAGTTGTTGGGGAGTGCACTGGTCAGGTAAGCACCACCCAGGGAGTGCGACCCCCAATGAAAGCAAGCCCAAAAGCCCTTGGCGGTCGGTGGCCGAGTATAGACAGTTAGGTTACTAATGACAACGCGCGCACCTCACCCTAATAGCTGATTGCGCTGGCGGTATAAAAGGCGTAAATGGCAGGCAATTTCGAGGAAAAAGTACGGTTAAAGCCTTCTGGTGCAAGACTTTAGGCAAATTGACATCTGGATTTATATCAATATAGTGGTGCGGGCCCTGCGTGGGGGGTCTGTCTGATGATTTGAAGCATAAATAGGAGGCCACATGGCTGACAAAAAAGCGCAGTTGATCATCGAGGGCGCAGCCCCCGTCGAGCTGCCCATTTTAACCGGCACCGTTGGTCCCGATGTTATCGACGTACGGGGCCTGACGGCCACGGGCCGTTTTACATTCGACCCAGGCTTCATGTCGACCGCCTCTTGCGAGTCGAAGATCACCTATATCGATGGTGATAATGGCATTTTGCTGCATCGCGGCTACCCGATCGAGCAACTGGCCGAGAAATCGGACTACCTGGAAACCTGCTACCTGCTGCTAAATGGCGAACTGCCAACAGCCGAGCAGAAAGCCCAGTTCGTCAGCACCGTGAAGAACCACACCATGGTTCACGAGCAGTTGAAGACCTTCTTCAACGGCTTCCGTCGCGACGCCCACCCGATGGCCGTCATGTGCGGTGTGGTCGGCGCCCTGTCGGCCTTCTATCACGACTCCCTCGACATCAATAACCCGCAGCATCGCGAAATTTCCGCGATCCGCCTGGTTGCCAAGATGCCGACCCTGGCCGCAATGGTTTACAAGTACTCCATGGGCCAACCCATGATGTACCCGCGCAACGACCTGACGTACGCGGAAAACTTCCTGCACATGATGTTCAACACCCCGTGCGAGATCAAACCGATCAGCCCGGTGCTGGCCGCAGCGATGGACAAGATCTTCATCCTCCACGCCGATCACGAGCAGAACGCATCGACCTCCACCGTGCGCCTAGCAGGTTCCTCGGGTGCCAACCCGTTCGCCTGTATCGCCGCCGGTATCGCTGCACTGTGGGGCCCTGCCCACGGCGGTGCGAACGAAGCCGTATTGACCATGCTCGATGAAATCGGCGATGTCTCGAACATCGACAAGTTCATCGCCAAGGCCAAGGACAAGAACGATCCGTTCAAGCTGATGGGCTTCGGTCACCGGGTCTACAAGAACCGCGACCCGCGCGCCACCGTGATGAAAAAGACCTGCGACGAAGTGTTGAAGGAACTGGGCATCAAGAACGATCCGCAACTCGAACTGGCCATGCGCCTGGAAGAGATCGCCCTGACCGACCCGTACTTCATCGAACGCTCGCTGTACCCGAACGTCGACTTCTACTCGGGGATCATCCTCAAGGCAATCGGCATTCCAACCAGCATGTTCACCGTGATCTTCGCCCTGGCGCGGACCGTGGGCTGGATTTCCCACTGGAAAGAAATGCTCTCCAGCCCGTACAAGATTGGCCGCCCGCGCCAGCTGTACACCGGCTACGAGTCGCGTGACATCACCAAGCTGGAAGATCGCAAGTAAGCATCGCTTAGCTGCACTGAAAACGGCCTCCCTTAGTGGAGGCCGTTTTTGTTTGTGTCGCCTGCTCCACCGCCATCGCAGGCAAGCCAGCTCCCACATTTGACTGCATTCCAAGGGATGTACCCGGTCGACTGTGGGAGCTGGCTTGCCTGCGATGGCGACAGCCCAGACAACACAGAACCCCAGGCAAAAAAATACCCCGGCCTTGCGACCGGGGCATTTCTCTATCCAACTACAACCTTAGTGAGAAACCGCCCCACTCGCCCCCAGGCCAGTCTGCGAACGCACAAACTGCGGGAAGTACAGCGCACGCTCTTTCTCTGCCGCCGCCGACTTGTCGGTGATGGAGAAGAACCAGATGCCGACGAACGCAATGATCATCGAGAACAGCGCTGGGTACTCGTAAGGGAAGATGGCTTTTTCATGGTGCAGGATCGAGACCCAGATGGTCGGGCCAAGGATCATCAGGCCCACGGCACTGATCAAGCCCAGCCAGCCGCCAATCATGGCGCCACGGGTGGTGAGGTTTTTCCAGTACATGGAAAGCAGCAACACCGGGAAGTTACAGCTGGCCGCGATGGAGAACGCCAGGCCCACCATGAACGCAATGTTCTGGCTTTCGAACAGGATACCCAGGCCGATTGCCAACACACCCAAGGCCACGGTGGTGATCTTCGACACACGAATCTCATCTTTCTCGTTGGCCTTGCCTTTCTTGATCACGCTGGCGTACAGGTCATGGGACACCGCCGACGCACCCGCCAGGGTCAAGCCGGCAACCACCGCGAGGATGGTGGCGAACGCCACGGCCGAGATGAAGCCCAGGAAGATACTGCCACCCACCGCGTTGGCCAGGTGCACCGCTGCCATGTTGTTGCCACCGAGCAAGGCGCCTGCTGCATCCTTGAACGCCGGGTTGGTGCTGACCAGCAGGATCGCGCCGAAGCCGATGATAAAGGTCAGGATATAGAAGTAACCGATGAAACCCGTGGCGTAGAACACACTCTTGCGGGCTTCTTTAGCGTCGCTGACGGTGAAGAAGCGCATCAGGATGTGAGGCAGGCCAGCGGTACCGAACATCAGGGCCAGGCCCAGGGAGAACGCCGAGATCGGATCTTTGACCAAGCCACCCGGGCTCATGATCGCCTCGCCTTTCGCGTGAACCTTGATTGCCTCGGAGAACAGTGTGTTGAAGTCGAAGTTGACGTACTTCATCACCATCAGCGCCATGAACGAAGCACCGGACAACAGCAACACCGCCTTGATGATCTGTACCCAGGTGGTCGCCAGCATGCCGCCGAACAGCACGTACATGCACATCAGGATACCCACCAGGATCACCGCAACGTGGTAGTCCAGGCCGAACAGCAGCTGGATCAGCTTGCCCGCGCCAACCATCTGCGCGATCAGGTAGAACGCCACCACCACCAGGGAACCACAGGCCGACAGGCTGCGGATCTGGGTTTGCCCGAGACGGTAGGACGCCACGTCGGCAAAGGTGTACTTGCCCAGGTTGCGCAGGCGCTCGGCGATCAGGAACAGAATGATCGGCCAGCCCACCAGGAAGCCGATCGAGTAGATCAGGCCGTCATAACCGGAGGTGTAGACCAGCGCGGAAATCCCCAGGAAGGACGCAGCCGACATGTAGTCACCGGCAATCGCCAGGCCATTCTGGAAACCGGTGATCTTGCCACCGGCCGCATAGTAGTCGGCCGCCGACTTGTTGCGCTTGGACGCCCAGTAAGTGATGCACAGGGTGGCACCGACAAACGCGACAAACATCACGATGGCCGACACGTTCAGGGGTTGCTTGTGCACTTCACCGGTCAATGCGTCCGCTGCCCAAAGGGCCGGAGCGAAGAACGAAGCGCCGAGTAGTGCCAGTAGACGACCGATCATTGCGCAGCCTCCTTGAGAATCGCATTGTTCAGGTCGTCAAATTCGCCATTGGCCCGGCGCACGTAGATGCCGGTCAGGATGAAGGCGGACACAATCAGTCCGACGCCCAGGGGAATGCCCCAGGTAATCGAAGAACCGGGGCTGATCTTGGCCCCCAGCACTTGTGGCCCGTAGGCGATCAACAGGATGAAAGCGGAGTAAAGCCCGAGCATGATCGCCGAGAGAATCCAGGCGAATCGTTCCCTTTTTCTCACCAGCTCCTTGAAACGCGGGCTGTTTTGAATCGAGAGGTAAATGCTGTCGTTCATTGTTTTTATCCTCGCAGCACAGCTTTTTTATTATTTTGGAACGTATCCACTGTATGCGGCTGCCGTAGAGGTTCCAGACGACCTTAGTCTTAGATCGAGTGTAGCGAGGGATTGTCAGAGCGCAGAAGGATTTACAGACGGTAAAAGTAATGTGGGAGCGGGCTTGCCCGCGATGGCGGCGTGTCAGTACCGAATCTATCGACTGACACACTGCTATCGCGGGCAAGCCCGCTCCCACATTAGGTGTGTGGCGTACTTGCTACAGGTTATTTACCGATCCACTCGGCTACACGCTCTGGGTGCTTGGCCACCCAATCCTTGGCCGCCGCATCCGGCTTGGCGCCCTCTTGAATGGCCAGCATGACTTCGCCGATTTCATCCTTGGAAGCCCACTGGAATTTCTTCAGGAACGCCGCAACTTCCGGCGCTTTCTTCTCCAGGCCCTTGCTGCCGATGCTGTTGACGGTTTCCGCAGCGCCATACACGCCTTTTGGATCTTCCAGGAAACGCAGTTTCCACTTGGCGAACATCCAGTGCGGCACCCAACCGGTGACCGCAATGGATTCCTGCTTGTCTTCGGCACGGGTCAGTTCGGCGATCATCGCTGCGCCCGAACTGGCTTGCAGTTTGTAGTCGAGGCCGTACTGCTTGATGGCTTCGTCGGTCTTGAGCATCACGCCCGAACCGGCGTCGATGCCGACGATTTTGTTCTTGAAGGTGGTGTCGGTCTTGAGGTCTTCGATGGATTTGGCTTTCACGTACTCCGGCACGATCAGGCCGATTTTCGCATCCTTGAAGTTAGGGCCGTAGTCGACCACCTTGTCCTTGTTCTTGGTCCAGTACTCACCGTGGGTCACCGGCAGCCAGGCGGAGAGCATGGCGTCGAGTTTGCCGGTGGCCACGCCTTGCCACATGATCCCGGTGGCGACGGCTTGCAGTTTCACGTCATAACCGAGCTTGGCCTTGATCACCTCTGCCGCCACATGGGTGGTGGCAACGCTGTCGGACCAGCCATCCACGTAGCCGATGCTCAGGGTTTTGCTGTCGGCGCTGGCCAGTGTGGAGCTCATCGCAACTACCAGAGTGGCAGCTGCGCCCAAGAGTCGTCGCATCTTCATCGTACTTCCCCGAAAGTGCTGCGCCCGACGGATGCCGAGCGACGTCAACCTGTTGTTATGTGGTGCGCCGCGCCCCCTTCACGCGCATCGATCCGGCTGCTGCGGCATCAGTGGAGTGCTGACACTTGGATAATCAACCTGCCGGGACTTGGAACCTGCTCTGTCAGCGACCTCACCCGAGCAAGAAACGACATCACAACGCCAGCAGGACGCTTTGCAGGAATTGGCGTCAAAATCCCGCCCGAACTTTGCATGTCAAAATCATGCAGCCCCACTGGGACGGGACAAATCCGGGTAAGATGCGCGCCTTTGCTCCCCCAGATAAGCCGACCATGCCCGCGACTGCCCGCTTTCCTGCCCTGCCCTATTTCTTCGCCTTGATCCTTGGCCTGCTGGCCCTGGCTGGCTACTGGTACAGCCTCGGCCGGCCGGTGGTGCTGCCCGACGTCGCCAGTGCTTCGCACAAAATGCAGTGCGCGTCCTACACACCTTTCGATAAAGACCAATCCCCGTTCGACCAGCCCTTCAAGCTGCGCCCGGAGCGCATGGACGCCGACCTGGCCTTGCTGTCCACCCGTTTCGAATGTATCCGCACCTACTCCATGACCGGCCTGGAAGCCTTGCCGGACATGGCGCGCAAGCACGGCTTGAAGGTGATGGCCGGTGCCTGGGTCAGCAGTGACCCGGTGGCCACCGAAAAGGAAATCAACGAACTGATCGCCTCGGCCAACGCCCATCCGGATGTCGTCACGTCGGTGATCGTCGGCAACGAAGCGCTGCTGCGCAAGGAAGTCACGGCCACGCAGTTGGTCAAGCTGATCCAGACGGTCAAAAGCCAGATCAAACAGCCAGTGACCTACGCCGACGTGTGGGAATTCTGGCTGCAGCACCCGGAAATCGCCCCGGCAGTGGACTTCCTGACCATTCACTTGCTGCCGTACTGGGAAGATGACCCGTCCGGGATCGACCAGGCGCTCAAGCACGTAGGCGATGTGCGCCAGACCTTCGGCACCAAGTTCGCGCCCAAGGACATCTTGATCGGCGAAACCGGCTGGCCCAGCGAAGGCCGCCAGCGTGAAACCGCGGTGCCCAGCCGCGTAAACGAAGCCAAGTTCATGCGCGGCTTCGTGGCCATGGCCGAAGCCAATGGCTGGCACTACAACCTGATCGAAGCCTTCGACCAGCCGTGGAAACGCGCCAGCGAAGGCGCGGTCGGCGGCTATTGGGGCCTGTTCGATGCAGACCGCCAGGACAAGGGCATCCTCGCCGGGCCGGTGACCAATGTGCCGTACTGGCCGTTGTGGCTGGGCGTGGGCGGGTTGATCCTGCTGGGGACCTTGGCGCTGGGCGGCCGCGTGCGCAGCACCCGTGCCGCGCTGGCCCTGCCGCTGCTGGGTGCGGTGGCGGCCTGTTCCATCGGCAGCTGGGCCGAACTGACCCGCATCACCGCACGCTTCAATGATGAATGGGTGTGGGCAGGTTTGCTGCTGGTGCTGAACCTGTTGGTGCTGGCCCATGCCGCCCTGGCCTTGAGTGCTCGCGAAGGCTGGCGCGAGCGGGCGTTCAACTGGCTGGAGCAGCGTGCAGGCTGGCTGGTGGCAATCGCTGGCTTCGCAGGGGCAGTCATGATGTTGGCGTTGGTGTTCGAACCGCGTTATCGCAGCTTCCCGAGTGCGGCACTGGTATTGCCGGCCTTGGTGTACCTGGTTCGCCCGGTCACCGGCCCGCGCCGGGAGATTGCCTTGCTGGCGTTTATCATCGGTGCCGGCGTTGCGCCGCAGTTGTACCGTGAAGGTCTGTTGAATCAGCAGGCTTGGGGCTGGGCGGTAGTGAGCGTGCTAATGGTTGGGGCTTTGTGGCGGTGCTTGCGGGTGCGCAAGGCTTAAGATCGCTATCGCAGGCGAGCCAGCTCCCACACTTGACCGCATTCCAAAGGATGTACTCGGTCAAGTGTGGGAGCTGGCTCGCCTGCGATGAGGCCCTATCAGGCAGCCCTAGGCTTCCTGACCAACCGCAACCCCGCAATCACCAGCGCAAACACCGCAAACGAGGTGTTGTACAACGCCAGCGCCGGCAACCCGAACACCATCCCCAACACCGCCAGCCACCAGCCCACACGGCCCGGCACAAAAAACGCGACAACCGACGCAATCAACGCCACCCAACCCAGCACCTTGAAGTGAATCATCAAGCCCAGGTTCGAACGCAACTGGCATTCCCACCGCCCGGCTTCGTCGGCACAGATCCCCACCCAACTGCCATCCTCCATAAAACCGTAGCGCGCGCCATAACTGGCAGCCAACCACAGCGGCAGGGCAATAAGCAGCAAAATCAACGGCAAGCGACGGGACATGGGGCACTCCGATAGGCAAAAACGGCGCTCAGCTTAATGCCCCGGTAGCCGTTAGCAAGGCGCATACACACAATTAGTGTCCATCAGCGCGTGGCAAAGTGTATCGTCTGGCTACTATTACCCCGATTCCGACGTTATTTTCCGACATTTCGTGCCGCGTGATGGCACTTCGGCGACAGCGCGGTGGTCATAGCCTGCGAACTTCATTTAGCACGTTTCCTCTTAGGGATTTAGTCATGCTCCGTTCCTTGCGCTGTGCCGCCCTATTGGGCAGCCTTTTTCTGAGTGCGTCAGCACTGGCGGTCGATATCGACCAAGCCAGCTATGGCTACCCTTTGACCAACCCGTTTGAAGCGACCATCGCCACCACCCCGCCCGACCTTCGGCCCAAATTGCCGAGCAACGACGAGATCAACCAATCCGACTACACCCTGACGATGCGCCCCGAGCGCGAGTTCAGCCTGCCCGACAACTTCTGGCCGGTGAAAAAGCTCACTTACCGCATCGCCAAGCAAGACCGCGCCGCGCCGCTGATCTTCCTGATCGCCGGCACCGGTGCGCGGTTCGACAGCAGCATCAACGAATACCTGAAAAAACTGTATTACCAGGCCGGCTACCACGTGGTGCAACTGTCATCGCCCACCAGCTTTGACTTCATCAGCGCCGCCTCACGCTTCGCCACCCCGGGGATCACCCAGGAAGACGCCGAAGACATGTACCGCGTGATGCAAGCCGTGCGCGCGCAAAACGCCTCGCTGCCGGTGACCGACTTCTACCTCACCGGCTACAGCCTCGGCGGCCTGGATGCGGCATTCGTGGCCAAACTGGACGAAACCCGGCGCAGCTTCAACTTCAAGAAAGTCTTGCTGCTGAACCCGCCGGTCAACCTCTACACCTCGATCACCAACCTCGACAAGCTGGTGCAGACCGAGGTCAAGGGCATCAACAACACCACCACCTTCTATGAACTGGTGTTGAACAAGCTGACCCGCTACTTCCAGCAGAAGGGCTACATCGACCTCAATGACGCCCTGCTCTACGACTTCCAGCAGTCCAAACAGCACCTGACCAACGAACAGATGGCGATGCTGATCGGCACTTCGTTCCGCTTCTCGGCGGCCGACATTGCCTTTACCTCGGACCTGATCAACCGTCGCGGCCTGATCATCCCGCCGAAGTACCCGATCACCGAAAGCACCAGCCTCACGCCGTTCCTCAAGCGCGCGCTGCAATGTGACTTCGACTGCTACCTCACCGAACAGGTGATCCCGATGTGGCGTGCCCGCACCGACGGCGGCAGCCTGCTGCAACTGGTCGACCAGGTCAGCCTGTACGCCCTCAAGGACTACCTGCACAGCAGCAAGAAAATCGCCGTCATGCACAACGCCGACGACGTGATCCTCGGCCCTGGCGACCTCGGCTTCCTGCGTAAAACCTTCGGCGATCGCTTGACCGTCTACCCACTGGGCGGCCACTGCGGCAACCTCAATTACCGCGTCAACGCCGACGCCATGCTGGAGTTCTTCCGTGGCTAAATATCTTCTGCTGCTCGCCGCCTTGATGTGCGCGGGCGTGGCCAATGCCGACAACAGCAAGGCCCATGAGCCGATCAAGGTCGACTCCGATGGCTTCAAGGAGCCGCTGTCCAAGCTCAAGTTCAACCCCGGCATGGACCAGCGTGAGTTCGAGCGTTCGTCGCTCACTGCGCTCAACGTCTACGACCCGCTGGAGGCGTGGAACCGTCGGGTGTACCACTTCAACTACCGCTTCGACCAAATGGGTATTCATACCCGTGGTCAACGGCTACACCTACGTGACCCCAAGCTTCCTGCGTACCGGCGTGAGCAATTTCTTCAACAACCTGGGCGATGTGCCCAACCTGTTGAACAGCCTGCTGCAACTCAAGGGCCATCGCTCCCTGGAAACCACCGGGCGCCTGCTGCTCAACACCACCATCGGCATCGCCGGCCTGTGGGACCCGGCCACCGCCATGGGCCTGCCACGCCAGAGCGAAGACTTCGGCCAGACCCTGGGCTTCTACGGGGTACCGGGCGGCGCGTACCTGGTGCTGCCGGTCTTCGGTCCGTCGAACCTGCGTGACACCACTGGCTTGATCGTGGACTACACCGCAGAGAGCCAGATCAACTTCCTCAACGTTTCGGAAGTCAGTTCCAACCATCCGGAAATCTGGGCCCTGCGCGCGGTAGACAGGCGCTACCAGACCAGCTTCCGTTACGGTCAGATGAATTCACCGTTCGAGTATGAAAAGGTGCGCTACATCTACACCGAATCGCGCAAGTTGCAGATAGCCGAGTAAGCAACGCCCACAAAAAAGGCCATTCGATTGAATGGCCTTTTTTATTGCGGCTAGGATCAAGCCTTCACGGTTTTCCAGAGCTTGCCCAGCACACTGACCAACGCCAGCACCACGCCCCCCGCAATGATCCCCGCGACGCCATTGAGCAACGTCGGCACCAACCACGCCACCCCTCCTGCACCTTGGCTCACCGTCTCGATCCAGTGATGCACCACCGGTACGCCGTGGGTGAGGATGCCGCCACCCACCAGAAACATCGCCGCCGTACCAATCACCGACAGGCTCTTCATCATGTAGGGTGCCGCCCGCAGGATCGCGCCGCCGATACTGCGCGCCATCTGGCCGGGCTTCTGGGTCAACCACAAGCCCAGGTCGTCCAGCTTGACGATACCTGCGACCAGCCCATAGACGCCGACAGTCATGACGATAGCAATGCCCGACAGCACGATCACTTGCTGCATCAGCGGCGCATCCGCCACGGTGCCCAGGGTGATGGCGATGATTTCGGCGGAAAGGATGAAATCGGTGCGGATCGCACCTTTGATCTTGTCCTTTTCGAACGCCACCAGATCGGTTGCCGGATCGGCTACCGCTTCGACCAATTGCGCGTGCTCGGCTTTGTCCTCGTCCTTGCTGTGGAGGAATTTGTGCGCGAGCTTCTCGAAGCCTTCAAAACACAGATAAGCGCCGCCGAGCATCAGCAGTGGCGTAACGGCCCACGGCGCAAACGTGCTGATCAACAACGCCGCCGGCACCAGGATCAGCTTGTTGACGAACGACCCCTTGGCCACCGCCCACACCACGGGAATTTCCCGCTCGGCACGCACACCCGACACCTGCTGGGCATTCAGCGCCAGGTCGTCGCCCAGCACGCCGGCGGTTTTCTTCGCGGCCATTTTTGTCATCAAGGCAACGTCGTCGAGTACGGCGGCGATATCGTCGATCAGTACCAGTAAGCTGCTGCCTGCCATGAATCGGTCTTCCATAACGTGGGATACGCCGAGCATAACGCGGCGCGAGGCTTTGCGGGCGCCTTGTTGAGGCTCGCGGATAGCCGGTGCTACCATGCGCAACCGCCAGTCTTGGCAAGGAAAGTCCAGGTTTATGAGCAGCATTCGCGAGCGCAACAAAGAAAAAATCCTGCGGGCGGCGAGCGAGGAGTTTGCCGACAAGGGCTTCGCCGCGACCAAAACCAGCGACATCGCCGCCAAGGCCGGGCTGCCCAAGCCCAACGTCTATTACTACTTCAAGTCCAAGGACAACCTCTACCGCGAGGTGCTCGAAAGCATTATCGAGCCGATCCTGGCCGCCTCCACACCGTTCAACCCGGAGGGCGAGCCCAAGGAAGTGCTGAGCAACTACATCCGCTCGAAAATCCGCATCTCCCGCGACCTGCCGTTTGCTTCCAAGGTCTTCGCCAGCGAAATCATGCATGGCGCCCCGCACCTCAGCACGGAGCAGGTCGAGCAACTCAACGCCCAGGCCAAGCACAACATCGACTGCATCCAGACCTGGGTGGATCGCGGCTTGATCGCCGCCATTGACCCCAACCACCTGATGTTCAGCATCTGGGCGGCAACACAGACTTATGCGGATTTTGACTGGCAGATTTCGGCGGTGACCGGCAAGGCCAAGTTGGATGAGGCGGACTACGAGGCGGCAGCGTTGACGATTATTCGGTTGGTGTTGAAGGGGTGTGAGCCGGACTGATAGACCGCGGTGAGGCCATCGCAGGCAAGCCAGCTCCCACAGGTTCCCGCGTCGCACACAAAATGTAAGAACACCGCAAATCCCCTGTGGGAGCGGGCTTGCCCGCGATAGCGCCCTCCCAGACACATCCTGCCAAAAGCCTGCCGATCAGTATCAACCACCCGGATCTAGCCTCTCAGAACCCACACTGAAGAGAGGCCAAGGAATGCCTGATCTCCCCGCGTCAAAACGCCTACGCTTCGGCCGGCATGATGAACCCAGCCGCATTTACCTGCTGACCACCAATACGCTTGATCGCGAACCCGTTTTCCAGGACTTCACGCTCGGCCGCCTGGTGGTCCAACAATTCAGGATTGCCCAAAACCAGGGCCTGGCGACCTCCTTGGCGTGGGTCGTCATGCCGGATCACTTCCACTGGCTGGTCTCGCTGGAGAAAGGCTCACTGGCCGACCTCATGCGCCAGGTGAAGTCCAAGAGCACTCGCGTCGTGAATGCGGTAGCCAGACGCCAGGGTCGGCTCTGGCAGCCGGGTTTTCACGACCATGCGGTGCGCCGTGAAGAAAGCCTTGAAGGGATCGCCCGATATATCGTGGCCAATCCCCTAAGAGCTGGATTGGTAAAACGATATGGCGACTATCCGCTGTGGGATGCCATTTGGGTTTGACTTGAGACCGAGTCGCCTGCATCGCGGGCAAGCCCGCTCCCACAGGGATTGGTGGTGTTCACACCGGCCAATGTGGGAGCTGGCTTGCCTGCGATGAGGCCCTTCCAGTCACATCAAATCAAGCCGACACCCCCGCATCCGCCAACAACCCCACCCCTTCAATCGCCGTTATCGCGCACTGTTCATCAATATCCGACGTATCCCCGCTGATCCCGATCGCCCCCAACACCCGGCCCTCCTGATCCCGGATCAACACCCCACCCGGCGCCGGCACCACGCTGCCCTGCCCCAGGCTGTTCAACGCGGCGATAAACGCCGGCCGCTGCTGCGCGTCCAGTGCCAGCAGGCGCGAGCCCTTGCCCAGGGCAATCGCGCCCCAGGCCTTGCCGATGGCGATCTGCGGGCGCAGCAGGCTGGCGCCGTCTTCCCGTTGCAGGGTGATCAGGTGCCCACCGCTGTCGAGCACCGCGATGGTCAGCGGCGCCGCGGAAATGGTGCGCCCTGCGGTGAGGGCCTGGCTGGCCAGTTGGGTGGCAATTTTCAAGGTTAAAGCGCTCATGGTGCCGTCCTTATCTTGTTATGGGAAAAGCGGTGGAGGTCTGAAGGATCAGATGCTCGATCAAACAAATAGAACACAATGACATTTGTTTTTGTATACAATATTTTCGAACAAACCTTCCATACGTCGTAAAAATGCCTTCCGACGAACGCAAAGGCCCGCCGATAAAATGGATTGACCTGCGCAGCTCGCCGTGAATACACTTTGACCAGACACCACTTGTATACAATTACAAAACGCAAGAGGCACCAAAATCATGAGCAAAATGAGAGCAATCGAAGCCGCCGTTCTGGTAATGCGCCGTGAGGGCGTCGACACCGCCTTCGGTATCCCAGGCGCTGCGATCAACCCGCTGTACTCGGCCTTGCAGAAGGTGGGTGGCATCGATCACGTCCTTGCTCGCCACGTTGAAGGCGCCTCCCACATGGCCGAGGGCTACACCCGCACCAAGGCCGGCAATATCGGCGTGTGCATCGGCACCTCGGGCCCGGCGGGCACCGACATGGTCACCGGCCTGTACAGCGCCTCGGCGGACTCGATCCCGATCCTGTGCATCACCGGCCAAGCCCCCCGCGCCCGGATGCACAAGGAAGACTTCCAGGCCGTGGACATCACCAGCATCGTCAAGCCGGTGACCAAGTGGGCAACCACCGTGCTGGAACCTGGCCAGGTGCCTTACGCATTCCAGAAAGCTTTCTACGAAATGCGCTCCGGCCGCCCAGGCCCGGTGCTGATCGACCTGCCGTTCGACGTGCAGATGGCCGAGATCGAGTTCGACATCGACGCCTACCAGCCGCTGCCTTTGGCCAAGCCACTGGCCACGCGCATCCAGGTGGAAAAAGCCCTGGCCCTGCTCGACCAGGCTGAACGCCCGCTGCTGGTCAGCGGTGGTGGCGTGATCAACGCCGACGCCAGCGACCTGCTGGTGGAATTCGCCGAGCTGACCGGCATCCCGGTGATCCCGACCCTGATGGGCTGGGGCACGATCCCCGACGATCACCCGCTGATGGTCGGCATGGTCGGCCTGCAAACCTCCCACCGTTATGGCAACGCGACGATGCTCAAGTCGGACGTGGTGCTGGGCATCGGTAACCGCTGGGCTAACCGCCACACCGGTTCGGTGGAGGTGTACACCGAAGGGCGCAAATTCATTCACGTCGACATCGAGCCGACGCAGATTGGCCGCGTGTTCACCCCGGACCTGGGCATCGTGTCCGACGCCGGCTCGGCCCTGACCCTGTTCATTGAAGTGGCCCGCGAGTGGAAAGCCGCCGGCAAGCTCAAGGACCGCAGCGCCTGGTTGCATGACTGCCAACAGCGCAAAGCCACCCTGCACCGCAAGACGCACTTCGACAACGTGCCGGTCAAGCCGCAACGGGTGTACGAAGAGATGAACCAGGTGTTTGGCAAAGACACCTGCTACGTCAGCACCATCGGCTTGTCGCAGATAGCCGGCGCACAATTCCTGCACGTCTATAAGCCGCGCCACTGGATCAACTGCGGCCAGGCAGGTCCCTTGGGTTGGACCATTCCGGCGGCGCTGGGCGTGGTCAAGGCCGACCCGAGCCGCAAGGTCGTCGCGCTGTCGGGCGACTATGACTTCCAGTTCATGATCGAAGAATTGGCCGTGGGCGCGCAGTTCAAGCTGCCGTACATCCACGTGGTGGTGAACAACTCCTACCTCGGCTTGATCCGTCAGGCCCAGCGCGGGTTTGAAATGGACTACTGCGTGCAGCTGTCTTTCGACAACCTCAACGCCCCGGAACTCAACGGGTATGGCGTCGACCACGTGGCTGTCGCCGAAGGCCTGGGTTGCAAGGCCCTGCGCGTATTCGAACCGGGCCAGATCCAGCCAGCGCTGCGCAAGGCGCAGGAAATGATCGAAGAATTCAAGGTGCCGGTGATCGTTGAGATTATTCTGGAGCGCGTGACCAATATTTCCATGGGCACCGAGATCAACGCCGTCAACGAATTCGAAGATCTGGCCCTGGTCGGCAACGATGCGCCGACCGCCATTTCCCTGCTCGATTAAGGAGAACCCTATGCCGCGCTTTGCCGCCAACCTGTCCATGCTGTTCACCGAGCAAGACTTTCTTGCTCGCTTCAAAGCGGCCGCCGATGCGGGCTTCGAAGGTGTGGAGTATCTGTTCCCGTATGAATTCAGCTCGGCTGAAATCAAGGCACAGCTCGACGCCAACGGCCTGACCCAAGTGCTGTTCAACCTGCCGGCCGGTGACTGGGCCAAGGGCGAACGCGGCCTGGCGTGCCACCCGGACCGGGTCGAGGAATTCCGCGCCGGGGTCAACCTGGCCATCGCCTACGCCCAGGTGCTGGGCAACACCCAGGTCAACTGCCTGGCGGGTATCCGGCCGCAGGGCGTTGACGATGCAACGGTGGAAAAAACCTTCGTCGCCAACCTCAAGTACGCCGCCGACAAGCTGCAAGCGGTGGGTATCAAGCTGGTGATGGAGATGATCAACACCCGCGACATCCCGGGTTTCTACCTGAACAACACGGCGCAGGCCCTGTCGATCCGCGAGCAGGTGGGCAGCGCCAACCTGTTCCTGCAATACGACATCTACCACATGCAAATCATGGAAGGCGACCTGGCCCGCACCATGGCCGCGCACCTGGATGAGATCAACCACATCCAGCTGGCGGACAACCCCGGGCGCAATGAGCCGGGGACGGGCGAGATCAACTACCGGTTCCTGTTCGAGCATCTGGACCGCATTGGATACAAGGGTTGTGTGGGTTGTGAATACAAGCCATTGACCACCACCGAAGCCGGTTTGGGCTGGCTCAAGACCCACAACGCGATCTAACCGCACCCCCCATTAATGTGGGAGCTGGCTTGCCTGCGATGCAGACACCGCAGTGTTTCAGGCAAAACCGGTGGATGCCATCGCAGGCAAGCCAGCTCCCACATTGGATCGTCTGTGTTCGGCAGGCTGAGACAGGCCTGCCCATCCAATAAAAAGAGGATTTTCGTCATGGCTAAAATAGGATTCATCGGCACCGGCATCATGGGCCAACCCATGGCCGCCAACCTGCAAAAAGCAGGTCACCAACTGTTCCTCTCCGAACATCACGGCAAGGCCCCGCAAGCCCTGGTCGACGCCGGCGCCATCGCCCTGGCCAGCCCGCAGCAGGTGGCCCAGGAAGCCGAGTTCATCATCGTCATGGTGCCCGACACCCCGCAGGTCGAGGACGTGTTGTTCCGCGCCGACGGCGTGGCCGCTGGCCTGTCACCGAACAAAGTGGTGATCGACATGAGTTCGATCTCTCCCACCGCCACCAAAGCCTTCGCCGCGAAGATCAACGCGACTGGCGCGCAGTACCTCGACGCCCCGGTATCCGGCGGTGAAGTCGGCGCCAAGGCCGGCACCCTGAGCATCATGATCGGTGGCAAGCCACAGACCTTCGAACGCGCCCTGCCGCTGTTCCAGGCCATGGGCAAGAACATCACCCTGGTCGGCGGCAATGGCGACGGCCAGACTGCCAAAGTGGCCAACCAGATCATCGTCGCGCTGAACATCCAGGCCGTGGCCGAAGCGCTGCTGTTCGCCTCCAAGAACGGCGCCGACCCGGCCAAGGTGCGTGAAGCGCTGATGGGTGGTTTTGCCTCGTCGAAGATCTTGGAAGTGCATGGCGAGCGCATGATCAAAGGCACCTTTGATCCGGGCTTCCGCATCAACCTGCACCAGAAGGACCTGAACCTGGCGCTGGCCGGTGCCAAGGAGCTGGGGATCAACCTGCCGAACACTGCTGGCACCCAGCAAGTGTTCAGTACCTGCACCGCCATCGGTGGCGGCAACTGGGACCACTCGGCGCTGATCAAGGGCCTGGAACACATGGCCAACTTCTCGATTCGCGATAAGTAAACCTTAATTTGAAATGCAGGCCAGTGTGGGAGCTGGCTTGCCTGCGATAGCGCTCTTGCAGCTAGACATTCATTGCCTGATACACCGCTATCGCAGGCAAGCCCGCTCCCACATTTGATCGCATTCCAATTGCTGCACCCCTAATAACAAGAATCCCCCGGGAGCCCGCTTATGTCGGTCGATCCGCAACACCTGCTTCGCGAGCTGTTTGCCACAGCCATCGACGCCGCCCACCCCCGGCAAGTCCTCGAACCCTACCTGCCCGCCGACCGCAGCGGCCGGGTGATCGTGATCGGCGCCGGCAAGGCCGCCGCCGCCATGGCCCTCGTTGTCGAAAACTGCTGGCAAGGTGAAGTCTCCGGCCTGGTGGTCACCCGCTACGGCCACGGCGCGCCCTGCAAGAAAATCGAAGTGGTCGAAGCCGCCCACCCCGTACCCGATGCCGCCGGCCTGGCCGTGGCCAAGCGCGTGCTGGCCCTGATCAGCAACTTGAGCGAAGACGATCGCGTGATCTTCCTGCTGTCGGGCGGCGGCTCGGCCCTGCTGGCGCTGCCAGCCGAAGGCATCACCCTGGCCGACAAGCAAGCCGTCAACAAAGCCCTGCTCAAATCCGGCGCCACCATTGGCGAGATGAATTGCGTGCGCAAGCACCTCTCGGCGATCAAGGGCGGCCGCCTGGCGAAAGCCGCTTGGCCCGCGACGGTGTACACCTACGCGATTTCCGATGTGCCGGGCGACCAGGCCACGGTGATCGCCTCCGGCCCCACCGTCGGCGACCCGAGCACCTCGGCCCAGGCCCTGGCGATCCTCAATCGCTACCACATCGACGCCCCCGCCGCCGTGCGCAGCTGGCTACAGAACCCCGCGTCGGAAACCGTCAAGCCCGGCGACCCGGCGCTGGCGCGCAGCCACTTCCAACTGATCGCCCGCCCGCAGCAATCCCTCGAAGCGGTGGCAGTCAAAGTCCGCCAGGCCGGGTTCAGCCCGCTGATCCTCGGCGACCTCGAAGGTGAAGCGCGGGACGTGGCCAAGGTGCACGCCGGGATCGCCCGGCAGATCGTGCAACACGGCCAACCGCTGGCGGCGCCGTGCGTGATCCTCTCCGGCGGTGAAACCACCGTCACCGTGCGCGGCAATGGCCGTGGCGGGCGCAACGCGGAATTCCTCCTGAGCCTCACCGACAGCCTCAAGGGCCTGCCCGGCGTGTACGCCCTGGCCGGCGACACCGACGGCATCGACGGTTCCGAAGACAACGCCGGCGCGATCATGACCCCATGCAGCTATGCGCGCGCCGAAGCCCTGGGCCTGTCGGCCAGCGACGAGTTGGACAACAACAATGGCTACGGCTACTTCGCCGCGCTCGACGGGTTGATCGTCACCGAACCGACGCGCACCAACGTCAACGACTTCCGCGCCATCCTGATTCTTGAGACTGCCAAACATGACGCCTGACAAGAAGGTCAAAATCCTCGCCACCCTGGGCCCCGCCACCGACGGCATCGACGACATCCGCGAGCTGGTGGAAGCCGGGGTGAATATCTTTCGCCTCAACTTCAGCCACGGCGACCATGCCGACCACGCCCAGCGCTACCAGTGGATTCGCCAAGTGGAGCGCCAGCTGAACTACCCGCTGGGCATCCTCATGGACCTGCAAGGGCCGAAGCTGCGCGTCGGCCGTTTTGCCGAGGGCAAGGTGCAACTGGTGCGCGGCCAGGCGCTGCGCCTGGACCTGGACCCGACCCCGGGCGACCAGTGCCGGGTCAACCTGCCACACCCGGAAATCATCGCGGCGCTGGAGCCCGGCATGGACCTGTTGCTGGACGACGGCAAGCTGCGCCTGCGGGTCATCACCAAACACGCCGAGGCCATCGACACCACGGTGCTGAATGGCGGCGAGTTGTCTGACCGCAAAGGCGTGAACGTCCCACAAGCCTTGCTGGAACTCAGCCCATTGACCGCCAAGGATCGGCGCGACTTGAGCTTCGGCCTGGAACTCGGCGTGGATTGGGTGGCGCTGTCGTTCGTACAGCGCCCGGAAGACATCCGCGAAGCCCGCGAGCTGATCGGCGACAAAGCGTTCTTGATGGCCAAGATCGAGAAACCGTCGGCCGTGCAGCGCCTGCAGGAAATCGCCGAACTGAGCGACGCGATCATGGTGGCCAGAGGGGATCTGGGCGTGGAAGTGCCGGCCGAGAGCGTGCCGCAGATCCAGAAAGACATCATCAGCGTCTGTCGCCAGCTGGGCAAGCCGGTGGTGGTGGCCACGCAGATGCTCGAATCCATGCGCTTCTCCCCGGCGCCGACCCGTGCCGAGGTGACCGATGTGGCCAACGCGGTGGCCGAAGGCGCGGATGCGGTGATGTTGTCGGCGGAGACCGCGTCGGGCGAGTACCCGCTGGAAGCCGTGCAGATGATGAGCAAGATCATCCGCCAGGTGGAGAGCGGCCCGGATTACCAGGCGCAACTGGATGTGAGCCGGCCGAAGGCGGATGCCACGGTGTCGGATGCCATCAGCTGCGCGATCCGCCGGATCAGCAACATCCTGCCGGTGGCGGTGCTGGTCAACTACAGCGAGTCCGGCAGCTCCAGCCTGCGCGCGGCGCGGGAACGGCCGGTGGCGCCGATCCTCAACCTCACGCCGAACCTGTCCACGGCGCGGCGCTTGAGCGTGGCGTGGGGGGTGCACTCGGTGGTCAATGACCGGCTGCGCCAGGTGGACGAGGTGTGCTCGACGGCGCTGGAGATTGCCCAGGCCCAAGGCATGGCGCAGCGCGGCGATACCTTGGTGATTACCGCGGGCGTGCCGTTTGGGCAGCCGGGGTCGACCAATTCGCTGCGTATCGAGACGTTGATTTAGCGTCTGTTCGGACCTCATCGCGGGCAAGCCCGCTCCCACATTTTGAACGTATTCGCAATTCAAGTGTGGGAGCTGGCTTGCCTGCGATAAGGGCAACTCGGTCTAACTGACTTACCCCTATGCATAACCCAACTTGCCCCGACTGGGCCGAAGCCCTGCTCAACGGCTTCAGCCAGATATTCCTGCAGCGCCAGCCACTGTGCGGCCTGCTGTGCCTGCTGGCCATCCTGATCGGCGCCCCGGCCTTGTTCGGCGGCGCGTTGCTCGGTGGCGTCGCGGGTTTGCTCACGGCCCAGCGCCGGGGTTATCCCAAGGCCGAGCGTCAGGCCGGGCTCTATAGCTATAACGGCGTGCTGCTGGGCTTGTTGATCAGCCAGCACTTCGCCTGGTCGGCCTTGTTGCCGCCGCTGATCCTGGCGTGCGGCGGCCTGGCGGCGATGCTCACGCGTCAATGGCTGAAACAGACAGCCTTGCCGCCCTACACAGCGCCCTTCGTGGGCCTGGGTTGGTTGCTGCTGGGTACCGTGCCGCCAGGCGCCCTTGCCCTGGTCGAACCGGATACCCTCGCCGTCGTTGCCGCGCCCTTTACCGGGCTCGCACAAATCATGCTACTGGACCAACCGGCGGCGGGCGTACTGATTGCCCTTGGCCTGTGGCTGGCCAACCGGCGCGCCGCACTGTGGGCCTTGCTCGGTGCCAGTCTCGGCGTGCTGGTCGCGCTGCTGCTGGACGACGCCACCGGTGCCCTCCTTGGCCTACACAGTTACAACCCGGCGCTGGCCGCACTGGCCCTGAGCCAAGTGCGCCGCCAACCCTGGCTACCACTGCTGGGCATAGGCCTGTCGATCCTCTTGATGCCAGCCTTCGCCGCCCTGCACCTGCCCGCGCTTACGGCACCGTTCATCCTCGCCTGCTGGCTGGTGCGCGCCGGTGTTCGCACGCTTCAGAAACCCCGCATGGACAGCCCCTTCGAATCCCCCTAGGCTTGCTCGACATCTGATTCA
The DNA here is from genome assembly GCF_030687495.1 of Pseudomonas sp. FP453. Taxonomy (NCBI): domain Bacteria; kingdom Pseudomonadati; phylum Pseudomonadota; class Gammaproteobacteria; order Pseudomonadales; family Pseudomonadaceae; genus Pseudomonas; species Pseudomonas sp. FP453. The sequence continues at coordinate 1,956,318 of NZ_CP117435.1, read as the reverse complement.
GGCGGGCTTTATGGACAGCAACAACGACTGGCGCCAACGGCTCTACGTCATGATTTTCCAGACCGACACCAATGCCGGGCGGCGCTTTGACGGCATCTTGCTGCTGATCATCCTCGCCACCCTGGTGATCGTGATGCTCGACAGCATCGACGAGGTGCACCAGAACTACGCCGACGTGCTGGCCTACATCGAGTGGGGCTTCACCATCATCTTCGCCATCGAGTACGGGCTGCGGCTGTATTGCTCGCCCAAGCCGTTGCGCTATGCCTTCAGCTTTTACGGGCTGGTGGACTTGCTGGCCATCGTGCCGGGCATCCTCGCCCTGTATTACAGCGACGCGCAGTACCTGTTGATCATCCGCATCATCCGCATGCTGCGCATCTTCCGTGTGCTCAAGCTCAGCCCCTACCTCAAGCAGGCCAACTACCTGATGGCGGCGCTGCGCGGCAGCAAGCAGAAGATCGTGGTGTTCCTGGTCAGCGTGTGCACCCTGGTGACGGTGTTCGGCACCCTGATGTACGTGATCGAAGGCCCGGAACACGGCTTTACCAGCATTCCCAAGGGCATCTACTGGGCCATCGTGACCCTGACCACCGTGGGCTTTGGCGATATCGTGCCGAAGACGCCCTTGGGCCAGGTGATTTCTTCGCTGGTGATGATCACCGGTTATTCGATCATTGCCGTGCCCACCGGGATTTTCACCGCCGAACTGGCCAGTGCCATGCGCGGTGAGCAGCTGCAACACGACTGCCCGGTGTGCAAGAAAAGCAGCCATGAGCCCAACGCGGCATTCTGCGCACGCTGTGGGAGTAATCTTTTTCGTAAAGTGGAATAAGCAAAGTGCGTTTTAATCTTTAAACGTCTATGCAGGCCCGGCTATAGTCGCTGGCAAATTGCCGTCATCTTCTCGAACAACAAGGAATGAGCAGTGAAAAAACTCGTAAGCGCCTCCCTACTGGCCGCCGGTCTTGCCCTGGCGGGCGCCGTCCAGGCTGCCCCCGTGACACTGCTTAACGTCTCCTACGACGTGATGCGCGATTTCTACAAGGACTACAACGCTGCGTTCCAGAAGCACTGGGACGCCGAGCACCCGAATGACAAGCTGACCTTGCAAATGTCCTTCGGCGGTTCGAGCAAACAAGCGCGTTCGGTGATCGACGGCCTGCCCGCTGACGTGATCACCATGAACATGGCCACCGACATCAACGCCCTGGTGGACAACGGCAAACTGGTGCCGGACAACTGGGTCACCCGCCTGCCGAACAACAGCGCGCCGTTCACCTCCGCCACCGTATTCATCGTGCGCAAAGGCAACCCGAAAGCCCTGAAAGACTGGCCAGATCTGTTGAAAGATGGCGTGCAGGTGATCGTGCCCAACCCGAAAACCTCGGGTAACGGCCGCTACACCTACCTGTCGGCCTGGGGTTATGTGCTGAAGAACGGCGGCGACGAAAACAAGGCCAAGGCCTTTGTCGGCAAGCTGTTCAAACAAGCACCGGTACTCGATACCGGCGGCCGTGCCGCCACCACCACGTTCATGACCAACCAGATCGGCGACGTGCTGGTGACGTTCGAGAACGAAGCGGAAATGATCGCCCGTGAATTTGGTCGTGACCAGTTCGAAGTGATCTACCCAAGCGTCTCCGCCGAAGCCGAGCCACCGGTGTCGGTGGTCGACAAAGTGGTCGAGAAGAAAGGCACACGCGCGGCAGCCGAAGACTACTTGAAGTACCTGTGGTCGGCAGAAGGCCAGGAAATCGCGGCCAACAATTACCTGCGTCCACGTGACCCGAAAGTGCTGGCCAAGTACACCGACCGCTTCCCGAAAGTCGACTTCCTGTCGGTGGAGAAGACCTTTGGTGACTGGCGCACCGTGCAGAAAACCCACTTCAATGATGGTGGGGTGTTTGACCAGATCTACAGCGGCCAATAAAGCCTGAGTCAGCTAAAAGCCCCTGAATCCAGGGGCTTTTACTTTTACGCACGGACACACCAGACATTGCCATCGCCTTTTTCGGGGAAAGGCACGTCGATCTCCATCCCCTGCCTTTTCACTTGCAGACGCCTAGCCTGCCGGTCCGCAAACTCCCCAGCAGCGAATGGCACCACCACAAACCCGCCCTCCTCGCCGCAGGACTTGCTGACCGCCAGCGCAACTGTCGCGCCGTCGAATGTGACATGGCCTCCCGGCAGCGAAAACCGCGCCATTAAACCCACGAAAAACTCTTCGGGCACCTGTTCCACCTGGTAGCTGCCACTCAGGCCGATGGACCCCGCAACAGACGCCATCGGCACCAACAGACGTAGGGTAGCGGCATCCTGCAACTGGCTGACGACAGGGTCGATGACCGGTGCCAGATGCCGGTTACGCTCACTCACATCCTCCGCGATTCGTTGATTGAGCCTCGTGTCCGGAACATCGCCCCTTGGCGCCACGGACGCCAACAAGCGTTGCGCTGGCGCCTGCCCCTCGACGATTGCCTGCCACCCCGACGCATCCGTGCCTTCCAACAGGTAAATGGCCAAGGCCCCCAATGCGTAGCTTTCGCCGTCCAACGACAACACCGCAGCATCCGGGAAGCGCGTCCGCACACTTTGCGCCCACGCTTCAGGCGTGTCCGGGACACCACTCGCCAGCCGCCGGGCGAGCCCCTCAATGTATTCGGCGGTGCCTTCGACAATGTCGTAAAAGTGGATGTCCTGCGCCTCCTGGGGAAACTCGGCCTGCCAACGGTCATGCCAGTAGCGCGCCTTACCCAGCGCGTCGGCATCGCCTTGCAGTGAGGCATATAAGGCGCGGATCAGCTGCTGCCGGTACTGCCGGGGCAACGCCTGTACTGGATAGCGCCCGGCGCGCGAGCCCGAAGCCAGTTGCCACCCCTTCTGCGCAAAAAAATGAAAGGCTTCATGGGTTGCCAATGCAAACAACTCAGGCACGGCAGCAGGATGGCCAAGCAGGTGTTGCACCTCTTGCTCAGGCAACTCACGGCCTAGCCCCATGTAGACCGTCGGGCGACCGTCCCACGACAGTTGTTGAAAGGTCTTGTAGTCCGATGACAAGCCAAGCGCTTGCACCGGTTCCACGGCAATCGCTTTGTAGCCATTTGCATCGATCAACCAGGCGGCCGTACCGTCGTAAACCAGAATTTGCGCCTGCGCATAAAATCCGGTCTGTCGCTTCAAGCGCTCCATGGTCGCCAACCTTGGCCAAGCGGCTGCGCTGGCGGCGGCCATCCGTTCGACGTAGGACTCGTTACTGATATTCGTAAGCTTTTGCTCGGCGACAGCCGTGACTCCCGGCACAAACGCCCACAGCACCACTACCTTGATCGTCCGCATGATGACGTTCCCATCCTGATTCAGCCTGCAAAGATGCAGGCGACGAATCTAGAGCGGATGTGTCATGCGGTCTTGCCAGACGAGACCTATAAGAGCGTCGGAATCGGCCTATACGAAAAAACCTTCACATCGGTGGTGTCACGCCATCCTTGCCGGCGGAGATGGCCTGCGCCGTAATCGTCCCATCCGCGCCCTTCGCCGCAAACAACACCACCTTCACCCCCGCCTTCAACAGGCTGCGATCCCCCGGTTCCAGGTTGACGATCGGCACATCCTCCGGCACCACGATCTTCTGCTCACCGCCCTTGTACTTCACCGTCAGCGTGCGCCCGTTGCTCACCACCAGGTCACCCACCGTGCCGTTGGTCATGCTGCTGCCTTCCTTCAAATCAAACGCTCGGTGCCCGTCTCCGGTGCCGGCCATCGCCGGTGGGAACACGTGCACTTCCAGCGCGGTCAGGCTGCCGTCGGCATTGGGCATGGCAGCGGAACCGATGTAGCTGCCCGGCTTGATCTCATCGATCTTGGCCAAGGTGACGGCGCGCACCTGGGTGGCCGGGGTCAACAGCACGGTGACGTCTTCGCCGCTGTTGACCTTGACGTGCATGGCGTCACCGTCGATGGCGGTAATGGCACCGCGCACGCCCACGCGCGGCGCTTCGGCGGCGTGGGCCAGGCCCATGGCCATGGCGGCGGCGAGGGTTGAAGCCAGGAGCATCTTGTTCAGCGTGATCTTCATGGGATTTCCTGTTTCGGCAGTTGTGTCTGAATGTATCATCGCCGTTCGAGGCGAAAGTTAACGATTCAGTCATTAATTTGCGGCATGAGTGTTATCACCGCCAGCAGCCTTCTGCCCAACGGGCCTTGTCTTTACTCTCGCACGCCATCTTCCTTCGCTTTTATGAGACCACCATGAACGCTACCCCACACACCTCAAGCACCATGACCCGCGGGATGGTGATGCTGTTTGCGTTCTGCTGCGGCGCCATCGTTGCCAACATCTACTACGCGCAGCCGGTCATCGAGCTGATCGCTCCGGACATCGGCCTCACACCGGCCATGGCCAGCCTGATCGTGTCGCTGACACAAATCGGCTACGCCCTTGGCCTGTTTTTCCTGGTGCCCCTGGGCGACTTGCTGGAAAACCGCAAGCTGATGATCAGCACCACAGTGCTCGCCATCGCCAGCCTGCTCGGTGCGGCGTTTATCCAGCAGCCGAACCTGTTCCTGCTGGTGTCGTTGCTGATCGGCTTCAGCTCGGTGTCGGTGCAGATCCTCATCCCGCTGGCCGCGCACCTGGCGCCGGCCGAGTCCCGTGGCCGGGTAGTCGGCAGCATCATGGGCGGCCTGTTGCTCGGCATCCTGCTGGCGCGACCAGTGTCCAGCGTCGTGGCCGACCACTTCGGCTGGCGCGCGATGTTCATGGCTGCAGCCGGGTTGATGGCGTTTATCAGCGTGGTCCTGCTGATCACCATCCCCAAGCGCCAGCCGGACCACAGCGCCACCTACGGCCAGTTGCTGCGTTCCCTCGGCACCCTGCTGCGCAAGCAACCAGTGCTGCGCCAACGGGCGTTCTACCAGGGTGGCATGTTCGCCACGTTCAGCCTGTTCTGGACCGCCGCGCCGCTGGAACTGGCGCGCAATCACGGCCTGAGCCAAAGCGAGATCGCCCTGTTTGCCCTGGTCGGTGCCCTCGGCGCCATCGCCGCGCCCATCGCCGGCCGCCTGGCGGATGCGGGCCACACCCACCGCGCTTCGTTGCTGGCCATGCTGTTTGCCGCGTTGAGCTTTCTGCCGGCCTTCGTCCACCCGCTGTACAGCGTGATCGGCCTGGCCGTCACCGGCGTGGTGCTGGATTTCTGCGTGCAGATGAACATGGTCCTCGGCCAGCGCGCGATCTACGCCCTCGACGCCAACAGCCGCAGCCGCCTGAACGCGCTGTACATGACCAGCATCTTCATCGGGGGCGCCTTCGGCTCGGCGATTGCCAGCAGCGTGTACGAACACGGCGGCTGGCTGGGCGTGATGCTGGTGGGCAGCGCGTTCCCGCTGGTGGCGTTGTTGCGGTTCTTGAGTGTTTCCCGCCAGGTTGCGGTGGTCGCAGCCTGATCAGTGGTGCAGCTGGATTACAGCCTGTCTCACACACGCTGCTTACCCGTGGACACTTGGCCTGAAAGTCGCGAAAAAAAACCTAGCAACTGCAAAATGAATGCAGACACTACCTTGGCAAGCATCTGGGCCATGTGAGCCTGATTTTCCACGATTGAATCCAGTGGCTGGGGGGGCGCAGGTGTAGGTGCAGGCATTGGTGCCGGTATGGGAGCTGGTGCCGGTGCAGGACCAACCTCTGGGGGGCTGCCTACCCACACTACATCGCCAGCCCGGATCTCGCGTTTGCTGTTGATCAACAGATCCGCGCTGCCGCTGCCCTTCAGGTCAATCGCCAGGCTTGAGCGGCCGGAACTGGCGTCGTGCTTGAGTACCGCCTCACCCGCTCGTCCGCTGAACCGATCCGTGAACACAAGGGCTCGCACCCCCGCTTCTTTCATCGCTCCCGACACGTCGATCTTATCGCTGCCGCTAGTGAAGTCCTCGAGCGTATCAGGCCGCTGCGGCGTGGAATCACTGGCCTTGTCGTAGACAAACGTATCCGCACCGTCTCCTCCTCTCAGTGAGTCGGCGTCGGCGCCTCCCTTGAGGCGATTGGCGACCTGATTGCCGACAATTTTATCCGGGCCGGAACCGCCGACAGCGTTTTCAACCAGGCATCCCCGGGCGATCGACACATTGCCCTTCAACCCCGCAACATCAGAAAACGACTCTGCATTCAGGTCGATCTTCTGGGCTTGGGAAAACCCGGAAAAATCCAGGGTGTCGATCCCGCCCCCATCCCACACGCAGAAAATGGGCTTGTCCCTCGCGCTTTTCAGGCTCATGGCCTCACGCTCGGTATTGGAATTGAAGCCGTAGGTGGTGTCTGTGGCACGGGTTTTGTGATTGGCCCCGTACAGGCGCTGGACCGCCGCAATGTCATCCATCATGGGCGCGGACGGTTTCAGCGAATTGAAGTCGTGACCCGGCTGGTTTCGCTCCGACCAGTAACTCATCACGGTGCGTGCTTGTGTGTCCTGAGCGTACACCGCACCGTTGGTGTAATTGGCACCCTCGCCGTTGTAGTTACCTGGGTGTTGCAGGCCAATGGCGTGACCTATTTCATGAACGGCGGTCAGCATGAAGTGGCTGCTCAGCGCAGGCGAACCGCTCTCGCCGGCGGTGCCAACCGTCGCCGTGGTACGGGTAACGGAACGATGGGGGGAGGTGGCGACGCCACGATCGCCCCGCGGGTTGTTATAGATGTGGACGGCACCGTCCGTGTTGCCCGGACCTTCCCGGAAATTGATATTTGCCACATCCTGCCAGGCCTGGACCGCCTGGCGAACGCGTTGCTTCTGCCGGGTACTGAAACTCTCGTCAACCTTGTAGTTCAGATCGATTGACTGGTCGCTGTTACGGTCATGGAAACGCAAGTTTTCACGTGTGATCTGCTTGGCCGCCTGGTCTGTCGTGAAGGACTGCTTGTGATTGAAGCCTACGCCATATGAACCAGCATCGGATTTAGGTAAACCACAGAAAGTGTTCATTGCGATTGGATTAGAAACATTCATTGTGCTGCGCCCTTATGTTTTAGAAACAAGAAATAACGCACTGGCCAGCCCGGTACCATGCCAGGCTGGCCAACCGTTACCGAGATAAACTTGCACACTAAAAAGCGCCACACCAAGCTGTTTTCAGTTACAGTCGAAACACTTAAAACTTTTGAGACATGCAGCATCACAAGCATTCAATCAGTTGCAATATATATTCAACAACACTAACTTCAGCGACACATCCAATTGTTCTAAAACAGAAAAAACAAAGTCTTAGAAATCGACGTTATTGAACTTCTCCATTTCCCCATCGAGCGGGACATATCCACTCAACATTGCGCGCCACACCTGACCGGACCCAACCTGGCACCCGCCGAGCGCATTTGTCACGAACGCACCAACTTCTCCAAGGCCGCATCCGCCAGGAATGACGAGCGGCTTTTGACCTTGTGCTCGCGCACATAGCGGTCGATACGCTGGATGACATAACCGGGCAAGGTCACATTGACCTTCTCGGTCTTGCCCAGATAGGGCGAGATATCCAGCTCCAACATGCCCCAGCCCATGCCGGCATAGTCTTCGTGAGCGTGATGATTGGCCACCGAGGTGGGCATCGGAATCGGCCCGCCCTCGGCGGCGATCTCTTGCAGCATGATATGGGCCACTTCCACGGCGGCGTTATACGCCTCTTCAAAACTGTCCCCGGCGGTGACGGCGCCCGGAATATCGGGGATCTGAATACCGGTGGCGGTGAAGTCATCGCCCCATTCGATACAGATTGGGTATTGCATGAATGCTCTCCTTAAAACTCAAACAAGCCAGCGCGTTTGCTGATGCTTCTCACGGTGCCCAACGGCAGGTCCTTCTTGGGGTGAGGCACCGGGATCGTGTACGGGTTATAGCGATGGGTAAAAATATGATGGCTGCCCGTGACCCGATCCAACACCCAACCTGCCTCTTGCAGTTCCTTGATCAATAACCTGCTTTGCACCGCAGCCTCCCTGGCCTAGCCTGAATAAAAGTAACCCTAGAGTTATATTTACTCAAGCACAAAATAGGCAAGACTGACTGGCGGCTGTTTTACTGGATGTTGAAAAACTACCCGTTCACAACGTGCGGGCCAGGTGCTGCGTGGTGAAACTGGGGGATGCGGCCGTTCAGCGACGGCCAATAGCTGAACGGGATGGGCAAGACCGGCTGGCGCTGCAACAACGCCAGAATCACCTGTGAAGCAAGCGTCAGCGCGAGCTGCTGGCCGGGGCAATGATGCCGGCCCACGCCAAAGCTGAATATTCGCCGCTGCGGGCGCTCAAGCAGGAAGCTGTCGGGGTCCGGGTTGGCATCGCCGTCCCGGTTGGCCGACGCCAGAAGCACCAGAATCGTATCGCCCACTTCCAGGACTTGACCGCCAATCGTGCAGCGCCGCGCCACAAATCGCCGGGTGTTTTGCACCGGTGCGTCGTAGCGTGCCACTTCTTCCACCAGCGCCATCGCCAGTGCCGGCGTGCGTTGCACCTGCTCCAGCAGGTCGGGCCGCCGAGCGAGCACCACTAGTGTATTGCCGATCAGGCCGGCGCTTGCTTCGCAGGTCTGCGACAACAGGCCGATCAGGTTGGCATTCAGCACGTCTGCGCCCAACCACTCACCGCTGCGAATGGCCGCCAGCAGCGCGGTTTCTTCGAACACATCGCTGAACATCTGCCGCAACTGCGAAGCCCCGAGATCGGCGTTGCGCAGTTGCGCTTCGTCACTCAACGGTGAGAGGCAGGCGACAAAATTCCGCGTCAGCTCGGCGACCACACCCAACTGATCACCGGGAAAGCCGAGCAAATGGGCTATCACCGACACCGGCAGGCGTAACATCCAGTCGTCCAACTGAGTAGCATCACCGCAGAGGTGCTGCACGGCGCCGGCAACCTGCCGTGCACTCACACCCGCCAGCGCCGGCTGGACGGCGGCCCGTGGGCAGCGATGGGCAACGCCTTCGTTCATGCGCATCAGTTGCGCAAACACCTGGCCCGCGGCGCGTTGCGCAATCGCGGCCGGCACCGGTTCATGCAATGGCCGTACGCCGCAGTCGGGATGGACCAACACCGCCTCGACCGTCTGCGCGCGGCTGGCGACCCACAGCCCTAGACCGACGTCGAACAGCAAGCCCGCATTGCGCCGCAAACCGGCGTAATAGCCATAGGGATCAGCATGGGTCGCAGCTTGCAACGGTGTCATTCAGCACATCCTGTTCTCATGAAGAACCGTTACTATCCGCCCTCCCGCACGGCAACGATTCGCTCAGGAACGAAATATGAACGGCCACGACGAAGACGCCGCCCTCTCACAAATTGCCGGTGCGATTGCCGAACCCGCACGTACGAAAATGCTCTGCGCGCTGATGGACGGCCACGCGCGCACCAGCACCGAAATGGCGGCGATTGCCGAGGTCCGTGCGTCCACCGCCAGCGCCCATCTGGCCAGGCTCAAGGACGATGGGCTGATCACGTTGCACACTCAGGGCCGCCACCGTTACTACAGCCTCGCGGGGTCGCATATTGCCCAGGCCATTGAAGGGTTGATGGTGATCAGCCGCCAGAGCGCCAAGGCGTTTGTGCCGAACACACCAAGCCGCTTGCAGTTCGCGCGTACGTGTTACGACCACATGGCCGGGACGCTGGCGGTGCAGTTGCATGACCACTTCATCGCAGCCGGCTGGCTGATCGGCGAAGGGACTTACCAGCTCAGCCCACCCGGCGAAAAAGCCATGCTTGAACTCGGGATTGATCTCCCTGCACTGCACGCCCAACGCCGGCGCTTTGCCTGTGGTTGCCTGGACTGGAGCATGCGCCGCCCCCACCTGGCCGGCGCGCTGGGTGCGGCGCTGCTGCACAGTGCGCTTCGCAAGGAATGGCTGACTCAGGATCTGGATAGCCGCGCGCTGGGGCTGACGCCCAAGGGCCGCAAGGCACTGGTGACGCGCTTTGGAATACAGATGGAAGATCGATGAAAATCAAAGTGTGGGAGCGGGCTTGCCCGCGAAAGCGGTGGATCAGCCCACACATCTGTCACTGATAGACCGCATTCGCGGGCAAGCCCGCTCCCACAGGGGGATGGGGTGCTCAAATCAAATGGCGTTGTCCAGGCAACACAACAAGCGCTCGACCGTATGCGCCAACGGCCCGGAGTTATCCAGCACAAACAACCCCGACGCATTGTCGGCGATCAGCTCTGCGGTGAACTGCGCATTACGCGCCAGGCGCGCCTCAATGTCCGCCAACGACTCACGTCCACGGGCAATCAAGCGCTGGCGCAACACCGCCTGATCCACCGTCAGCAACAACACCAACAAGCTCGGATATCGCGCGCGCGTCTGCGCCAGGTGCGCGCGGGAGCCATTGACCAGCACGTCGTCCCCGGCCGCCAGCCAGTCGTCGATTTCCCGCGGGATGCCATAACACAAGCCATTCGCCTGCCAGCTCAGGGCAAACGCGCCCTCGGCGTCCATCGCGGCAAACTGCGCCGGGCTCACCCCTTGCGCGGCCTCGCCCACCGCCTCCGCCGAACGGGTGATGACGCGGCGCACAATGCGGCAGCCGCGCTCGGCCAGGTGCGGTCGCGCGGCGTCCAACAGGCTGTCCTTGCCCGAACCCGATGGTCCGATGAGATAGATCAACCTGCCTGCCATCCACACACCCTCTTTACCTGTTGCCGGTCAGCCCGCCGGCGGCGGCCACTTTACAGCAGCGCACTGGTGGGCAGTGCCATGGGATGGAAATTTTCCAGCAGCAGCCTGTCGCCGTTCTCCAGTTGCCAGTCATAAAAGTCCGCAAAGTCCCCAAGCGCCAATCCACGGATCACCTTGGCCACGAAACCATGGGCCACCAACAACACCGTGCCCGAAGGATAACGTGCCGCCAGCTCGGCCAAGCCTTGGTGTACACGGGCAACAACCTCGGCGATCGACTCACCGCCTGTTGGACCGACGGCCCATTGGCGCGTGATGTCCTGTGCCCAGAGCTGCGGGTACTGCGCTTTTGCCTCCGCCTGGGTCAGGCCCTCGAACACGCCCACATAGCGTTCGCGAAAGCTGTCCATTGTCACGAGTTCAAGGTTCAACGCCTGGTTAAGAATCTGCGCGGTTTGCTGGGCGCGCAAGCGTGGGGAGACGATCAGCGCGTCGATGCCGGCGGGTAAATTTTGGCTGAGGGAAAAGGCTTGTTCCCGACCGCGTTCGGTCAGTTCCGGGTCGAGCGCACCGAGGTAGCGTTGCTCGGCGTTGGCCCAGGTTTCGCCGTGGCGTACGACGTGTAGGTGCATGAGGTCCATCTCGCGGTTCTGTGGGATTCGCGATGATAGCAACAGCCCCGATCCCCTGTGGGAGCTGGCTTCCCTGCGATAGCGGTATACCTGCAATGAATTCCGCGCCTGACACACCGCCATCGCGGGCAAGCCCGGCTCCCACAGTTGATCTTCGTTGAATTGAAGAAGGTGTTTCAAAGGCATGAAAAAGGCGACCCGGAGGTCGCCTTTGGTTATTGCGCGTACTTTTTGCTGAGCCCCGGCGGCACGCCCTGCACGTTGGTTTCTTCCCACGGCCCGTTCGGGCTGATGGAGCGGCTCCAGCCGTTGCTCCAGCGGTAATACGTACGCTGGCGGTAGAAGGTGTCGGGCTGGTCATCCAGCACGTAGACCTTCATGGTGCCATCCCAGTGGCTCGCCGCACCCGGTGGTGGGGCGAAGGTCGGTGAAGAGGTCGGCACCGGTTTTTTCGGCGGCGCGGTCACCGGGGTGCTGGGCTTGGTGCTCGGCTGCGTCGCCGGGCCCGACGGCGGGATGGTCGGGCCGGTCGGCGCGGGCGGTGGCCGGTGGACCGCACAAGCACTCAAGCCCAATACCAGGCTGAGCAGGGTGATACGTGCGAATGCGGTCATGGGCGTTTCCTCGAAATTACTTGTCCGGACTGTCGATGGTCAGCTGCTGCAGCGCAGTGGTGGTGCTGGCCAAGGGTTGGCTGCGGCCGATCCACTCGCCAGCGGTCGGAAGACCGGCCCGGGATATGCGCGCAACCAGTTGGACTTCGGGGAAGTTCGACAGTTTCAACTGCGGCATCATCGCGTCGGCATCGCCCAGTTCGACGGTGATCGGCAGTTCGGCGACGGTGACGCGCTTGGCCGCCAACGGTGCCGGCGGGCCGGACACGGCGCGGGCGAAGATGAACACGCTGTCGCTTGGCAGGGCTTTGGCCTTCACGTCCGCCGCCAGGTCCACGCGGACTTTGAGCAAGGCTTTTTGCGCGACGCTACCACCACTTTCCTTGAGCTTGTCGGCGGCGCGGTCGATACCGCCTTGCAGGGCGGCGCGGGAGCCATCTTCGGCCGGCAGTTGCGCCAGCAGGCGGCTCCAGTAGTCGATCGCTTCCTGGTAGCGCTGGCCTTCAAAGGCGGCGATGCCCAGCAGGCCGAGGCTGGTGACTTCCTTGGGGTCCAGCTTCAGCGCTTCGTCGGTCAAGGCCTGGACCTTGGGCGACCACTGTTTGTTGTCGGCAAAGTACTGCGCCTGGGCCCACTGGCCAAGCAGTTCCGGCTGGCGCCCGGCGAGGGCCGCTGCGCGCTCGAAGACCTTGGCCGCATCGGCCGCGCGGTCCTGGGCCATGTAGGCGCGACCGAGGAAGTACAGGCCTTCCGGCGAGTCCGGTTGGGCGATGGCGGCGCGTTCCAGGCGCTGGGTCATGTCTTCCATGGACACCGGCGGCTGGGAGAATTCGCGGGTCAGTTCAACCTTGTCGCTGGCACCGAAATGCAGGTACAGGCTCACGCCCAACACCGGCACCAGGAAGGCGGCGAGCAACGGCAGCGGTTTGCCCAGGCGCGACTCGCGGGGTTTTTCCACGCCTTCGGTGTCGGCGAGCAGTTCGCGCGCGGCTTCGGCGCGGCCGGTGTCGAGTTGGGCGGCGTTGAGCACGCCTTCGTCCTGCTGCACTTGCAACTCGGCGACGCGCTCTTGATACAGCGCCACGTTCAGCGCGGTGCGATCCTCTTCACGCTGGGCACGGCGGCCGCGCAGCACAGGGATCAACAGGAAACTCAGGGCAATCAGAAGCAGCAAGCCGGCTGCGAGCCAGAAATCAATCATCAGTCTTGGTGTCCAGCAATTGGTCGAGGCGTTTACGCTCTTCGGGGGACAGCGCGTCGGAGCCGTCAGTCGGCGCGGCGCGGCGGAGGCGGATGATCACGGCCATCACCACCACACCGCTCAGCAACAGCCCGGCGGGGCCGAACCAGAGCAGCGCGGTCTTGCCGGTGAGCGCCGGTTTGTAGCGCACGAAGTCACCGTAGCGGTCGACCATGAAGTCGATGATCTGCTGGTTGTCCTTGCCCTCCCCCAGCATGCGGAAGATCTCGCGGCGCAGGTCGGTGGCGATGGGCGCGTTGGAGTCAGCGATGTCCTGGTTCTGGCACTTGGGGCAGCGCAGTTCCTTGGTCAAGTCGCGGAAGCGCTCGCGCTCGGCGTCGTTGGCAAATTCGTAGGTGTCGATGGCGGCGTGAGCCACACCGGCCAGGCCCAACGCCAATACCGCGGCGGCTAACAGACGCTTCATGGCTTGGCCTCATCGACCAGCGCCTGGTACTTGGCGGCCAGTTGCTCACGCCACACCACTTCGTCGATCACGCCGACGTACTTGTCGCGGATCACGCCCTTGGCATCGATAAAGAAGGTTTCCGGAGCGCCGTACACGCCGAGGTTGAGGCCGAGGTTGCCGTCCTCATCGCGGATATCCAGCTGATACGGATTGTGGAACTCCGCCAGCCACTTCAAGGCGGCGGCGTTGTCGTCCTTGTAGTTGATGCCGTAGATCACCACGCCCTTCTCGGCCAGCTTGTTGAGCACCGGGTGTTCGACGCGGCAGGAGATGCACCAGGTGCCCCATACGTTGACCAGCGCCGGCTTGCCCAGCAGGTCGACCTGGGTCAGGGTCTTGTCGCCCTGCACCGTTGGCAGGCTGAACGCCGGGAACGGCTTGCCGATCATCGCCGAAGGCAGCTCGGACGGGTCCAGGTAGAGGCCGCGATACAAGACCACCGCACCCAGCAAAAACACGATCAGGGGGATCGCCATCAACCAACGTTTCATACCGCCGCTCCCTGCAGACCGAGGGCTTCACGCACCCGGCTCTTGACCTTGACCCGATAACGCCGATCCAGCGCCGCCAGCAAACCACCGAAGCCGGTGAGCAGGCCGCCGAACCAGATCCAGCGCACAAACGGCTTCACATGCACGCGCACTGCCCAGGCGCCGTCGCCCAGCGGTTCGCCGAGGGCCACGTAGAGGTCACGGGTGAAACCGGCGTCGATGCCGGCTTCGGTCATCATCGAACTCTGCACGGTGTACAGGCGTTTTTCCGGGTGCAGCACGGCCACTTCCTTGCCGTTACGGACTACGCGCACGGTGCCTTTGTCTGACGTGAAGTTCGGCCCTTCGAAGTGCTTGGCGCCTTCAAAGATGAAGTGGTAACCGGCCAGGTCCATGGACTCGCCCGGCGCCAGGCGCAGGTCGCGCTCGGCGCTGTTCTGGCTGGACAGCACCACGCCGAGGGCGCACACGGCGATGCCGATGTGGGCGATCTGCATGCCCCAGTAGCTGCGGGTCAGGCTTGGCAAACCCTTGAGCAGACCTTTGTGGCGGGTCTTGTCGAAGATGTCACGCACGCCGGCCAGCAACACCCAGGCGGCGAGCAGGAAGGTGGCGAGCACCGCCCAGTTGAAGTCGCCGTAGGCAAAGCCGGCGATCACCGCCAGGGCCACGCTGCCGAGCAAGACCGGGGCGAGCATGCCCGCCAGCCATTTCACCGGGGTGTCTTTCCAGCGCACCAGCACGCCGACCGCCATCACCACCATCAACAAGCCCATCAACGGGATAAACAACGCGTTGAAATACGGCGGGCCAACGGACAGCTTGGCGCCGCTCAGCGCATCCAGCACCAACGGGTACAGGGTGCCGAGCAGGATCATCGACGCGGCCACCACCAGCACCAGGTTGTTGCCCAGCAGCAGGGTTTCCCGCGACCACAGGTTGAAGCCGACCTGGCTCTTGACCACCGGCGCGCGCAGGGCGAACAGGGTCAGGGAGCCACCGACCACAAACAGCAGGAAGATCAGGATGAAGATGCCCCGCGCCGGGTCGGAAGCGAACGCATGCACCGACGTCAGCACGCCCGAACGCACGAGGAACGTGCCGAGCAGGCTAAGGGAAAATGCCGCGATGGCCAGCAACACGGTCCAGCTCTTGAACACGCCGCGTTTTTCGGTAACGGCCAGCGAGTGAATCAACGCGGTGCCCACCAGCCAAGGCATGAAGGAGGCGTTTTCCACCGGGTCCCAGAACCACCAGCCGCCCCAGCCGAGTTCGTAATAGGCCCACCACGAACCGAGGGTGATGCCGATGCCGAGGAAGGCCCAGGCGACGATGGTCCACGGCCGCGACCAGCGCGCCCACGCCGCATCCAGGCGCCCGCCGAGCAAGGCGGCGATGGCGAAGGCGAAGGCCACGGAGAAACCGACGTAACCCATGTAGAGCATCGGCGGGTGCACGATCAGGCCGATGTCTTGCAGCAGCGGGTTGAGGTCGTGCCCGTTCGTAGGAATCTGCGGCAGGATGCGGCTGAATGGGTTGGACGTCATGATCAGGAACATCAGGAAGCCGATGCTGATCATGCCCATCACCGCCAGCACCCGGGCCAGCATGACTTGCGGCAACTGGCGCGAGAACACCGACACGGCGAAGGTCCAGCCGCCGAGGATCAGCGCCCACAGCAGCAACGACCCTTCGTGGGCGCCCCACACGGCGCTGAACTTGTAGTACCAGGGCAAGGCGGTGTTGGAGTTATTCGCGACATAGCTGACGGAAAAGTCGTCAGTCATAAACGCGTAGGTCAGGCAACCAAACGCAAACAGCAGGAACGCAAACTGGCCCCAGGCGGCCGGCTGCGCCAGGCTCATCCACAGGCGGTCACCGCGCCAGGCGCCGAGCAACGGCACCACGGCTTGCACGATGGCAAAGCACAGCGCGAGGATCATCGCCAACTGGCCGAGTTCGGGAATAAACAAAGCGGCGTTCATGACTCAACCCTCCTTGGCGGGGGTGGGGGCGGACTGGCCGCTGTCCTTGAGGGCTTTGGTCACCTCAGGCGGCATGTATTTTTCATCGTGCTTGGCCAGCACTTCATCGGCCACCACCACGCCATCGGCGTTGAGCTTGCCCAGGGCGACGATGCCCTGGCCTTCGCGGAACAGGTCCGGGAGGATGCCACGGTAGCTGATGGTCACGGACTTGCTGAAGTCGGTGACCACGAAGGTGACGTCGAGGGAATCGCCGGATCGCTTCAAGGAGCCGGCCTCGACCATGCCGCCGGCGCGGATGCGCGTGTCCAGCGGGGCTTCGCCGTTGGCGATCTGGGTCGGGGTGTAGAACAGGTTGATGTTCTGTTGCAGGGCGCTCAAGGCCAGGGCCACGGCAATGCCGACGCCGGCCAGGATGGCAAGGATGATCAACAGACGCTTTCTACGCAGCGGATTCACTTTTCGGTCTCCCGGCGCAGACGACGCGCCTCTTGTTGCAGGTAACGCTTGCGCGCCAGGATCGGCGCGGCGACGTTGAGGGCCAGCACCGCCAGGCAGATGCCATAGGCCGTCCAGACGTACAGGCCGTGGTGGCCCATGGCGAGAAAATCACTGAACGAAGCAAAACTCATCCGCGCGCTCCCAGGCTGTGTTGCACTTCGGCCTTGACCCAACTGGCGCGGGCTTCGCGCTTGAGCACTTCGAGGCGCATGCGCAGCAGCAGCACCGCGCCGAAGAAGCAGTAGAACCCCAGCACCATCAGCAGCAGCGGCGCCCACATTTCCACGGGCATTGCCGGTTTTTCGGTGAGGGTGAAGGTGGCGCCCTGGTGCAGGGTGTTCCACCACTCCACCGAGTATTTGATGATCGGGATGTTGATCACGCCAACAATGGCCAGCACCGCGCAGGCCTTGGCGGCGCTGTCACGATTACTGATGGCGTTGCCCAAGGCAATCAGACCGAAGTACAGGAACAGCAGGATCAGCATCGACGTTAGTCGCGCATCCCACACCCACCACGAGCCCCAGGTCGGCTTGCCCCAGATGGCGCCGGTGACCAGCGCCACGGCAGTCATCCACGCACCGATCGGCGCGGCGCATTGCAGGGCGACGTCGGCGAGTTTCATCTTCCACACCAGGCCGACGATGCCGCACACGGCGAGCATCACGTAGCAGGACTGGGCCAGCATCGCGGCGGGCACGTGGATATAGATGATGCGAAAGCTGTTGCCTTGCTGGTAGTCCGGCGGCGCGAAGGCCAGGCCCCAGACCAGGCCGATGCCGATCAGCAACACGGCGAAGAGGCTCAACCACGGCAGCAGTTTGCCACTGATGCCGTAGAACCATTTGGGCGAGCCGAGCTTGTGAAACCAGGTCCAGTTCATTGCTGTTTCCATCACGGTTGCTTTTCGTCGATGCGAAAAGCTTAGGGTCTTTACTGGCTAACGCTTAGCCAGACCTCATTATTCGCCGACGCTGATCTTCAGGCCGGCCGCTATTGCAAAAGGTGTCAGGGTTATCGCCAGGGCGGTCAGGCTGCCAAGCCACAAAAGGTAACCCGTCGCCGGCATGCCCATCAGCGCGGCTTGCAACGCACCGCTACCGAGGATCAACACCGGGATATACAAAGGCAGAATCAGCAGGGCCAGCAACAGGCCGCCGCGCTTCAAACCCACGGTCAACGCCGCGCCCACTGCCCCCAGCAAGCTGAGGACCGGCGTACCGAGCAACAGGCTCAGGAGCAGGATCGGCAGGCATTCCGTGGGCAGGCCGAGCATCATCGCCAGCAGCGGCGAAAGCAAGACCAGCGCCAGGCCGGAAAACGCCCAGTGTGCCAGTACCTTGGCCAGGACCAGTAGTGGCAGGGGGTGCGACGAAAGGACCCACTGCTCCAGGGAACCGTCTTCGAAATCACTGCGAAACAGCCCGTCCAGCGAGAGCAGCACGGACAAAAGCGCCGCCACCCACACCAGTCCCGGCGACAAGGTTTGCAACAGTTTAGTCTCGGGACCGACCGCCAACGGGAACAAGGCGATGACGATGGCGAAGAACACCAGCGGGTTGGCCAGCTCGGCCGGGCGCCGACACAACAGCCGCGCTTCGCGGGCCACCAACAGGGCGAAGACACTCATGCTGACCACCGTCCCAGATCGAGGTCGCGGTAACCGGCGGGCAGGCGCGTCAGGGTGTGGTGTGTCGTCAGCACGACTAAACCGCCGCTCTCGCAGTGCTGGGCCAGGTGTGCTTCCAACTGGGCGACGCCTTGTTTATCGAGGGCGGTGAAGGGTTCGTCGAGAATCCACAGCGGCGGGCCCGGCAGGTACAAACGGGCCAGGGCCACGCGGCGCTGTTGGCCGGCGGACAGGGTGTGGCAAGGCACGTCTTCAAAACCCTTGAGGCCGACGGCGGCGAGGGCCTGCCAGATGGCGTCACGGGACGCGGGATGATGCAGGGCGCTGAGCCAGCTGAGGTTTTCTTCGGCGGTGAGCACGTCCTTGATCCCGGCGGCGTGGCCGATCCAGATCAGGTTGCGTGCAAGCTCGGTGCGTTGTTCGTTGAGGGGTTGGCCGTTGAGCCGCACTTCTCCGGCCGTCGGTTGCATCAAGCCGGCCAGCAGGCGCAGCAAACTGGTCTTGCCGCTGCCGTTGGGCCCGCTGATTTGCACCATGTCGCCGCCCGCCAGCCGCAGTTCGAGGTGTTCGAACAGCAGGCGCAGGTCGCGTTCACAGGAGAGCGCTACGGCTTCTAGAAGAGGGCTGGTCAAAAGATCGCGGGCCTTTACGGTTCAAGTCGGCGGTGCAGCGGCCGTTAAAGAGAAGTGCACAATAACGGCTTCGGCGACCGATTTTAGAGAGCTGGATCAAATAGTTGTGAGGTTTTTAGCGCTCTCTTTGCAGACGGGCCGCATTATACATGCGATGCCCTACTCTAAAGAGGGCAATTTCCTTCAAGACGGCGCGCGCGATGACCGGTGAGATCAACCTTCCTACGCTTCCACCTGCACCGGCGACCGGGCCCAGCCCTGCGCCCGCCAGCGGTGAATTGCTGAAACTGCTGGAACCGCAGATCGGCTTGATCACCCCGGGAAAAACCGTGAACGCCGAGGTCATCGCCCTGAAGCAAGGTGGTGAAGCCTTTCAGCTGCTGCTCAAGCTGACCCTGGAAAGCGGCCGCCAGACCCTGGTGCAAGCCAGCAGCGCCCAGCCCTTGCCCCTGGGCAGCAATGTCGCGGTGAGCCAGACCCCCGCCGGCAACCTGACCCTCAGCCTGCAACAGGCCTTGAGCGCCAATGTGGCCGCCCTGACCCGCATCGACACCAGCAAGATGCCCGAGGGCACGCTGTTGCAAGCCAAGGTGCTGACTACCCAGATGCTGCCCCAGGGCGCGGCGCAACCGGCGATCTACCGCTCACTGGTGACCGTGCTCAACAACGCCCTGGCCGGCGCCACGCTGACCCTGGAAAGCCCGCAACCGCTGCGCGTTGGCAGCTTGCTCAGCGCCGTGGTGCAGAACGCGCAGACCTTGAACTTCGTGCCGCTGAGCGGGCTCAAGGATCAACTGGCGATCACCCAGCAACTGGCCACCCAACAAAGCCGCCAAGGCTCGCTGGATGCGGTCTTCACCGCCTTGCAGAATCTGCCACGGGGCGCCGGCACCTCCGCCGAACTGCGCGCCGCCGCCGACCGCCTGCTGGCCGCCCTGCCCGACCTGGCCCAGGTCAGCAACCCGAAAATCCTCGCCCAGGTGATCCAGAACAGCGGCGCCTTTCTGGAGGCCAAGCTGCTCGCCGGGCAAAACCCTGGGGTTCCACCGCTGGACATGAAAGGTGCCTTGCTGCGCCTGGTCGCCGACCTGCTGCCGGCCCTGCCCACCAGCACCAACCTGAATGCCATCCTCGCCGCCAACACTCTGGCCCAAGTGCTGCCCAACTTCGTGCGCAGCCCGCTGAACACCCTCGGCCAGGTCAGCGCGCGCCAGGCCCCCGTAGGCTTCCCCCTGCCCGAGCGGCTGATGGCAAAACTGGAAGGCGAAGGCGATCTGGAAAACCTCCTGCGCCTGGCCGCTGGCGCCATCTCGCGCTTGCAGAGCCACCAGCTGTCGAGCCTGGAACAGACCGGCACCACCGCCGACGGTCGCCTGCAAACCACCTGGCAGCTGGAAATCCCCCTGCGCACCCTGCAAGACATCGTGCCGTTGCAGGTCAAGTTCCAGCGTGAAGAACCGGCGCCGGACAAGGACCAGCCAGAACGCAAGGACAAGAAAGACCCCAAGCAGATGCTCTGGCGCGTCGAGCTGGCCTTCGACATGGAACCGCTGGGGCCGTTGCAGGTTCAGGCGCAATTGAACCAGGGCAAGCTGTCGAGCCAGCTGTGGGCCAGCCGGCCCTTCACCGCGAGCCTGATCGAGAGCCACCTGGGCAACCTGCGCGAACGGCTGGTGACCTCGGGCATCAACGTCGGCGACCTCGACTGCCATCTCGGCACCCCGCCACGCGGGCCGAAAACCGGACTGGAACAACGCTGGGTGGATGAAACCGCATGAAGAACCCCAACCCGCCGCGCCAGGCGATTGCCCTCAAGTACGACGGCCAGCAAGCGCCGACCCTGACAGCCAAGGGCGACGATGCATTGGCCGAGGCGATCCTCAAGCTGGCGCGGGAGAATGAAGTACCGATCTATGAAAATGCCGAGCTGGTGAAGCTGTTGGCGCGCATGGAGCTGGGGGACAGCATTCCGGAAGAGTTGTACCGCACGGTGGCGGAGATCATTGCGTTTGCCTGGACGTTGAAGGGCAAGTTCCCGGTGGGGTATGACGCGGATGCGAGGCCGGTGGAGCGGGATATCACAGAGCGTGGCGACGACTACTGAGCACTTCCAGACATACATCAATCCAAATGTGGGAGCTGGCTTGCCTGCGATGGCGGTGGGTCTGTGCCAAATGGGCAAGCTGATCCGCCGCTATCGCAGGCAAGCCAGCTCCCACAAAAGCCAGCTCCCACAGTGGATCTTCACTGTCAGCAGAGGACTTCGCTCAGAGGGATGAAGTTGACACTGTCGCCAATCGCCAACGTCGTCCCTTCCAACACTTCCACAAACCCTTCCGCCCACGCCGCGCTGCGCAGCACGCCGGAGCTCTGGTTGCGGTAGATGATCGCCTTGCCCTGCTCGATGCGCCCACGCAGGTACTCGCGGCGGTTGCCCGGCTTGGGCCACACGAACCCCACCGGCACTGCGAAGCGCAGCGGCTCGACATCCGCCACCCCTTGGCGGCGCAGCAGGTACGGCCGCGCCAACAGCGCAAAGGTCACCAGGGTCGAAGCCGGATTGCCCGGCAGGCCAATCACCGGCACGCCACGGAAGTGCCCGAACGTCAGCGGTTTACCCGGCTTGATCGCCAGTTTCCACAACGCCAGCTCGCCTTCTTCACGCAGGGCAATGCCGAGGAAATCCGCCTCGCCCACCGACACACCGCCGGTGGACAGGATCAGGTCGACGTTACCCAGGCCCGCCAGGCGGGTGCGGGTCTGTTCCAGGTCATCGGGCAGGATGCCGGCGTCGATCACCTCGCAGCCCATGCGTTCCAGCCAGGTGCACAACACGCGGCGATTGCTGTTGTAGATCTGCCCGGGGCCCAGCGGCAGGCCGGGCTCGATCAGTTCGTCACCGGTGGACAGCACAGCGACGCGCGGACGGCGTACGACCTCAAGACTGGCGCGCCCCAGTGAGGCGGCAAGCCCCAGCTCGATCGGCCCCAGGCGTGTGCCGACGTTCAAGACCAACTCGCCGACCGTGGTTTCCTGGCCCTGGGGGCGGATGTTCTGCTGAAGGTGCAGGGGCTCGCTGAAACTCACGCGCTCGTCGGCGTGGACCACGGCGTTTTCCTGCATCTCCACGCAATCCGCGCCTTCCGGCACCGGCGCGCCGGTAAAGATGCGCGCGCAGGTACCGGCGGCCAAGGGCTGCGGCGCCTGCCCGGCGAAGATGCGCTGGCTGACCACCAGCGGCTCGCCGTGCCAGTCCGCCAGGCGCAGGGCGTAACCGTCCATGGCGCTGTTGGGCCAGGGCGGCAGGTCGAGGGTGGCGATCAGGTCGTGCGCCAGGACGCGGCCATCGCACTCGGCCAGGGGCAAGGTCTGCCGCTCGCGGATCGGCGCAGCCTCGGCCATCGCCAGCAGTTGCGCCAAGGCGTCTTCCACCGGCATCAGGGCGCCGGTCTTGCCAGGCTTACCCACGGGAGGCGCAGGGTTCGGCCTGCTTCAAGTGGGGGACGAAGTTGCACGGGCGATGACGGTTATCCAACTGCTCGGCGAGGATGCCATCCCAACCGGTGCGCACCGCATTGGTCGAACCCGGCAGGCAGCACACCAAGGTGCCGTTGGCCAGGCCGGCCAGGGCGCGGGATTGCACGGTGGAGGTGCCGATATCGGCCACGGAGATCTGGCGGAACAGTTCGCCAAAACCGTCGACCTGCTTGTCCAGCAGGCAGCTCACCGCTTCCGGGGTGCTGTCGCGGCCGGTGAAGCCGGTGCCGCCGGTGATCAGCACGACCTGCACCACGTCTTCGGCGATCCAGTGGGCAACCTGGGCGCGGATCTTGTAGAGGTCGTCCTTGAGCAGCACGCGCTCGGCCAGGTTGTGGCCTGCGGCGGTGAGGCGATCGACGAAGACCTGGCCCGAGGTGTCGGTGTCCAGGGTGCGGGTGTCGCTGACGGTCAATACAGCGATATTCAGGGGTACGAAGGGCGCATCTGCCTTGGCGGTCATGGCACGGTCCGGTTGTCGAAGAAACAGGCCGGTGTTATATCACAGCCCCCCCTTTTGCTGCCGCTGCGGAACTGCCATGCCTATCGATTCATCTGCCCTGCCCTGTTCGGTCCTGTTGCTGTCGGGGGGCCGTGGCCAGCGCATGGGCGGCCTGGACAAAGGCCTGCTGGAATGGCGCGGCCAACCGTTGATTGCGCATCTGCACGGCCTGGTGCGGCCGCTGACGGACGACCTGATTATCTCGTGCAATCGCAACCCCGAGAGGTACGCCGCCTTTGCCGACCAGCTGGTCAGCGACGACAGCGCGGACTTCCCCGGCCCGCTTGCCGGGATTCGTGCCGGGCTTGGCGCCGCACGCCATGGGCACCTGCTGATCCTGCCGTGCGATGTGCCGCAACTCGATGCACGACTACTGGCCGAGCTGCGTGAGACGGCGCAGCGCAATCCCCTTGTGCCGGTAATGGTCCGCCATGGTCAATTCTGGGAGCCGCTGATCTGCATCCTGCCCACCGCCCTGCGGGACGCGGTGGAAGCCGCGTGGCAGGCCGGCGAGCGCAGCCCACGGCAGATCTTCATGAAACTGGGCGCGGTGGGCGTGGAGTGCCCGGCGGATGATCCGCGCCTGGCCAACCTGAATACCCCCGAGCTGTTACTCCCACACGTTGGCGTGTCAGAATGAACCTCGCATCAGGAACTTTGTCGGCGCCTCGCGCGTCACAAGGTCAGCTTTTCAAAAGAATTCTCTCGGAGACAACACCATGACTCAACGGACCATCGCCGCTCTCATGCTTGCACTGGGCCTCGCTACCCTCGCCGGTTGCGCTTCGCCAACAGTGATCACCCTGAATGACGGTCGCGAAATCCAGGCCGTCGACACCCCTAAATTCGACAAGGATTCGGGCTTCTACGAGTTCGAACAACTGGACGGCAAGCAGACCCGCATCAACAAGGATCAGGTCCGCACCGTTAAAGACCTGTAAGTCTTAGCGTTTGCCAACAAGGCCCGCCGCGTGCGGGCCTTGTCATTTCCGAGGGTTACCAGTCGAGGGTGATCTGGCTGCGGAACTGGCGCTCTTCGCCGCTCACCGGGTCGATGAAACGCACGCCCTGGGCCAGCAGTTTCAGCGGGTTGGCGTAGTCGTCCACGGCATCCTTGAGCACATCGGGGTAGAACGGGTCGTTGCAGATACTCGCGCCAAGTGCGGTCATGTGCACGCGCAGCTGGTGCTTCTTGCCGGTCACGGGGAACAGGCCGTAGCGCCATAGGTCGCCGTGCTTCTCGCGCACCTCAACCGCCGTTTCGGTGTTGCTGGCGCCAGGACCTTCCTGCATGCGAAAGAACGGTTCTCCATCCACCAGACGGCTTTTATGCACCAGCGGAAAGCTCAGGCCTGGCAGCGCAGGTGCAATGGCTTCGTAGAATTTATCGATCTGGCGCGTGGGAAACAGCTGCTGGTACGCCGAGCGGCTGGCCGGGTTGGCCGAGAACAGCACCAGCCCCGCCGTGTGCCGGTCGATGCGGTGCAGGGGCACCAGCGAAGGGTTGTCCAAACGACGGATCAGGCGGCGCAGCAGGGTTTGCTCGACGTACTCACCGGCCGGCGTCACGGGCAGGAAGTGCGGCTTGTCGGCGACCACCAGGTGCTCGTCGGCGTAGAGGATGGTCTCCTCCACCGGGATCACTTTTTCGTTCGGCACTTCGCGGAAGTAGTAGATGCACAGGCCTTCCTTGTAGGCCAGGCCCAGGGGGATCGGGCTGCCGTGGATATCCAGCACCCGCCCCCGCGCAATGCGGTCCAGCCAGTGTTCACGGCTGATCGCCGGGAAGTGCTCGCACAGGCAATCGAGCACCGTGGCCCAAGCCCCGGGTGGCAGGTACAAGGTGCTGGCCTGGTGCTCGGACGGAATAAAAATCGAAGTGGACATGCGTAAAGCCTGGAGAAAACCGGCGGGCATTATCCCGCATGGCTCAGGCCTTGGCCAATTGCGCCCGCAGCACCGGCGAGGCGCTGGCGGCCTCGGTGAACTCCTTGAGCCAGCGCAGCACGTCCACCGCTTCCCAGCGGCCCGGATCGTACAACGCGTACAGCAAGCCCTGGTAACCCACCACATCCAACTGCTTGTGATAACCGGCGCGCTGGAACAGCGCCTCGATCTCGGCAAAGCAGGTATTGAAATGCACTTTGTTAAACGGCGTCTTGCCTTCCGTGACCAGGCCGTCGAGGCGCAGCTCGTTCACCGCATCGCGCACGACATCGGCGGACATGCGATTGACGCTGCTTTTCAGTTGTTCAACATTCACCACGGGCGTTCCCTCTATTCAATCGCTGTACAAACATACAGTAACGTAATATTTGGAAACCCGCTATCGCCTAAACCTCAGCTGAGGAAGGCGACTACCTGTTCGGCGTCGAACGGCCAGTCCAGCTCGGCGCCCGTGTCGGCCCGTCGGAGTACCGGAATCCTTAGGCCGTAGGCGTCGGTCAGGTCTTCAGGGTCGGTTATATCCACCAGTTCAACCAACAACCCGCGTTCGACGAGCGGCATGATTTCGGCTTCGGCAATCTCGCAAAGATGGCAACCCAGGGTGCCGAACAGCTGGCATTCAGGAAGCATGACGAATGGCTCTGATCAGAAAGTAGGCGGTCATTCTATGCCCGCAACACCCCTGTGGCGAGGGAGCTTGCTCCCGCTGGGCAGCGAAGCGGCCCCAAAATCCTGGGAGCGCTGCGCACTCCGCGGGAGCAAGCTCCCTCGCCACAATAAACCGTGACCTGAATCAGCATGGCCTATAACTGATTCAGCGATTCTCGCGGCTTTTTGCCTGCCCCTTGCAACGGAGATGCGTGTGTTTGCCAACCTGCTGATCATTCTGGCCTCATCCCTGGTGGTGATTGCGCTGTTTCGCCGGCTGCAATTGCCGCCCGTGCTCGGCTACCTGTGTGTGGGCCTGGCCGTGGGGCCGACCGCCCTGGACTGGGTGAATGACAGCGAAGAGCTGCCCGACCTCGCTGAGCTGGGCGTGGTGTTCCTGCTGTTCTCCCTGGGCCTGGAGTTTTCCCTGAGCAAGATGTTCGCCCTGCGCCGCGTGGTGTTTGGCCTGGGCAGTTTGCAGGTGCTGGGTTGCGGGGTGCTGCTGGGTGTGTTGCTGATGATCCTTGGTGTGGCGCCGGGCATCGCGTTGTTGCTGGGCGCGGGGCTGGCGTTGTCCTCCACGGCCATTGTCAGCAAGGAGTTGACCAGCCTCGGCGAAATCTTCAGCAGCCATGGGCAGAATGCGATTGGCGTGTTGCTGTTCCAGGACGTGGTGGCCGTACTGCTGCTGACCCTGGTGCCGGTGTTTGCCGGCACCGGCGAGCAGGCCTGGTATATCGCACTGCCGCTGACCCTGGCCAAGACCGTGGTGCTGTTTGTCGGTTTGTTGCTGGCCAGTCGCTGGTTATTGCCGCGCCTGTTTCATGAGGTGGCCGCGTCCCATTCGGCAGAGCTGTTTGTGCTGCTGGCGCTGGTGATCGTGTTGCTCACCGCGTGGCTCACGCACCTGCTGGGCCTGTCCCCTGCCCTCGGCGCCTTTCTCGCCGGCATGCTGCTGGGGGAAAGCCATTACCGCCATCAGATCGAAGCGGATATCCGCCCGTTTCGCGACATCTTGCTGGGGCTGTTTTTCGTCAGCATCGGCATGCTGATCGACCTGCAGCTGTTCGTCAGCCACAGCCTGTTGATCCTCGGCCTGACCCTCACCTTGATGCTGGTCAAAGGCTGCGTGGTCGCGCTGCTGGTCAAGTGGCGCGGCAGCGACAGTGAAACCGCCTGGCGCAGCGGCCTGGCCCTGGCCCAGGGCGGCGAGTTCTGTTTTGCGCTGATGGCGCAGATGCAGCAGAGCCGGCTGATCCCGGACGAGTTCAATGGCCTGCTGCTCGCCGCCACCTTCTGTTCGATGCTGCTCACGCCGCTGCTGTTGCGCGCCGCCCCGGCCATCGCCCTGCGCCTGCACCGCAAGCCCAACCAGCAAGTGCAACTGGAAGAAATCACCGCGCTCAACGCCGAGCTGCGCGGGCATGCGGTGATTTGCGGGTATGGCCGCGTCGGGCAATCCATCGGGCGGTTCCTGCGCAAGGAACAACAGGTGTTTATCGCCCTGGATGACGACCCGGAACGGGTGCAGGAAGCCGCCACCGAAGACAGCAGCGTGCATTACGGCGATTGCCGGCGCGGAGCCCTGCTCAGTGCGGTGGGCCTGGAGCGCGCGCGGCTGGTGGTGATTGCCGTGGACAACACCGAGGTGGCGCTGGCGGTGTTGAAGGAGGCGCGGCGCATCAACCGCGACGTGCCGATCCTGGTGCGCACTCGCGATGACAGCCAATTGGCCGAATTGAAAGCCGCGGGCGCCAGCGAAGTGGTGCCCGAGCTGCTGGAGTCGAGCCTGATGCTCGCCTCCCACGCCTTGATCCTGCTGGGCCTGCCGGACCAACAGGTGCAGGCGCGGGTCGATGAAGTGCGGCAGAACCGCTATCGCCTGCTGCACGGTTTCTACGCGTCGGCCGACAACCCGATCAATCCTGACTGACCGCGCCAATCTTATGGATCGACAAGTCCGCGCCGTAGTATTCCTCTTCCTGGCTCAGGCGCAGGCCCGTTACGCGCTTGAGGGTGCCATACACGAGGAACCCACCTGCCAACGCCACGGCCACGCCGAGGGCGGTGCCGATCAACTGGCTGATCAGGCTGACGCCGCCCAGCCCGCCGAGCGCGGTCTGGCCGAAGATGCCGCAGGCAATGCCGCCCCACACGCCACACAGGCCGTGCAGCGGCCACACGCCGAGCACGTCGTCGATCTTCCAGCGGTCCTGGGCGGCAATAAAGCACCAGACGAACAGGCCACCGGCCACTGCACCGGTGACCAGCGCACCCACCGGGTGCATCAGGTCGGAACCGGCGCAGATCGCCACCAGCCCGGCCAATGGGCCGTTGTGCAGGAAGCCTGGGTCGTTGCGGCCGATGATCAGCGCCGCCACGGTGCCGCCGACCATGGCCATCAGCGAGTTGACCGCCACCAGGCCACTGACGCCGTTCAGCGTTTGTGCACTCATGACGTTAAAGCCGAACCAGCCCACGATTAGAATCCACGAGCCCAACGCCAGGAACGGAATGCTCGACGGCGCAAACGCCACCAACCGGCCATCCCGGTAGCGCCCGTTACGCGGGCCCAGCAACAGCACCGCCGCCAGCGCCAGCCAGCCGCCCATGGCGTGCACCACCACGGAACCGGCGAAGTCATGGAAGCTCGCACCAAAGGTCGCCAGCAGCCAGGCTTGCAGGCCGAAGTTGCCGTTCCACACCATGCCTTCGAAAAACGGGTAGATAAACGCGACGATCAGCGCCGTGGCACACAGTTGCGGAACAAAGCGTGCACGCTCGGCAATGCCGCCGGAAATGATCGCCGGGATCGCCGCCGCGAAGGTCAGCAGAAAGAAGAACTTCACCAGGCCATAGCCGTGATCGGCGCTGATCACCGCGGCCGGTTGCATGAAGCTGACGCCGTAGGAGATCCAATAGCCTATAAAGAAATAGGCCAGGGTCGAGATGGCGAAGTCGCTGAGGATTTTCGACAGCGCGTTGACCTGGTTTTTCTGGCGCACGGTGCCGACTTCGAGGAACGCGAAGCCGGCGTGCATGGCCAGGACCATGACCGCGCCAATCAGGATAAACAGGGTGTTGGAACTGTGGACCAGCGTGTCCACTGCACTTTGCAAATTTTCCATGGAGGTTGGCAGGCCTGCATTAAAGGCAAAAAGCACCAAAGCGGTTCAAGCCCGGGTTACGCGCACTAAATTGGCACCACCGGTTCCACCCCTCTGCAGAGGGCGTGAACCGCTTTAGCGCAGCGATCAACACAACAGGCCGATGCCGACAGGGTTTTTCCGCGAGTTTCAGTTATTTAGGGTAAGGTTTTTGAAGGCTTCCTGCCCGACCGCCCGGATTTCGCGCAAGCCCCGTGGCGTGCGCACCAAGGCAAAGCAAAAGCTGTACCAGACAATTGCACTGAACCTTCACCGATACCGGTGACTCGAAACGACATCTACAGCTCAGCCCATCACGGAGATACCCATGGCCAGAAAAACCGCAAAGACTGCTCAAGAAATCCTGCTGGAGGATTTTCAAACCCTGGTCAGCGACACCGAGAAGCTGCTGGACGACACCAAGGTGCTGGCCGGCGACCAGGCTGACGAGCTGCGCAGCAAGATCCATGAAAGCCTGCTCAAGGCCCGCGAAACCCTGCAAGTGACCGAAGACTCTCTGCGCGAGCGCGGCCAGGCAGCGGTCACCGCCACCGAAGACTATGTGCAGGCCAATCCTTGGCAGTCGGTGGGCATTGCCGCCGGCGTGGGCTTTTTGATCGGCCTGCTGGCCACAAGGCGCTAATCATGTCTATCGGCGAAACCGGCTCGTCCACGGGCACTACCTCAAGACGTCTGGGCGCGGCCGTGCTGGGCTTGCTGCACAGTCATGTCGAGTTGTTTGGCATCGAATTGCAGGAACAGAAGGCCCGCACCGTCAGCCTGCTGCTGTTTGCCGGGCTGGCGCTGGTGTTCGCGCTGCTGTTGCTGGTGGGGTTGTCGACGCTGGTGATGATCCTCGTGTGGGACACCGGCTACCGCCTCACCGGGATCATTTGCCTCTGCGTGTTCTACAGCCTGGCTGCAGCGTTCTGCGGGGTGCGCTTGAAAGCGGCGGTGTTCGATGAGTCCACGCCGTTCCACGCCACCCTCGAAGAACTGGCCAATGACCGGGAGCGCCTGTTGCCATGAGCCTGACTGAAATCCCGCAGAACACCTCACGCCGGGAAATGCGCAAGGCGTTAATCCGCCTGCGCATGGAAATGCACCGCCAGGAGATCCGCCACGAATCCCAGCAACTGCTGGCACCGCTGACCAAGGTGCGCAACATGGGCCAGAACTGGCAGGACAACCTCGGCATCAAGCATGCGCCGCTGTGGGGCGTGGCCGCGGTGACGCTGCTCGGCTTCTTCACCGGCAAGGGCGCCAAGGGCGGCAGTATCAGCAGCCTGACGCGCCTGGTGCGGCTGGGCGCCGGGCTGATCCCGCTGATAAAGCTGGCCATGCAGGGCGCTTCGCGCAAAGGTTGAGCCACCCTGGCTGCATTCTTGCAAACAGAAGCGGCCCGGCTCTCGTGTTCGAGAGCCGGGTCTTTTTTTCGCCAACTCTTTAAGGAGGCCCTGTGATCGACGGGCAACCGCTCGCCTGCTTCCAGCCGTTTATCGACACCGCCACCGGGCGCATCGCTGGCGTCGAGGCCCTGGGTCGCTTGCGCCAACCAGACGGTAGCCTGCTCTCCGTGGGCCCGCTGTTCGCCGACCCGCGCACGCCTGGCGTGACCTTGCGCCGCCTTGATCGGCAAATCCGCGACAACGCGTTGAGCCGCCTGCATGAAGTGCCCGACGACTGGTTCCTCAGCCTGAATATCTCGCCGCGCTGGATCAACCGCCTGCGCCCCGGGCAAGCGCTGCCCAGCCTCAAGCAAGTGCACGCCCAGGGTGTCGATCCGCGGCGGATCGTGTTCGAGATCACGGAATTGGGCGGTGATATCCAACGCCTGGCCGACGTGGTGGCGCGCTATCGCGAAGCCGGCGCGCGGATTGCCATCGATGATTTCGGTGCCGGCTATTCCCAGCTCGACCGGGTGCTGGCCCTGCAGCCGGATATCCTCAAGCTCGACATGCGCCTGTTTCAGGAAGCCGCACGCGGCGGGCCGAGCAGTGAAGTGGTGCGCGCCCTTGCGCAAATGGCCGAGAAAACCGGCTGCTGGATCATTGCCGAAGGCGTGGAGACCGAAGCGCAGTTGAGCTTTGCCCTGGAGTGCGGTGCGCGGTATGTGCAGGGTTATCTGTTCGCCCAGGCGCAGTTGGACTGGTTCGCCGCCGATGCCTTTGTGCCCCGCTTTGCCCAACTGCGCACGCAGTACGTGCAGCAAAAACTCGCCGAGCGTGGGCGCATCATGCAGTTGCGCCAGCAGTTGGCCGAACTGATGAAAATCCTCCAGGCCTGGGCCCAGGGCCAGGCGCCGCTGACCCAGCTGCCGCAACTGCCGGACTTTCCGTGGCTGTTGCGCTTCTACCAGTGCGACCGCCATGGCACCCAACTGACCCCCAACTTCGAGTGGCGGCACGATGCCTGGCAGTCCGACAGCCGCTACCTGGGCCACAACTGGTCGTGGCGCCCGTACTTCTATCATTTGCTGGCCGAAGGCTGGGAGGAACGGCGGCTGAATCTGTCCTCGACCTACCGCGACGCCACCACCAACCAATACTGCCTGACCGCCGGACAATTCTTCGATAACGGTCAGCGCTTGCTGTTAATCGATGTCGATGCT
Organism: Pseudomonas sp. FP453; assembly: GCF_030687495.1. Classification (NCBI taxonomy): domain Bacteria; kingdom Pseudomonadati; phylum Pseudomonadota; class Gammaproteobacteria; order Pseudomonadales; family Pseudomonadaceae; genus Pseudomonas; species Pseudomonas sp. FP453. Next base: position 1,925,071 of record NZ_CP117435.1, on the reverse strand, counting down.
GCCGGCCTGTAGATTTTCGCTTGCCCCGCCAGGGCGGAACCGGGAAGCTGGGCGGGTCATTCACCGAACGGAGCGTCCCCGCCTTGGATTGGCCCACCCTGCTGACTCGCGAACGTCTTGGGAAACCCCTGCACAGCCCGGAAGAACTGGGGCGCAGCCCGTTTCACAAGGATCACGACCGCATCATCTTCTCCGGCGCGTTTCGCCGCCTGGGCCGCAAGACCCAAGTGCACCCGGTGTCGAGCAACGATCACATCCATACGCGGCTGACCCACTCGCTGGAAGTCAGCTGCGTCGGCCGCTCCCTGGGCATGCGCGTCGGCGAAACCCTGCGCAGCGCCCTGCCCGACTGGTGCGACCCGAGCGACCTGGGCATGGTAGTGCAATCGGCCTGCCTGGCCCACGACATTGGCAACCCACCGTTCGGCCACTCCGGCGAAGACGCCATCCGCCACTGGTTCCAACAAGCGGCCGGGCGCGGCTGGCTGGACGACATGAGCAGCGCCGAGCGCAATGACTTCCTCAACTTCGAGGGCAATGCCCAGGGCTTCCGCGTGCTGACCCAGTTGGAGTATCACCAGTTCGACGGTGGCACCCGGCTGACCTATGCCACCTTGGGCACCTACCTCAAATACCCTTGGACCGCGCGCCACGCCGACGCACTGGGCTACAAGAAACACAAGTTCGGTTGCTACCAGAGCGAGTTGCCGATTCTTGAACAGATCGCCCAAAAGCTCGGCCTGCCGCAGCTGGAGGAACAACGCTGGGCGCGCCATCCGCTGGTTTACTTGATGGAGGCGGCAGATGACATCTGCTACGCCTTGATCGACCTGGAAGATGGCCTGGAAATGGAGTTGCTGCAATACGCCGAGGTCGAGGCACTGCTGCTCAACCTGGTGGGCGATGACTTGCCGCAAACCTATCGACAGCTGGGCCCCGGGGACTCGCGTCGACGCAAACTGGCGATCCTGCGCGGCAAGGCCATCGAACACCTGACCAACGCCGCGGCACAGGCTTTCGTTGAACAACAGGACGCCTTGCTCGCCGGCACCCTGCCCGGCGACCTGGTGGAACACATGCACGGCCCGGCCCAACGCTGTGTGCTGGATGCCAAGGACATGGCGCGCAAGAAAATCTTCCAGGACAAGCGCAAGACCCTGCATGAAATCGGCGCCTACACCACCCTGGAAATCCTCCTTAACGCCTTTTGCGGTGCCGCGCTGGAACAGCATGGCGGCCGTACGCCGTCGTTCAAGAACCGGCGCATTCTCGACTTGCTCGGCAACAGCGCACCGAACCCGGCCTGGCCGTTGCACGCCTCGTTCCTGCGCATGATCGATTTCATCGCCGGCATGACCGACAGCTACGCCACCGAAATGGCGCGGGAGATGACCGGGCGTTCCAGTCCTCAATAAACGTCGGCAATCAAGCAGCCTGTTCCCTGAAAAGAATCGCCCTACGATGGGAACAGAGCGGCCTGATCGAATTCGCACAACCACTCAAAGAATAATCACGCGCGCTTCCGGCCGACCTCGAGAGCAATTCCTACGCTCAGCCCTATCGACGCTTGACTCAGTGTGTGCCCTTTTATGCCCCAACATTGCCTGCGTATTCTGCTGGTGGAGGATCATCCCTTTCAGCTCCTGGCAACCCAATGCCTGCTCAAGAGCTTCGGCTTCGAGCAATTGACGCTGGCGGAAAATGCCGAACAGGCGATTCGCCAGATGACCCGGGCCCGGACGCCTTTCGACCTCATGCTGTGCGACCAGTGCCTGCCGGACCTGCCCGGGCTGGAACTGGTCGAAATAGCCAGCCGTCGGGGCTTCATTACCGCAGCCATTCTGCTCAGCGGCCTGTCCATGCTGGAACTTTCGAAGCTCTATGCCCAGGCACTGCAACGCGGCCTGCCTATATTGGGTTACTTACCCAAGCCATTGAATCGGGATGAACTTACCGTACTAATCAATCAAACTTCTGACTTTTAGCCGTAGGACGTTAAACATCACGCAATACGAAAAGCACAGTACAGAACCAACCTCGGCTCGCTATCCACGCCATTGTCTCCACACAACGCCCAACAGACTGACATACCCAAGCATTAAGTCCTGACAAATCGTAAGCAACAGCCTTTTTTACTGTAGGAAGTTTCTTGTTTTGTGTCCAGCACCACTGAGCTTCATGCTCACGACACACCATCTGAGCTAATGTGCCCGCTTTATTTGTACTTGCATGGAATGGGATCATGAACTCAGTTTTCATTATCGATGACCACCCCGTCATACGGCTGGCGATTCGAATGTTGTTGGAACACGAAGGCTATAAAGTCGTCGGCGAAACAGATAATGGTTGTGATGCGATACAGATGGTGCGCGAATGCCTCCCGGACCTGATCATTCTTGACATCAGCATTCCGAAACTTGACGGGCTCGAAGTGCTGTGCCGGTTCAATGCCATGAACACCCAGATGAAAACCCTTATCCTCACGGCCCAGAGCCCCACGCTGTTCGCCACGCGCTGTATGCGCTCGGGCGCCGATGGCTACGTGTGCAAGGAGGGCGACCTGAGTGAACTGCTGAGTGCCATCCGCGCGGTATTGTCGGGCTATAACTATTTCCCCAGCCAGGCATTGAATGCCGGCGCCACCGATGCCAACTCCCAGGAACTTGAACTGTTCAAGTCGGTTAACGACAGGGAATTAATGGTCTTGCAACTTTTTGCACAAGGTCGCACCAACAAAGAAATCGCCAAAGGCATGTTTTTAAGTAACAAAACCGTCAGCACCTATAAAAAGAGGCTCATGCAAAAACTGAAAGCCAAATCCTTGGTAGAACTTATCGAGTTGGCAAAACGAAACGCGCTAGTGTGAGAAAGCGGATACCCAGGCGTATAAAGGATTATCTGATTGTATTGAGTGCAGGCCTATGCTTGAACACTACTGTGGTCGCGGCTCAAATGGAGCCGCAGCACTTCACCCTGTTGAGCCGTGCAGGGTCCCTTCAACTGGACACTCAACTGGACAAAGCCCAGCGCCAATGGCTACAGAACAAACGCGAACTGGTGCTGGGCACTGCGCTGCCTGACTATCCCCCCTTCGACCTGACGTCCAGCGGCCAAGACTACGAAGGGCTCACCGCCGACTACGCCGGGATCCTCGCCAAGGCGCTGGCAATGCCCGTCAAGGTGGTGCGCTATCCCACGCGGGAGGCGTCCATTCAAGCGCTGGAAACCGGTGAAATCGACCTGCTCGGTTCCTCCAACGGCTTCGAGGCTGCCAACCCACGGCTGACCCTCTCCGAACCTTATGCGGTGGATCAACCGGTACTGGTAACCCGTGAAGGCGAAACCCGCAGCCTCAGCGAAGGCTTGGCCGGGCTGCGCTTGAGCCTGGTGTATCACTACCTGCCGCTGGACGAAGTGCAAAAGCTGTATCCCAAAGCGATTATCCGCGCCTACCCCTCCTATCAGAATGCCCTGAATGCAGTGGCATTCGATCAGGCGGACGTGTTTCTCGGCGACACCATTTCCACCCATTTCATGATCAACAAGGGCTACCTGAAAAATATCCGCATGGCCAACTTCGGCAAACACGAGGCCTATGGATTCAGCTTTGCCCTGCGCCAGGACCAGCACATGCTCCTGGGCATCGTCAATTCGGTGCTGGCCACGGTACCCAGTAGCGAACGGGAAAGCATTGCCAAGCGCTGGAGCGCCGGCAGCGACATCCTGTTGACCGACCAGAAGCTGCAACTGACCAGCCGCGAGGAGCGTTGGCTCAAGGACCATCCGGTGATCAAGGTAGTGGTCAACGAGACCTTCGCGCCGTTGACGTTCTTCGACACCGACGGCAATTTTCGCGGCATAACCGCCGACTTGCTGGAGTTGATCCGCCTGCGCACCGGCATGCGTTTCGAGATCACGCGCGTGCGGGGCGTGAGCACCATGATCGAACAGCTCGAGACCGGGAAGTCCGACATGATTGGCGCCATCGCACCAAGCGCCGAACGAGAAACCCAGCTCAACTTCAGCCGGCCCTACCTGGAAAACTCCTATGTGATGTTGACGCGCAAAGAGGATCAAGCGCCCGCCAGCCTGGAGGCAATGGGGGGCAAACGCCTGGCGTTGACCCAAGGCAGCCCGATGACACCCTTCCTGCGCGAGCACTTCCCCGACATTCAATTGGTAGAGACAAGCGATACCTTCAAGTCCGCCGAACTGCTGGTACAAGGCCATGTCGAGGGGGCGGTGAACACCTTGGTGGTAGCCAACTATTTCCTGTCCTCGCCCATGTTCCAGGACAAGATTCAGACCAGTTTCAGCATTGGTACCACGCCAGCCACCTTCGCCCTGGCGACGCCCCGCGCCGCCACCGAGCTGAGTTCAATCCTGGACAAGGCACTGCTGAGCATCGCCCCGGAAGAGCTGGGGGTCATCAACAGCCGGTGGCGGGGCTACACTGCCGCTTCCGACGGCTATTGGCGCAACTACCATGACCTGATAGCCCAGATCATCCTCGGCACCGGCCTGTTGTTATTGATCTCCCTGGCCTGGAACGCCTACATGCGCCGGCAGATCAAGCATCGCAAGATGGCGGAGCGGGCACTCAACGATCAGTTCGAATTCATGCGCGCGCTGGTCAACGAAACCCCTCATCCCATCTACGTGCGGGACCGCAAAGGGTTGCTGCAGACCTGTAACGACAGCTATTTGCAGGTGTTTGACGTCAAGCGTGAGGACGTGATCGGTAAAAGTGCGATGCAGATCAGCACCGCGCTGGAAGCCGAATCCACTCAATACCACGCCGACTACCAGCGCGTCGTGGCACAAGGCAACCCTCTGATTCTGGATCGCCCCCTGCATATCCGGGGGAAGAAATACACGATCTACCATTGGATCTTGCCCTACCGCGACTCTACCGGAGAGGTCCAGGGCATCATCGGCGGCTGGATTGACATCAGTGAACGGCGCCAGCTATTCGATGAGCTGCGTACCGCCAAAGAGCGCGCCGACGAGGCCAACCGCGCCAAGAGCACCTTTCTTGCAACCATGAGCCACGAAATCCGCACCCCGATGAACGCAGTGATCGGCATGCTGGAACTGACGCTCAAACGAGCCGACCAGGGGCACCTGGACCGCCCGGCAATCGAGGTGGCCTACAACTCGGCGAAGGATCTGCTGGAATTGATCGGCGATATCCTCGACATCGCACGCATCGAATCCGGCCGTCTGAGCCTGGCCCCCGAACGCGTCAACCTGAAGGAGGTGATCGAGTCGGTAGTGCGCGTGTTCGACGGCCTGGCCCGCCAGAAAACCCTCAGCCTGCTGCTTGAGTACAAGGCCGACTCGGACGACAACGACGTGCTGATCGATCCTTTGCGCTTCAAGCAGGTGTTGTCCAACCTGGTCAGCAATGCCATCAAATTCACTGAGCGCGGCCAGGTGAAGATCCGGGTCGAAGTATTCGCCACCGAGATGCCCCAGCAGGTCGAGATGAAACTGGTCGTAGAGGACACCGGCATCGGCATCAGCCGCGACGATCAACTGCGCCTGTTCGAACCTTTTTCCCAGGCGGACAACTCGGGGCACCTGGCCCGCAGTGGCGCGGGCCTGGGATTGGTCATCTGCCGCAGCCTGTGCTCGATGATGGGCGGGCAACTGAGCCTGAGTAGCGTGCCCATGGTGGGCACACAAGTGCATGTCAGCCTGAAAATGCCGCGCCTGCAGCCGCTCCAGGCAGTGGATGATCTCAAGCCGGCGACACCCGCATCCGCCCAGGTGCTTAACGTCCTGGTCGTGGACGATCATCCCGCCAACCGCCTGCTGATGTGCCAGCAACTGGGCTACCTGGGGCACCAGTTCACGGCCGCCCAGCACGGTGCAGCAGGATTCCAGGCGTGGCGTCAGGAACACTTCGACCTGGTGATCGCCGACTGCAACATGCCCATCATGAACGGTTACGAATTGACCCGGTCCATCCGTGAATACGAGCAGCGCGAACAGCGGCGCCCGTGCATCGTTCTGGGTTTTACCGCCAACGCTCAACCCGAAGAAAAGCAGCGCTGCGCTGAAGCCGGCATGGATGACTGCCTGTTCAAACCCATCAGCCTCACCGCACTGGAGCGACAACTGGCACAAATCAGGCCGCAGGCATCCGGCACGCAGCTAGACCTCGGCAGCCTGGACGCACTCACCGGGGGCGACCCGCAGCTCAGTCGGCGCCTGCTGGAAGAGCTGCTCAGCAGCAGCGGCCATGATCGTCAGGTATTGATGGGGTTGTTGGCACGCCGGGCCCCGGCACAGGAGATCATCGAGCAGGCCCACAAGATCAAGGGCGCCGCACGTATCGTGCAGGCCAGCGACTTGGCCGGGCAATGTGAAGCGCTGGAGCAAGCCTGCGCCCGGGAGGAGGAACAACCGGTAATCGAAACAGGCATCAAGGCCCTGGAAAAATCCATGCTGGAGCTGGAGAGAATGCTGCAGTCGCGCCTCAATGAGCTCAATCGCGCCTGACTGCGCGCCGCAGGAGCGGACTTGCTCGCTCCTGCGGCACCGGGTCAGCAGTCGGTCAAGCGCAGGAAAATCGACGCCAACTGTTCGATGCCCGCCTGGTCCTGCGCGGTAAAGCGCGCCAGCGACGGGCTGTCGAGATCAAGGACGCCGATCAACTGTCCATCCTTGACCAGCGGCACCACCAGCTCACTGTTGGAGGCGCTGTCACAGGCGATGTGCCCAGGGAACGCGTGCACGTCCTCTACCCGCTGGGTTTGTCGCGAGGCCGCAGCAGCACCGCACACGCCACGGCCAAACGGAATGCGCACACAGGCAATCTGGCCCTGGAATGGCCCAAGCACCAACTCTTCATTGCGGTTGAGATAGAAGCCGGCCCAGTTCAGATCGTCCAGCTGGTTGAACAGGAACGCAGAAAACTGTGCGCTGTTGGCGATAAAGTCACGCTCGTCGGCGAGCAGCGACTCCAGTTGCGCACACAGCATGGCGTAGCCATCGAGGCCAGTGCCGGCTTGTTGTAGATCGATCACGATTGACGCTCCAGCAATTTGAGGCCCACCCAGTAACGGGCGAATTGATACGCGCAACGGCCGTTGCGATTGCCGCGCCCGGTTGCCCAGCGCACGGCAAGGATGTCGAGATTTTCATCACGCTGCCACTGCAAACCGGCCTTGCCCGCCAGTTCGCCGATCCAGTGCTCCACCACATCCAGGAAGTGCTCCTGGGTGAACGGGTAGAACGACAGCCACAGGCCAAAACGGTCAGACAGGGCAATCTTGTCTTCCACCGCTTCGCTCGGGTGCAACTCGCCGTCCACACGCTTCCAGTTGTCATTGTCGCTCTGGTTTTCCGGCACCAGGTGACGACGGTTCGATGTGGCGTACAGCAGCACGTTTTCCGGCGCCTGCTCGAGGGAACCATCGAGCACGCTCTTGAGCACGCGGTAGTCACCCTCGCCCGCTTCGAACGACAGGTCATCACAAAACAGAATAAAGCGTTGCGGCAGCTTGAGCAGTTGCTCGACCACACGTGGCAGGTCGGCCAGGTGATCGCGTTCGATCTCGATCAAGCGCAGGCCGGCCTGCGCGTGCTGGGCCAGCAAGGCGCGCACCATGGACGACTTGCCGGTGCCCCGCGAACCCCACAGCAACGCATGGTTGGCGGGCAGGCCATCGAGGAACTGCTGGGTATTGCGTGCCAGGGTTTCACGCTGCTTGTCGACGCCGATCAGGTCGGACAGGCGCATGTCCAGGCTGACTTCCAGTGGCAACAAGAAGCCGCTGCGGCCTTCACGCTGCCAACGGGCAGCCAGGCACTGGTTCCAGTCGATGGCTTGGCGCGGCGCGGGCAACAAGGGTTCCAGGCGGGCGAGCACGGCATCGGCTCGCTCCAGAAAGGCATTCAATCGAGAATCCACGATTATTCCTCTGGCAAGTTCTTGCAAAAGATGGCGTATTGGCAGCCCCGCGGCAAAACACACGAGGCTGCGTAAAAACCGATTAGTGCCGGGCAAGCCAGAGCCGGTGGATGTTCAGCTATGCTTGCCGGGCGAAGGGAAACGTGAAGTGGTTCAACACCCAATGGATATCAAGTTCGCCCACCGCTTGTCTTATAAACAAGCCCGATTGACTGTGCTGGTCGGTTTCGTCTTGGGAACCTTGCTCAGTCTGATCCAAATCGGCATTGATTATGCCAGCGAAGACGCATCCATCAACCGTGAAATACGCTCGCTGCTCGAAATCAGCCACAACCCCGCGTCACGTATCGCCTACAACATCGACGCAGAACTGGCGCAAGAGCTGACCCTGGGCCTGCTGCACTCTCCGGCGATCATCCGCGCCCGGTTGGTCGACAACAACGGCGTAGTGCTCGCTGACGTCAACCGACCTCGCGCGCAAAGCACCTACCGGCCCATCAGCGACTTCCTGTTTGGTGCCAATCGCCAGTTTGAAGACCGCTTGTTCCTGACGCACATGCCCAACGAGTCCCTCGGCGAGCTGCACCTTGAGGTCGATACCTACGCGTTTGGCAGCCGCTTCCTGCACCGCGCCGAGATCACGCTGCTCAATGGCTTTGCCCGCAGCCTGCTGCTGACCGGGATCTTGCTCGGCCTGTTCTACGTGATGCTGACCCAACCCCTGGTACGCATCATCCGAGCGCTGAGCACCAGCAAACAAACACGCCTGGATTGCCCGCCCGGTCACGAAAACGACGAGATCGGCGTGTTGGTGAATGTGGCCAACCAGCAATTCGAAAACATGCAAACCGAGATCCAGCAGCGCCGCCACGCCGAAGACCGTCTCACCGAATACCTGGGCCAACTGGAACATATCGTCTCGGCCCGCACCCTGGAGCTCAAGACCAGCAACCAGCGGCTGAGCCAGTCCAATGCCGAGCTGGAAGCCGCGAAGGTCAACGCGATTGGCATGGCGCAGGCAAGAGCGGCGTTCCTGGCCAACATGAGCCACGAAATCCGCACGCCCCTCAATGGCCTGCTGGGGATGATCGCCTTGTCCCTGGACAGCCCGCTGAACGCCGAGCAGCGCCAGCAACTGTCCATCGCCCATGACTCGGGCAAGGTGCTGGTGGAGTTGCTCAACGATATTCTCGACCTGTCCAAGTTCGATGCCGGCCAGCTTGAACTGGAGTCGATCCCCTTCGACCTCGGTTCATTGGTGGAAGACACCGCGAACCTGCTGTCGCAGAACGCCGCGTCGAGCGTCGAGCTGACGTGCCTGATCGACCCGCTGTTCCCGGCCCAGGTCATCGGCGACCCGACGCGGGTGCGGCAGATTGTCAGCAACCTGCTCTCCAACGCGTTGAAATTCACGCGCTTCGGTCGCGTGGACGTGCGTCTCAGTGCCCACAATGGCCAGGTGAGGATTGAGGTGTGTGACACCGGGATCGGCATTGCGCCAGAAGCACAGCTGAAGATATTCCAGCCGTTTACCCAGGCGGGCGCGGGGATTACCCGGCAGTTCGGCGGCACCGGGCTGGGCCTGGCGTTGACCCACAACCTGTGCGAAGCGATGCGTGGCCGCTTGAGCATCAGTTCCGAAGTGGGCTTCGGCAGCCAGTTCTGCGCCGACCTGCCGCTGCCCACCCACTTGCCCGCCGCCCGCCAGGCGCTGCTCCAGGGCGAGGTGATCGTCATTACCAGTGCCGGCAGTGGCCTGGCGGAGCTGCTGAGCAGCCTGTTGCCCCATTGGGGGCTCACGCCGCATTGCTATCCCCGTGACGCGGACATGACCGGGCAAAAACCCGACCTGTTGATCACCGACTGCCCGGAATGCCTGTTCCGCCTGCGCCCGACCCTCAGCGCCCCGATCCTGCTGGTCACCGCCTATGGCAGTTTCATGCCCAGCGAAGAAGTCGCCGCGCTGGCGCCGTTGCAACAACAGGCGCGCCCGCTGAGCCGCAATGCGCTGTACCAGATCCTGCAACGCAACTTGCGCAGCGACGCGCAACCGTTCCTCGACCCGATCCAGATGGACGCCCCACCTCTTACCCACCGGGCGCGCATCCTGCTGGTGGAGGACAATCCGGTCAATCAACTGGTGGCCAAGGGCATGCTCGGCAAGCTGGGCTGCGAAGTGATCGTCGCCGCCCACGGCGGTGAGGCGCTCAAGTGCCTGGAGGAACAGCACTTTGACCTGGTCTTGATGGACTGCAACATGCCGGTCATGGACGGCTACGAGGCCAGCCGGCAGATTCGTCGCAGCGGGCGCTGGCCGGACCTGCCCATCGTGGCCTTGACCGCCAACGCCCTGGCCGAAGAACGCGAGCGCTGCCGGGCGGCGGGGATGAATGACTACCTGGCCAAGCCGTTCCGTCGTGAAGAGCTCAAGGGCCTGTTGGACCTGTGGGTGCCGCGCTCGACAAGTCTCTGATTTGCGCGAGTAGCTGATCCAGACCGTCGCGCAGGGCGTCGGCCTGGTTCAGGTCGACACCGCTGTCGCACAGCAGGCGGGTTTTCAGGCCGTGGGCCTGGTCCCGCAACTGCACGCCCGCCTCGCTCAGGCTCAAATGCACTTCACGCTCGTCCCGTGCACTGCGCTGGCGGCGCACCAGCCCAAGCTGCTCCAGGCGCTTGAGCAGCGGTGTGAGCGTGCCCGAATCCAGCATCAGCCGCTCCCCCAGCGCCCTGACCGTAGGCTGGGCCGGTGATGCGCCGTGCCATTCCCACAGCACCAGCATGGCCAGGTATTGCGGGTAGGTCAGGCCGAGTCGATCCAGCATGGGTTTGTAGGCACGCGTCACCGCCCGGGATGCCGCGTACAGCTTGAAACACAGCTGATCGTCGAGGGCCAGGGACACATCTGGCAAGCCGGTCATTTGAGCAGGGCTTCGATCTCTTGGGTCAGGTCTTGCGGCTTGGTGGTCGGGGCGAAACGCTTGACGACCTGGCCGTCGCGACCGATGAGGAACTTGGTGAAGTTCCACTTGATGCCTTTGGAGCCCAGCAAGCCCGGTGCCTGTTGTTTCAACTGCACGAACAACGGGTGGGCATCGCTGCCATTGACGTCGATTTTCTTGAACAGCGGAAAACTGACACCGAAGTTCAACTCGCAAAACTCGGTGATCGCGCCTTCGTTACCGGGCTCCTGTTTGCCGAACTGGTTGCAGGGGAAGCCCAGCACCACCAGGCCCTGGTCCTTGTAGTCCTGCCAGAGTTGCTCCAGGCCCTTGTACTGTGGGGTGAAGCCACATTTGCTGGCGGTGTTGACCACCAGGATGGCCTTGCCGGCGAAATCGGCCAAGGTCTTTTGCTCACCCTTGATGGTGGTGCAAGGGATGCTCAGCAGGTTGTTGCTCATGGCAGTGCCTCAGGAACGGGAAGGAGCGACAAACATAGCGAGCAATTAAATTGCATGCAATTTAATTAACTGAAATAGAACCGTGGCGAGGGATCTTGCTCCCGTTCGACTGCGCAGCAGTCGCAAGCTTTAGGGGCGCTTCGCACCCCAGCGGGAGCAAGCTCCCTCGCCACATCGTCTAGCGGGGTACGAAGTCCAGGCACACCGAGTTGATGCAATAGCGCAACCCCGTCGGCGGCGGGCCGTCCGGGAACACGTGGCCCAGGTGCGCGTCGCACTTGGCACAGGTGACTTCGGTGCGGATCATGCCGTGGCTGACGTCACGGATCTCGATCATCGCGCTGTCGGCAATCGGCGCGTAGAAGCTCGGCCAGCCGCAACCCGAATCGAATTTGGTGCTGGAATCAAACAACGGCTCATTGCAGCAGATGCAGTGATAGACGCCATCGGTCTTGGTGGCATTGTACTTGCCGCTGAAAGGTCGCTCGGTGCCCTTGAGACGGCACACGTTGTACTGCTCGGGGTCGAGCATCGCCTTCCACTCATCAACGGTTTTCTGCAACTTTTCCATCGGTACACCTCGGCAACTGAAAAACCCTGATCTGTGTCTTTTCCGTAGATCAGGTGGCACGTATGATTGCGCCTCTTCAAAACGCCAGTCTGGCACCCGCGCTACCGGCATTCAAACGTATTTATGGGTGCGGGCCCCGCAGGATTCACAGTACGGTAGTGCCCCTACCTTCTGGATCGTTCATTTTCAGGATCACATCGCCATGCAGGTCAGCAAATCGAACAAGCTCGCCAACGTCTGCTACGACATTCGCGGCCCAGTGCTCAAGCACGCCAAGCGCCTGGAAGAGGAAGGCCATCGCATCCTCAAGCTGAACATCGGCAACCCGGCGCCCTTTGGTTTCGAAGCGCCGGACGAAATCCTCCAGGACGTGATCCGCAACCTGCCAACCGCCCAGGGCTACAGTGACTCCAAGGGCCTGTTCAGCGCGCGCAAGGCGGTGATGCAGTACTACCAGCAGAAGCAGGTGGAAGGCGTCGGCATCGAAGACATCTACCTGGGCAATGGCGTGTCCGAGCTGATCGTGATGTCCATGCAGGCCCTGCTCAACAACGGCGACGAAGTGCTGGTGCCGGCGCCGGACTACCCGCTGTGGACCGCCGCCGTGACCCTGGCTGGTGGCCACCCGGTACATTACCTGTGTGACGAAGGCGCCGACTGGTTCCCGGACCTGGCCGACATCAAAGCCAAGATCACACCGAACACCAAGGCCCTGGTGATCATCAACCCGAACAACCCGACCGGTGCCGTGTACTCCAAGGAAGTCCTGCTGGGCATGCTGGAACTGGCGCGCCAGCACAATCTGGTGGTGTTCTCCGACGAGATCTACGACAAGATCCTCTACGACGACGCCGTGCACGTGTGCACCGCCTCCCTGGCGCCGGACCTGCTGTGCCTGACCTTCAACGGCCTGTCCAAGTCCTACCGCGTGGCGGGTTTCCGCTCCGGCTGGATCGCCATTTCCGGGCCCAAGCACAATGCCCAGAGCTACATCGAAGGCATCGACATGCTGGCCAACATGCGCCTGTGTGCCAACGTGCCGAGCCAGCACGCCATCCAGACCGCCCTTGGCGGCTACCAGAGCATCAACGACCTGGTCCTGCCTCAGGGCCGCCTGCTGGAGCAGCGCAACCGTACCTGGGAGCTGCTCAACGCGATCCCCGGCGTCAGCTGCGTGAAACCCATGGGCGCGCTGTACGCGTTCCCACGGATCGACCCGAAAGTCTGCCCCATCTTCAACGACGAGAAGTTCGTGCTCGACCTGCTGTTGTCGGAAAAGCTGCTGGTGGTCCAGGGCACCGCCTTCAACTGGCCGTGGCCGGATCACTTCCGCGTCGTGACCTTGCCGCGCGTGGATGACCTGGACATGGCCATTGGTCGCATCGGCAACTTCCTGAAGTCCTATCGCCAGTAACGACAATGGCGCTGTGCGACCGAGAATCGGTCGTACAGCGAGTATCTGGCAACACTTCTCTGCCTTTTGCTCCCCTTCCCCTGTCACTGCCTGCCAAGGATCGGCAAGCCCCCTATAATTACGGGACGCGAAGGCATGGGTGCGACGATCACGAGCGGTTTTCCAGGTCGGAAAATCCCTTCAAGGCTCTACATTCAAGCTGTAGGACACAGTTTGAAATAGTCGCTCGGTTGAATAGCCCCATGCCGCACCTTATATACCCCGCAGTACGCGACATATTAAGCATGAGGAGAACTCTACAACCATGATGCGCATCCTGCTGTTCTTGGCCACTAACCTGGCGGTCGTGCTGATTGCCAGCATCACCCTGAGCCTTTTTGGCTTCAACGGGTTCATGGCGGCCAACGGGGTTGACCTGAACCTCAATCAGCTGCTGGTTTTCTGTGCGGTCTTTGGTTTTGCCGGTTCGCTGTTCTCGCTGTTCATCTCCAAGTGGATGGCGAAAATGAGCACCAGCACCCAAGTCATCACCCAGCCACGCACCCGGCATGAGCAATGGTTGCTGCAGACCGTCGAGCAATTGTCCCGCGAGGCCGGTATCAAGATGCCCGAGGTCGGGATCTTCCCGGCTTATGAAGCCAACGCCTTTGCCACTGGCTGGAACAAGAACGACGCGCTCGTTGCAGTGAGCCAGGGCATGCTGGAACGCTTCTCGTATGACGAAGTGAAGGCGGTACTGGCCCACGAGATCGGCCACGTGGCCAACGGTGACATGGTCACCCTGGCGCTGGTGCAAGGCGTGGTGAACACCTTCGTGATGTTCTTCGCCCGGATCATCGGCAACTTTGTCGACAAGGTGATCTTCAAGAACGAAGAAGGCCGCGGCATTGCCTACTACGTGGCGACCATCTTCGCCGAATTGGTACTGGGCTTCCTGGCCAGTGCGATCACCATGTGGTTCTCGCGCAAACGGGAATTCCGGGCAGACGAAGCCGGTGCCCGCCTGGCCGGTACCGGGGCGATGATCGCAGCGCTGCAACACCTGCGCTCCGAACAAGGCCTGCCGGTGCATATGCCGGACAGCCTGACCGCCTTCGGCATCAACGGTGGCATCAAGCAAGGTTTTGCTCGGATGTTCATGAGCCACCCGCCGCTGGAAGAGCGGATCGACGCACTGCGTCGTCGGGGCTGACAGGCCAGGGGTGTCACAAAAAGGGGCGATCTGATCGCCCCTTTTTTGTGGGTGCTTACATCGCCATCGCGGGCAAGCCCGGCTCCCACATTCGAGCTGCATTCCCCTGTTGAAATGCGCTCCCCTGTGGGAGCGGGCTTGCCCGCGATGGCGCCAGCAGATTCAGCGCTTGACCAACTGATACACCCGCTCCTCAAGCCGCGTCACGCCGTCCTGCACAAACTTCCAGCTCTCACCCAGGATGTCCTGCTCTAGCAGCACCTGCAGCGCCCAGTGCTCGCCTAGCAGCAGCTGCACCTCTTCATCCGTCACCGCGAACGGAGGCCCCGCCTTCTGCACTTGCTCGTAGTCCAAGGTCACCAACAACCCTTGGCAACCTGATGGCAGCCACGCATTCAGATGATCGGTGTACTGCGCCCGCATCAGCGGCGGCAAGGCAATCAACGCGGCGCGATCATAAAGCGCCGCGCAATCGGCCAGCACCTCGGCATCCAACGCGAAGAAATCGCCGCACCAGATCTCGATCAGATCCGCCTGATACACCTTGAACACACCCCGCTCGGTGATGCGCGGCGTCAGATTCTGCTCACTGAAAAACGCCTCGACCGCCTGCTCCGACAGTTCCACACCCACTACCCGCAGGCCTTGGCTGGCCAGCCACATCAGGTCCAGGCTCTTGCCGCACAAAGGCACCAGCACTTTGGCGCCTACCGCCAGCGACGGCCAGTGCCGTTGCAGATAAGGGTTGACCTCGGGCAAGTGAAAGCCGATCTGATTGCGCGCCCAGCGCTCCTGCCAAAACTTAGGCTCCATGGATCACCCCGAAAATTCGATCAAATAGCGCTAAAACTTATATTAGATTTAGATCAATGATCTGATTGAAGATGGGCCCATATTAACGCTCAGGACCCTTCTTATGCTCCCTAGCCTGTTTATCTCCCATGGTTCGCCCATGCTCGCCCTGCAACCCGGCGCCAGTGGCCCGGCCTTGCAACGTCTGGCCGCGCAACTGCCACGTCCAAAGGCGATCGTGGTGGTTTCGGCGCACTGGGAAAGCCAAGAACTGCTGATCAGCGGCAGCGCCGCACCGGAAACCTGGCACGACTTCGGTGGCTTCCCACGTGAATTGTTTGCCGTGCAATACCCGGCACCGGGCAACCCACAGCTGGCCGGCGAGATTGTCGAGTTGCTGCACGCCGACGGCCTGGACGCGCGCATCGATGAGCGTCGGCCCTTCGACCATGGTACCTGGGTGCCACTGTCGCTGATGTACCCGGCGGCGGATATCCCGGTGGTGCAGGTTTCCCTGCCCAGCCGCATGGGCCCTGCCCTGCAGACGCGGGTCGGGCATGCGCTTGCCAGCCTGCGCGGGCAAGGCGTGCTGCTCATCGGTTCGGGCAGCATCACCCACAACCTCGGCGAGCTGGACTGGCACGCCGGACCGGAGAGCATCGAGCCGTGGGCGCGGGATTTCCGTGATTGGGTGGTGGACAAGCTGGCGGCCAATCATGAAAGCGCGCTGCATGATTATCGGCGCCAAGCACCGCATGCCGTGCGCAGCCATCCCAGCGACGAGCACCTGTTGCCGCTGTACTTTGCGCGTGGTGCCGGTGGGGATTTCAGCATCGCGCACCAAGGCTTCACCATGGGCGCCTTGGGGATGGACATCTATCGATTCGGCTGAAGGAAAACGTGCGCCTCTCTGTGGGAGCTGGCTTGCCTGCGATGGCGGTGTAACAGTGACCAATGTGCTGACTGAACCACCGCTATCGCAGGCAAGCCAGCTCCCACACTGATTGGGGCTGACCCTAGATTGAGCAGGCAAAAAAAATCCCCGAACCAGTCGGGGATTTTTTATGTGCGATCAATCAGCCCAGGGGCGGATCAATCTTCGCGGTAGCGACGCAGCTTCAGCTGCTTACCGGCAACGCGTGTGTCTTTCAGCTTGGCCAGCAGTTTTTCCAGACCGTCTTCCGGCAGCTCCACCAGGGAGAAGCTGTCACGAACCTGGATGCGACCGATGGCTTCACGTGCCAGGCCACCCTCGTTGAGGATAGCGCCCAGCAGGTTCTTGGCAGCAATACCATCACGCGCGCCCAGCGCGGTACGGCAACGAGCGCGGCCTTCAGCCAAAGGAACCGGAGCACGACGCTCACGATCACCACGGTCTGGACGGTCGCCAGTACGCTCTGGACGATCACCGCGTGGCGCGTTGTTCGGAACCAGTGGGCGTTCTTTCTCGATCGCAGCCAGGGTCAGGGCTTGACCGTTGGTTGCTTTGCGCAGCAGGGCGGCAGCCAGAGCACGTGGGGTGCAACCGATATCGGCGGTCAGGCGGTCCAGCAAGTCGCCGTGGGTCGATTCAGCGTCAGCCACCAGTGGCGACAGGCTGTTGGTCAGTTTCTTGATGCGCGCATCCAGAACTGCTTGAGCATCCGGCAGGCGCACTTCTGCAACTTTCTGACCGGTTACACGCTCGATCACTTGCAGCATGCGGCGCTCACGTGGAGTCACCAGCAGCAGTGCACGACCTTCGCGACCGGCACGGCCGGTACGGCCGATACGGTGAACGTAGGACTCTGGATCGTATGGCATGTCAACGTTGAACACGTGGGTGATACGTGGAACGTCGAGGCCACGAGCGGCAACGTCGGTCGCTACAACGATGTCCAGACGGCCATCCTTGAGGGAGTCGATCACGCGCTCACGTTGGTTCTGGGCGATGTCACCGTTCAGCGCAGCGGCTTTGTAGCCTTTGGCTTCCAGGGCACTGGCCAGGTCCAGGGTCGCTTGCTTGGTGCGCACGAACATGATCAGGGCGTCGAAGTCTTCGACTTCCAGCAGGCTCAATACAGCCGAGGTCTTCTGGTCAGCGTGAACCAACAGGTGAGCCTGTTCGATCGCGGTAACGGTCTGAGTCTTGGTCTGGATCTTGACGTGCTCTGGGTCACGCAGGTGACGTTCGGCAATGGCACGGATCGACTGTGGCAGGGTCGCCGAGAACAGTACCGTCTGACGGGTCGGTGGCAGTGCCTTGAAGATGACTTCCAGGTCATCCATGAAGCCCAGCTTCAACATTTCGTCAGCTTCGTCGAGAACCAGGTGGTTCACGGTCGACAGCACTTTCTCGTCACGACGCAGGTGGTCGCACAGACGGCCCGGCGTGGCGACAACGATCTGTGCGCCATTACGGATTGCTTTCAGTTGTGGGCCCATAGGCGCGCCGCCGTAAACGGCCACAACGGTTACACCTGGCATTTGCTTGGCGTAGGTTTCGAAAGCGGTTGCTACTTGCAGCGCCAACTCACGGGTTGGCGCCAGGATCAGGGCTTGCGGCTCGCGCTTGGCAGGATCGATGCAGTGCAGGATAGGCAGGGCGAACGCGGCGGTTTTACCGGTACCGGTTTGCGCCTGGCCAATCATGTCTTTGCCGGCCATGATGATCGGGATCGATTGCTGCTGAATCGCCGAAGGTTCTTCGTAGCCAGTCGCGATGACGGCAGCAAGAATGTTCGGGTTAAGATTAAAAGCGGCGAAGCCGCCGGTTTCCTGGGTCATGGGTCTGCCTCTAAGTGCATCCGCAAAGACCCATGCTCCAAAGCTGCGCATGCCGTGTTGAGACTCAAGAGTCGCCCTGGCTGCTTTGTCGGCGGGGATTTGCGAAAACGAATGAAAGAAAAAAGATTCGTCAAGGAAGAGTCCGCTGTGCGGACGTGCAGCCGAAGCTGACTTCGGGGAATTGCGCTACCTAAACGCGGCCCGGTTAAAGGCCGGCGCGCACTATACCGGAAATACCTGAAAAAGGGAGCTTTTTTTATCGCAAAGCGCCGATAAACCGCGCTGCGTCACAGTCTTTGCAGATAAGTGCCACAGGGTCTATTTTTCAAAGGCCCGGCCCTGCTGGTCATAACGCTTAAACGGTTCACCCAACCCTTCAGGCCCTTCGGTCTGAAACCTCTCCCGCGCCCGAGGGCACACCCCATGAATCAAGCCAGCAGCAGTCGCGTCAGCCGTGAATTACAGGGCCATGTCTTGCTGCTGGGCCTGGACCGGGTGGCCAAGCGCAACGCTTTCGACCTCGATCTGCTCAATGAGCTGAGCCTGGCGTATGGCGAATTTGATCGAAATGATGAGGCCCGGGTGGCCGTGGTGTTTGCCCACGGCGAACACTTCACCGCCGGGCTCGACCTGGCGAATGTCAGCGGCGTGATGGCCGGTGGCTGGCAACCGCCGCTGGGCGGCTGCGATCCATGGGGCGTGTTCGCCGGCCCCAGGGTCAGCAAACCGGTGATCGTGGCGGCCCAGGGCTATTGCCTGACCATCGGCATCGAGTTGATGTTGGCAGCCGATATCAACCTGTGCGCGAGCAACACGCGCTTTGCGCAGATGGAAGTGCAGCGTGGGATCTTTCCGTTTGGCGGCGCGACGTTGCGCTTTCATCAGATCGCCGGCTGGGGCAACGCGATGCGCTGGCTGCTCACCGGTGACGAGTTCGATGCCCATGAGGCGCTGCGCCTGGGGTTGGTGCAGGAGGTGATGGCCAGTGAAGACCTGCTGCCCCGCGCCATCGCGCTGGCCAACCGCATTGCGCGGCAGGCGCCGTTGGGGGTGCAGGCGACGTTGATGTCGGCGCGCTTGGCACGGATGGAAGGCGAAACCGTGGCGGCCGCCGCATTACAGCCGATGGTGGATAAACTGCTGAATAGCGAGGATGCCAAGGAAGGGGTGCTGGCGATGGTGGAGAAGCGGCCTGGGGTGTTCAAGGGAATTTGAGTGGACTGTGAGGGCCCCTTCGCGGGCAAGCCCGCTCCCACATTTGGACTGCATTCCCCTGTTGAAATGCATTCCCCTGTGGGAGCGGGCTTGCCCGCGAAGGGGCCAGTTCAGGCAATCAAGTAGCCGGCCGGATAGCCTTGATCAACGCCTGCAACGAATACCCCAAGCGCGGCGCCAAGGCCTCGGCACGCGCCGTCAACGCTTGCATATCCAGCTCCTGATCCAACTCCGAAGGCACCAGCAAGATCACATTGCCCTCCTTCACCGGCAGTTCCCAGTAATGCCGGTGATACAACCCGCGCAGCAACGCCGCACCCAACGGTTTGCCGTCGTCGGTGGCCCACTGGTTGATCACCAGCCAGCCGCCGGGATTGAGTTTCTTCTGGCAGTTCTCCAGGAAGCTCCAGGCCAAGTGCCCGACGCCAGGACCGACATCCGTATACAGATCGACAAAGATCAGATCGGCCGGCTCAGCGGTCTCCAGCAATTGCAGGGCGTCGCCGATGCGGACGTACAGACGCGGATCATCGTCCAGCCCCAGGTACTCAATGGCCAGGCGCGGCACATCCGGGCGCAGCTCGATGGCCTCGACATCTTCCAGTGGCAGGAACTTCAGGCACGCCTGGGTCAGCGTGCCGGCGCCGAGCCCAAGGAACAGCGCGCTCTCCGGCTGCTCATGGCACAACGCACCGATCAGCATCGCGCGGGTGTAGTCGTACTCCAGCCAGCTCGGGTCGGCAGTGAACACACAGCTTTGCTCGATGGCATCGCCAAACTCGAGAAAACGGTAATCGGCCACTTCGAGCACACGAATCATGCCGAAGTCATCATGGACTTCGGCCAACAGGCGCTCGACACGCTCCTCGGTCATCATTACTCCTAAAGGGTTTACCGCACGGCAAAGGCGCGATTGTCGGCCAACCGGCGGCAACAGGTCACGCACTAATTGCTGATAACATTGGCGCCCGACCGTCAATCAGCCAATCGAGTTCAAGATGAGCCAACCCTGGAGCCCCGACAGCTGGCGCGCCCTGCCGATCCAGCAACAACCCCAGTACCCGGACGCTGCACACTTGCTGCAAGTGGAGCAGAGCCTGGCCAGCTACCCACCGCTGGTGTTTGCCGGGGAAGCCCGCGAGTTGCGCCGTCAGTTTGCCGAAGTGACCCAGGGTCGCGCGTTCCTGTTGCAAGGCGGTGACTGCGCCGAGAGCTTTGTGGAGTTCTCCGCTGCGAAAATCCGCGACACCTTCAAAGTGCTGCTGCAAATGGCCATCGTGATGACCTTCGCCGCCGGCTGCCCGGTGGTGAAAGTCGGGCGCATGGCCGGCCAGTTCGCCAAGCCGCGTTCGGCCAACGATGAAACCATCGACGGCATCACCCTGCCCGCCTACCGTGGCGACATCGTCAACGGCATCGGCTTCGATGAAAAAAGCCGCGTGCCGGACCCGGATCGCCTGTTGCAGTCCTACCACCAGTCCACCGCCACCCTCAACTTGCTGCGAGCCTTCGCCCAGGGCGGTTTCGCCGACCTGCACCAGGTGCACAAGTGGAACCTGGACTTCATCGCCAACTCCGCCCTGGCCGAGAAGTACAGCCAACTGGCCGACCGTATCGATGAAACCCTGGCCTTTATGCGCGCCTGTGGCATGGACAGCTCGCCGCAACTGCGCGAAACCAGCTTCTTCACCGCCCACGAAGCGCTGCTGCTGAACTACGAGCAAGCCTTCGTGCGCCGCGACAGCCTGACCAACGACTACTACGATTGCTCGGCGCACATGCTGTGGATCGGCGACCGCACCCGCCAGCTGGACGGCGCCCACGTCGAATTCCTGCGCGGCGTGAACAACCCGATCGGCGTCAAGGTCGGCCCAAGCATGAACCCCGACGACCTGATCCGTCTGATCGACATTCTCAACCCAAGCAACGACCCCGGCCGCCTCAACCTGATCGCGCGCATGGGCGCTGGCAAGGTCGGCGACCACCTGCCCAACCTCATCCGCGCTGTACAGCGCGAGGGCAAGCAGGTGCTCTGGAGTTCCGACCCGATGCACGGCAACACCATCAAGGCCAGCAGCGGCTACAAGACCCGCGACTTTGCGCAGATCCTCGGCGAAGTGAAGGAGTTCTTCCAGGTGCACCAGGCGGAAGGCAGCTATGCCGGCGGGATTCATATCGAGATGACCGGGCAGAATGTCACCGAGTGCATCGGCGGTGCGCGGCCGATTACCGAAGATGGATTGTCGGACCGTTATCACACCCACTGTGATCCACGGATGAATGCGGACCAGTCGCTGGAGTTGGCGTTTTTGATTGCCGAGACCTTGAAGCAGGTCAAGCGCTGAGATTCAGGCTGCCTGCACTGACGCCATCGCGGGCAAGCCCGCTCCCACATTTTGATTTGTGAACACGATCAATTGTGGGAGCGGGCTTGCCCGCGATGAGGCCCTAGAGGCCGACACCCATACCGATCATTGCCACCCTCAACCGCACCGCACTCGCCCGCTGACAATTCAACTGCACCCGCGCCAACCCCAACCAATCCGCCATCTGCCGCAAATTCAGCGCCAACGCCACCATCCCCTCCTCATCCAGCCCCGGCTCTTCCTCATGCACAGCATGCACCGCCAGGCAGCCATTCGCGCGCTCGGCCCGCAGATCAACCCGCGCGGCGATCCGCTCATTGTGCAAAAACGGCAGCACGTAGTAGCCGTATACCCGCTTCTCCTGCGGGGTGTAGATCTCCAGCCGATAACGGAAATCGAACAGCCGCTCGGTGCGACTGCGCTCCCAGACCAGCGAATCGAACGGTGACAGCAATGCACTGGCCGACACTTTGCGCGGCACTTTTGTCTCTGGCAGGCAGTACGCCGCCTGCTTCCAGCCTTGCACCTGGCACGCCAGCAGTTGCCCATCTTCCACCAGCTCCGCGAGGCGAGTGCGGCTGTCGGCGGGGTCCAGGCGAAAGTAATCGCGCAGGTCCTTTTCCGTAGCCACCCCCAAGGCGGTGGCACTGTGCAGCAACAAGCCACGCAGCGCTGCGGCTTCGCCTACGCGGGCTTGCAGGACTTCGCCCGGGATCACCCGCTCCGGCAGGTCATAGAGGCGTTCAAACCCGCGCCGACCCGCCACGGTGACCAGCCCGGCGGCGAACAGCCATTCCAGCGCGTGCTTTTCCTCACTCCAGTCCCACCACGGCCCGGCGCGTTCTTCACGGGTGGACAAGCTGCCCGCCCCGACGGCGCCTTGCTGCTCAACCGTCTTCAGGACGCGCTGGATAATCGCCTGTTGTTCACGCCCAAAGCGCGCCATCTGCGCGTAAATCCCCTGCCCTTGCCGTGCCCGCTCCATGCGCCAGCGCATCAACGGGTACAGCGCCATCGGCAGCAACGAGGCCTCATGCCCCCAGTATTCAAACAGCGAGCGCCGCCGCCCCTGGCTCCAGGCGGCCTGTTCAAGGATCTGCGCAGAATAGTTGCCCAAGCGGGAAAACAGCGGCAGGTAGTGCGAGCGCACCACCGCGTTGACCGAATCGATCTGTAACACACCCAGGCGTTCGATCACCCGATTGAGCTGCGCGGCCTTGATCTGTGCAGGCGCCTGGCGCCCGGAAAAACCCTGGGCTGCCAGCGCCATGCGGCGAGCTTGCTTAAGTGAGAAAGACAGGTCGGCGGGCATGGGACTCTCCGTGTGGGCGCGCCAACCACCCTACTGCATCCACGGTCATTTTCGCAGCGGATCTTGCCAGGCATGCAGGCGGCGCTCACGCTCCACATCCGCACGGCGCAGCCCGATGTCCTTGAGTGCATCATCGCTCAAACTCGCCAACACCTGGCGCTCCTGCCAGCGGACTAGTGCATTCAGCACCCCGCTAAATGGGCGCTTCGCCAGCAATACGAAACCTTTTTGACCTTTCATCTTTTCGCCCTCCCTTGGGGATGGCACAAGTGTGTGGCCCGGCTTATGATCAATCCAACGAATGTTTCTTATGCAATACATCTCAGAGATTGATCAATTGTCAGGCTACCCCAGCATCGACACCGAAGTACTGCGCACCTTCGTCGCCATCGCCGACCAGGGCGGCTTTACCCGCGCCGGCGAACAGGTCAACCGCACCCAATCGGCGGTGAGCATGCAGATGAAGCGGCTGGAGGAGGACGTGTTGCAGCGCAAGCTGTTCGAACGCGATGGCCGCCAGGTGCGCCTGACCCCCGAGGGGCAAGTGTTGCTGGGCTATGCGCGGCGCATCCTGAAACTGCACAGCGAGGTGTTCAACACCCTGCGCGAGCCGCATATGGTCGGGCTGGTGCGCATCGGCACGCCGGACGACTACGTGATGCGCTTCCTGCCGGGGATTCTCAAGCAGTTTTCCAAGGCCTATCCGCTGATCCAGATCGAACTGCACTGCGAGTCGTCAACGGTGCTGATGCAACGCCGCGACCTGGCCTTGACCGTGATCAGCCGCGAACCCACCAAGGAAGTCGGCGAGTTGCTGCGCACCGAACGCATGGTGTGGGCGGCAGCGCCGTGTTTCTGCGTGGATGAACATGCGGCCTTGCCACTGGCGATTTCCGGCCCCGACTGCCTCTACACCCAGTGGGCCTGCTCGGCACTGGATGCCATCGGCCGCGACTATCGCCTGGCCTATCACAGCTCCAATGTCGCGGCGATCCAGGCGGTGGTCAACGCCGGCCTGGCGGTGATGGTCAGCATGGAAAGCCTGGTGACCGAAGACCTGCGCGTGCTGGGGAGCGACCAGGGTTTCCCGGCGCTGCCGTCGATGAACCTGCACTTGCTGCGCAACCCGCTGATGGCCTCGCCCATCACCGCATGCCTGGCCGACTACATCATCGAAGGTTTCAGACTTTGAAGGTCAGCATCACCGCACACACGATCAGGAAGCCGCAGAACAGCCCGCGCAGCACCCGCTCCCGCAAGGCATGGGCGACTTTCACCCCCCAGCTGATGCTGAGCAAACCGCCGACCGCCAAGGGCACGCCGATCACCCAATCGACTTCGTGGTGCCAGGCGTAGGTCACCAGGGTCACGCCGGTGCTGGGCAATGCCAGGGCCAGGGACAGGCCTTGGGCGACGACTTGGGTGGTGCCGAACAGGCTGGTCAGTACGGGCGTCGCCACCACCGCGCCACCGACGCCAAACAACCCGCCCATGGAACCGGAGGCTGCGCCCAGCACCCCAAGCCATGGCCAGGAGTAGCGCATCTCGGCCGTCGGCGGCGCATTACGTGTGAACATGCGCAACAGGTTGTAGGCCGACAGCGCCACCAGGAAGGCGATAAAACCGATACGCATCGCGCCCGCATCCAGGCCCACCGCCCAGATCGAGCCCAGCCACGCAAAGCAGAACCCCATGCTGCCCAACGGCAGGGCATGGCGCAGTTGAATACGGTTGCGCTGGTGGTAGCGCCACAGCGCGAGCATCACGTTGGGCACCACCATCACCAGGGCAGTGCCTTGGGCAATCTGCTGATCCAGGCCGAAAAACACCCCCAGCACCGGGATGGCAATCAACCCGCCGCCGATGCCGAACAAACCGCCCACCGTGCCCAAGGCCACGCCCAATACCAGGTACAACGCTAAATCCAACACAGCTGGCCACTCCACAATCCCAAGGCCTGCATGCTACGCAGTCCGCTCTAGCACGGAAACGCACAGCAACGCACAATGGCTGTGCCGATCTCGCATAAGCGCCTGCCATGAACCCGAATACGTTGACCGACCAATTGAGCCTGTTCCTCGATGTACTGGAAACCGGCAGCTTTTCCGCCGCCGCGCGCCGCCATCCCCTGACGCCCTCGGCGGTGGCGCGGCGTATCGACAGCCTGGAAAATTCCGTAGGCAGTCGCCTGTTCCAGCGCAGCACCCACGCCGTGGTGCCGACCCCGGCGGGCCTGGCGTTTGCCGAGCGGGCGCGGCGGATTGTCAGCGAGTTGCAGTTGGCGCGGGCCGAAGCGGTGTCCCTCAGCCATGCGCCGGAGGGCTTGATCCGGGTGGATGCGCCAGCCGCGTTTGGCCGCCGGCACCTGGCGCCGGTGATCGCCGACTTCCTCAATGTGTATCCGGGGCGGGACGTGCACCTGCACCTGATCGACAGCTTTGTGGATATGCAGGGCGCGCACCTGGGCAAGGTTGACCTGGTGCTGCGGGCCGGGCATATCGTCGACACACGGCTGATTGCCACGCCGCTGGCCAGTATCGTGCGCATCGCCTGCGCCAGCCCTACCTACTTGAAAAGCCGCGGTACACCGCGCCATCCCCGCGACCTGAATGAACATGATGGCCTGGATTGGGATGGCCTGGCGCCGATGTTCGCCTGGCGTTTCGAGCTGGACGGGCGCCGCGCCACTTATCGCCCGCAGCGCATCCGCATGAGCGCCAACAATGCCGAGGCCCTGCTCTCCGGCGCCTTGGCCGGCTTGGGCATCGCCCATTTGCCGACGTGGCTGGCCAGCGAATACCTGGTGCGCGGCGAACTGGTGCCGCTGTTTTGCGAAGACGGCCTGCCAAGCCCGGAGACCACCGGCATCTACGCCCTGCGCCTGGAACAACAGCCCAACGCCCGCAGCCGGTTGTTGCTGGAATACCTGAAAACCCGTTTCAGCCCGGTACCGCCCTGGGATCTGGCCTTGCAGAGCGGTTTGGTCTGACTGCCCGGACAGAATTATCTGGCGCCTTAAACATTTGCCCGCTAGATTCCAGCCCATAGATGCTTTGCGAGGTACCCCATGAGCAAAAATCCCGCCCCGTGCGAATCCCTGATGCTGGACAACCAGCTGTGCTTCGCCCTGCACTCCACGTCGCTGCTGATGACCAAGGTCTACAAGCCGCTGCTGCAAGCCCTTGGCCTGACCTATCCGCAATACCTGGCCATGATGGTCCTGTGGGAAGAAGACGGCTTGACCGTCGGCGAAATCAGCAGCCGCCTGCTGACGGACCCGGGCTCACTCACCCCGCTGCTCAAGCGCCTGGAAGCTGAAGGGCTGCTGAGCCGCACGCGCAGCCGTGAGGATGAGCGGGTGGTGGTGGTGGAACTGACCGCCGCCGGGCGCGCCCTGCAGGAGAAAGCCATGGGCATTCCGCAGTGCATCCTGGGTGCCAGCGGCCTGGAGCTGGAACAGCTGCGCAAGCTGCAAGCTGATTTGATTGCGTTGCGCAGCAACCTGCAAGCCAGCGTCTGACACAGTAGACCTGCCGCAGAAACCTGAAGTGTGGGAGCAATCAATGTGGGAGCGGGCTTGCCCGCGATAGCGGTAGATCAGTCAAAAACCTATCGACTGACACACCGCTATCGCAGGCAAGCCAGCTCCCACATTTGATTTTGTGGTGTGGCAAAAAGATCGCGAGGGAAATAATTTGCAAATTTATCTTGCGCGCAAAACATTAGCGCTATACATTCGCCTCACCAACTACTTAGCGCGCAAACATTTAGCGCTACACACCCAGAGGACGACACCATGCAAACTCTCTACACCGCAGTAGCTACCGCCACCGGCGGCCGTGATGGTCGTGCGGTTTCCAGCGACAACATCCTCGACGTCAAACTCTCCACCCCCAAGGAATTGGGCGGTGCCGGTGGCCAGGCCACCAACCCTGAGCAACTGTTCGCCGCCGGCTACTCGGCCTGCTTTATTGGCGCGCTGAAATTCGTCGCCAGCCAGACCAAACGCAAGATCCCGGATGACGCTTCGATCACTGCCCACGTCGGCATCGGTCAAATCCCCGGTGGTTTTGGCTTGGACATCGACCTGCACATCAGCCTGCCGGGCCTGGATCAGGACGATGCACAAAGCCTGGTCGACGCGGCCCACCAGGTGTGCCCGTACTCCAACGCCACGCGCGGCAATGTGGATGTGCGCCTGCACGTCACGGTCTGATAAACAGACGCCCATAAAAAACCCGACGCTAAGTCGGGTTTTTTTCGTAGCGGCGGGGCCAGAATTACTTCTTGGCGCGACCTTTGTACGAACCACCTTCACGGGTGTCGATCTCGATCATGTCGCCGATTTCGATGAAATCTGCAACAGCCAGCTCGGTACCGTTTTTCAGTTTGGCAGGCTTCATCACCTTGCCCGAAGTGTCGCCGCGAGCGGAACCTTCGGTGTAGTCAACCTGACGCACGATGGTGGTCGGCAGCTCTACGGAAACCAGACGGTCTTCGAAGAAGATAGCTTCGCAGATGTCTTCCATGCCTTCTTCAACGAACGGCAGAACGGCTTCGATGTCTTCAGCGTTCAGCTCGTACATGGTGTAGTCAGTGGTGTCCATGAACGTGTAGGTGTCGCCGCTGATGAAGGACAGGGTCGCTTCTTTGCGGTCGAGGATCACGTCGTCCAGTTTGTCGTCGGCGCTGTAGACGATCTCGGTCTTGTAACCGGTCAGCAGGTTCTTCAGCTTGGTCTTCATGATTGCGCTGTTACGACCAGACTTGGTGAACTCAGCTTTCTGAACCAGCCAAGGGTCGTTTTCGAGACGGATCACTGTACCGGGTTTCAGTTCTTTACCAGTTTTCATTGCATATATCCGAAATTTGGATGGGATTTACAAAATTCAAGGTGGCATATCATATCCAACTTTCATAAAACTGTACCAGCGCCGTCGCAAGATCGGCCTGCAAGGCCTGTTCCAGACACCAGGATTCGGCGTGCTGGTTGATCTCCGGCCAGTGCTCCATGAGCATTTTCCACGGTTGCGCCATATCGCCCTGCGTGTTCCAGGCTTGCCACAGCGTGATCAGGGCCGCCCGCGCCGCCGGTGACAAGGCGGCGGTGTACAGCGCCAGGAACGCGTCGAGCTTGTCGAGGTGAATGTCTTCGTCCTGCCGGTAGATGTGCCACAACAGCGGCCGGCCGGCCCATTGCGCCCGCACGAAGGAGTCTTCGCCGCGCACAGCATTGAACTCACAGCACCACAGCAGGCGGTCATATTGGTCCTGGCGCACAAACGGCAGCACCTGCACCGTCAGGGCACTGCGCTGATGCACGTCGCCCACCGCAAGCCCCTCGACACCCAGCCAACGCTGCACATCACCGAGGATGCGCCCTTCCGGCACCAATAGATGGGTGGTACGCCCGTCCGTCGATAACACGTCCAGCCAAGCAGCGAGCCCGGCGTTTTCGTAGGCAAACAGCGAGATCAGCCGCGCAGACGTCGCCGGAAATACGCCCAGGGTTTGCAGGAATTTTTGCTGCGCGGCGGCATCCTGCTGAAACGCCCGACGCTGCTCAAGCAGCCCGGCCTCGCGCAACAGCCCGCCTGTACCCGCACGGAAACCGGGAAAGAAGAAGTACTTCTGCACGCCCTTGAACTTCACCGAGGGCAAGCGGTGACAGCCCACGACCCAATCCTCGGCGCTCAGGTAATCCAGGTTCATCCACAACGGCGGGCGTTCGCGCGCGGCCATGGCGTCCATATAGTCAGGCGGCAGCTGGCAAGCGAATGCGGCAATCACCACATCCGCCGCTGCCGCGCCCTGCCACTCGGCCGGCCAGTGGCACACGTCGACGCCGGCCTGCGATTGCTGGCCCAGTTGTACGTCGATCTCCGGGCACATGCGCTCGAACGCGCGCAGGTCATCAACCCACAGGCGCACGTCACAGCCATGCTCTGCCACCAATTGCCGGGCCAGGCGCCAGGTCACGCCGATGTCGCCGTAGTTGTCGACGACGCTGCAAAAAATATCCCAGCGGGCTTTCATTCCGGGCTCCAACACTTAAAGGCTCGATTGTCCGTATAAATGCGCCGATGCAGAAGACTTGATCGCGATTATTCTGCACGGTGGCTGTGCGACAATCGCCGCCACGCCGCAAATGCCTGCCAGGAGGCCGCCATGTCTGATCGTCCGTTGTCGTTGTTCAAACTCAGTGCCGCCATCGCGTTTGGCGTATGGCTGGGGTTTGTCGCCATTGCGCTGACCGCCTGGCTGGCGTCGCGTTATCTATTCCCGCAAAGCCTGGCGCCAGTGGCGCAGGCGGTGCAGCAACTGGGCACGCCGGTGGAGGTGCCACCGGAACCGCCGAACCGCCTGTTCGAGCAGTATCAACAGAACCTGCACAAGCAGGAACAGCAACAAACCCTGGACCAGGCCCGCAACAATGCGCGCAACCTGTCCAACCCCAAATGCCAGTTCTGGCTGCAACAGGACCAGAACGCCCCCAACGAAAAGACCCGGGCCAATGTCCTGCAATTCTGCGATTGATGACCATGAATAAACACGCCGTCCACCTGTTGATCCTGGAAAAGCTCAGCGTCGATCTCGACATCGCCCAACGCGCTGCGCAAACCGCCTACGAAACCGCGACCCACGAAGAGAATATCGCCGAGAACAAGTACGACACCCTCGGGCTGGAAGCGTCCTACCTCGCGGCCGGGCAAGCCAAGCGCGTCGAAGAGATCAAGCAGGCGCTGACGCTGTGCCAGAACCTGCCACTGCGGGCCTACGATGATCAACGGGGTATAGAAATTGGCGCGCTACTGGGCCTGGAAGACGAGAACGGTCGCCAGCAGTGGCTGTTCCTCGCGCCGGACGGCGCAGGCTTGAAGGTGGATGTGGTGGGGCAACCGGTGACCGTCATCACCCCGCGCTCGCCCCTGGGCAAAAGCCTGCTGGGCAAGTTCGAAGGTGATGAGGTGGAGATTCTGGTGGCAGGCGCCCGGCAACACTTTACGGTTACCGAGGCCAAGTAAGCCACTCAGTGGACGGGCAGTTCAACGCCTTCAAACAGCTCTTCCAGTTCCTGCTTGTTGTGGCACTGGATCGCCTTGGCCATGACTTCGCGGGTCAGGTGCGGGGCGAACTTCTCGATGAAGTCGCACATGAAACCCCGCAGGAAAGTGCCGCGACGGAAGCCGATCTTGGTCACGCTGGATTCGAACAGCTCGCTGGCGTCGAGCACCACCAGGTCTTTATCGAGGTTGGTGTCCACCGCCATCTTGGCGACGATACCCACGCCCAGGCCCAGGCGCACGTAAGTCTTGATCACGTCGGCGTCGGCGGCGGTGAACACCACTTTCGGCGTGAGGCCGCGGTGGCTGAAGGCTTCGTCGAGCTTGGAGCGGCCGGTGAAACCGAACACGTACGTCACGATCGGGTATTCGGCCAGGGCTTCCAGGGTCAGCTTCGGCAGCTTGGCCAGCGGGTGACCTTGCGGCACCACCACGCAACGGTTCCAGCGGTAGCACGGCATCATCACCAGGTCACCGAACAGCTCCAGGGCTTCGGTGGCAATGGCGAAATCGACGGTGCCATCAGCGGCCATCTCGGCGATCTGCATTGGCGAACCCTGGTGCATGTGCAGGGCCACGTCCGGGTATTGCTTGATGAAGTCGCGGATCACCGGCGGCAGTGCATAACGTGCCTGGGTGTGGGTGGTGGCGATGGACAGCGTGCCCTTTTTCTCGTTGGAGAATTCCTGGGCGATCTGCTTGATGCTTTCGACTTTACGCAGGATCTCGCCAGCGGTGGTGATGATGCGCTCACCGGCCGGGGTCACACGGGTGAGGTGCTTGCCGCTGCGGGCGAACACTTCGACGCCCAGCTCGTCTTCGAGCAGGCGGATCTGCTTGCTGATACCAGGTTGCGAGGTGTAAAGGCTTTGAGCCGTAGCGGAAACGTTGAGGTCGTGGTGCGCCACTTCCCAGATGTAGCGCAGTTGTTGAAGCTTCATATGTATCCCTCAAAGCAGATAGACGCCACGGGTATCAGCGACGGTATATAACTATATTAAAGGTTAGACGGATAAATCTAGAACTTTTTATCGTTTTCTACCATCACGCGTCGTCACTGCGTCGACGCTGTAGCGAGGGCACCAGGTAAACCGGCACCGCAGACAGTTGCAGCACCCGTGCAGCGGTGCGTCCCAGCGGTGTGGCCGCCGCCGTTGCATGGCTATGACTGCCGACGATCACCAGATCGACCGACAGCCTACGCAACTGGTCGAGTATCACCTCGCACGGATCGCCCTGGATTACCCGCACCGAACGGATCAGCTTGAGGTCTTGCTCGCCCTCCCCCAACTCTTCGCGAAAACTGTCCAGTACCCGTTGTTCGATGGTCGCCATGACCGTGGTCAGCCCCTGGCTCTGCCATTCACTCAGGGCCTTCTCATCAAGGTAGCTTTGCAACACCGATTCGGCGAACAGCCCGATGGGCTCGACCACATGAATCACATACAGGTCCGCCTTGAACGTTCGCGCCAGCGCCAGTGCATGTTGCATCACATAAGGCGCGTACAGACCCAGGTCCGTGGCGTACAACATCGAACGAATCATAGAACCTCCTGGACTGCCAGGATGGCGGAGATTGAATGAGCTTAGCAGCGCATCAACGACTGCGACTGGCTTAGCTCTCGGACTGAACCCTTACCTCGTTGCTGATGCCATGGGGCACATGCCCGGTGGCCACCACCTCCCTGGCTTTCTCGCAATGACCGGCCTGGTCATCGAAAAACACATCGGCGGCAAACGCTTCCAGGAACGCGGATTTCTCCAGGCCACCCAGGAACAGCGACTCATCCAGGCGGATATCCCACTCACGCAACGTGCGAATCACCCGCTCGTGGGACGGCGCCGAACGGGCGGTGACCAACGCGGTGCGGATCGGGCACGCCTCCTGCGGGAACTCGCGCTGCAACAAATTCAGTGCCGCCAAAAAGCCCTTGAAGGGACCGCCGTGCAAGGGCTGGCGCGCCGACTCCCGCTCGCTGGCCTGGAACGCCTCCAGCCCGCCGGCCTGGTACACGCGCTCCGACTCATCGGAAAACAGTACCGCATCACCGTCAAACGCGATGCGCAGTTCGTCGCTGCACGCGCGGTTCGGGCCGCCGGACAAAATCGTCGCCGCGGCAAAGCCGGCATCGAGGGCGCTGCGCACATCTTCAGCATGGGTTGAAAGAAACAGATGGCAACCGAAGGCCGCCAAATAAGGATAGGGACTACGCCCGCCAACGAACGCGGCGCGGGAAATATCCAAGCCGTAGTGCTGGATCGAATTGAACACGCGCAAGCCGGTGTCGGCACTGTTGCGCGACACCAACACCACTTCGACGCGGGCACGCCCGAGGCTGGCGTTGAGGCTCAGGAGCTTCTTGACCAGCGCAAACGCATCGCCGGTCGCGAGGACTTCCTCCTCGTGCTCGATCTGGTATTTGCGGTAGGCCTCCACACCCTGGGCCAGGTAGACCTTGTGGCTGTCGCTCAGGTCGAACAGCGCGCGCGAGGAAATCGCCAGCACCAGTTTGTCGCCCAATC
Organism: Pseudomonas sp. FP453; assembly: GCF_030687495.1. Lineage (NCBI taxonomy): Bacteria > Pseudomonadati > Pseudomonadota > Gammaproteobacteria > Pseudomonadales > Pseudomonadaceae > Pseudomonas > Pseudomonas sp. FP453. The sequence continues at coordinate 1,892,535 of NZ_CP117435.1, read as the reverse complement.
CCTTTGCCATCGTATGCCTCCCGAATCAGCGGTTATGCCGATCAATAAAACTCAACGCCTGATACAGCGCCTGCATCCGCGGCAGCTCGCAACCGGCAGCCTTGGCAGCGGCTAATGGCCGCGCGTAGATGGCGGCCAGTTCCAGCGGGCGCTTGTGGACATGGTCGTGGTACATGCTCGGCAGGTAATCGTCCATGGTTTCGGTCATGGCAAACATCTGCTCGGCGTAGCTCGCGGGAATCTCATGGCCACAGGCGTGGGCGCCCGCCACGACTTCGGCCATCAGCGCCTGGATCAGTTCGCGGCTGGACTCATCGGCCATCATCGCCGTCGTCCCCGTGCCCAACAACACGGAAAGGCCGTTGTACGGCACGTTCCACACCAGCTTGTGCCAGCGCGCCTGATGCACATTGGCCATGGCCTGGGACTCGATGCCCGCCTGGTGGAACAACGCCGCGCCGGCTTCGACAATCGCCTGCTGCTGCGCTTCGTCATTGGCCGCCGTGCCGCTGTGATAACCCAGGTTGACCCGGCCCAGGGCCTGATGCTCGACTACGCCAGGCCCGGAGCGGTGCACGCCGATGTAGCACAAGCCGCCAAGCAGATGCAGCGAGGCCGGCAGGTGTTCGCGCAGGCTGTCCTCGACATCCAGGCCGTTTTGCAGGAGCACCACCTTGGCGTCCGGCGCCGCGACCTGGGCGATGGTCGGGGCCAGGTCCACATTGCCGGTGGACTTGGTACCCACCAGCAACCAATCACACGGCGGCATGTCGGCAGCATTGGCATAGGCCTGCACCGGGTGCAGATGCATAGGGCCATGCACGCTGCTATTGATATGCAGGCCATGCTTGCTGACCGCCGCATACTCGCTGCGCAGCAGGAAGTGTACGTCGAAGCCGGCACGCGCCAGCATCACGCCGTAGAAACCACCGATGGCGCCGGTGCCGATGATGCCAATGCGTGGCGATGGTGCGGTCATGGCAGATCCTCTGGAAGGCGAGTAAGGGCTTGATTAATGCTGTCGGCAAGGTCAGCTGCTGTAAGGCGCGTCTGCAATTGCCCAAGAAACTGACCCTCGCACACCAGGAACAACGCCGGCAAATGAAAGATCTGGTAGCGTTCAACCGCGCCACCGTTGTGGCCGGCGTCCACCCAGCACACACGGTCCACCGGCAATGACCAACCGGGTAACTGCTGGCGTGCCCAACGGCAACTGGAACAGCCTACGCTGGTGAAGACCAGCAGAGAAAGGCCTGGCAATCCCAGCAATTGCTGGTCAATATCCAGGTCGGTCAATTCCAGTTCCTTCACTATACTGCTGCTGCCGCCGTCAACAGGACGGTGCTCGGAGTCCGTGTACATGGGTCGTTTTTTACCTCACCCTGATGATGTCGCTGTCGAGTTAACACAACGTCCCTCCCCCGCCATTCCCCGTCAACGCCTGCTCACGATCGGCCTGGGCGGCATCGCCTGCCAGTGGCCGCGCGCCTGGCGCCAGGGTACGGCGGTTGACCTGCACATTCCCTCCCTGGGGCCCAGCGCGCGTTATCCGGGCTACGTGGCATGGTGCCGCAAGGTCGCGGACGGCTATCGCATCGGCATCGCGTTTACCGATGAGCATGCCCTGTTCGGTGCGCGGATGGGTGAGCAAGCATGCCGGATAGAGCGCTATTGCCGCCAGCACGAAGACGCCGAACCGACGCCCGAACAATTCGAAGCCCTGGCGCGCGAGTGGGTGTCGCGCCATGCCGTCGAGTTCTCCCATGAGGCCTTTGCGGCGCCAGCACTGGATTAAAGCGGGCTTTGCCCATTGTCGCGGGCCCGTGTTACGCGCTAAGGTTCCTCCCCCCTGCATTCAAATCATGCTGTGCTCCGCCGCACGGGGATGGCTGGCGGCCGGCACCCGTGACCCTGACGAGTAAACGATGGCTGATTTACCGATCAATGACCTAAACGTCGAATCCAACGAGACCCTGATCACGCCCGATCAGCTCAAGCGCGAAATCCCCCTGAGCGACGCTGCCCTGCAGACCGTCACCAAGGGTCGCGAAGTCATCCGTGAGATTCTCGACGGCACCGACCATCGCCTCTTCGTCGTCATCGGGCCTTGCTCGATCCACGACCTCAAGGCAGCCCACGAGTACGCCGAGCGCCTCAAGGTGCTGGCGGCGGAGGTGTCCGACACCCTGTACCTGGTGATGCGCGTCTACTTCGAGAAACCGCGTACCACCGTCGGCTGGAAAGGCTTGATCAACGACCCGTACCTGGACGACTCGTTCAAGATCCAGGACGGCTTGCACATCGGCCGTCAGCTGCTGCTGGACCTGGCTGAAATGGGCCTGCCCACCGCCACCGAAGCCCTGGACCCGATCTCCCCGCAGTACCTGCAGGACCTGATCAGCTGGTCGGCCATTGGCGCACGCACCACCGAATCCCAGACCCACCGCGAGATGGCGTCCGGCCTATCGTCGGCCGTGGGCTTCAAGAACGGCACCGACGGCGGCCTGACCGTGGCGATCAACGCGCTGCAATCGGTTTCCAGCCCGCACCGTTTCCTGGGGATCAACCAGGAAGGTGGCGTGTCCATCGTCACCACCAAAGGCAACGCCTACGGTCACGTGGTCCTGCGTGGCGGCAACGGCAAGCCCAACTATGACTCGGTCAGCGTTGCCCTGTGCGAACAGGCGCTGAACAAGGCCAAGATCAAGCCGAACATCATGGTCGATTGCAGCCACGCCAACTCCAACAAGGACCCGGCGCTGCAGCCGCTGGTGATGGAAAACGTCGCCAACCAGATCCTGGAAGGCAACCAGTCGATCATCGGCCTGATGGTCGAGAGCCACTTGAACTGGGGTTGCCAGGCCATTCCAAAAGACCTGGCCGACTTGCAGTACGGCGTGTCGATCACCGATGCCTGCATCGACTGGGCGGCCACCGAAAACACCCTGCGCAGCATGCATGCCAAGCTCAAGGACGTGTTGCCGAAACGCAAACGCACCTGAACCCGCACTGCGCACACAAAAACGCCGGGCTAAGCCCGGCGTTTTTCATGGTGCTGTTTCATGCCTTACAGCTTCGCCGCATGGCGCTGGTGGCGCTCCATGTAGCGTTCGACATAGGAGCAGGACGGGATCACCGTGTAGCCGGACTCTTCGGCAAACTTCAGGGCTTCCTCGGTCAGCGCCGCTGCAATACCCCGGCCGCGCAGTGCGTTGGGCACGAAGGTCCGATAGATGTCCAGGGTCTGCTTCCCGAGGTCCATGTAGGTCAGGTAGGCACGATGACCGTCCACATTGGTCTCGAACTGATGACCAGCCTGGTCATGGTGGATGGACAACGCCTCGCTCATCACTACTCCTCGCGGGTCTTGGATTTCGACCCCTACCTTACCGATGTTTTTCCGGCGAAGGAACATCTACGCCACCCCGTGCCGGTTTCGACAACGAGAAACCTCTAGCGCTCACAACCAGCACGTAGGGAATAGTAGGCACCAATCCTGAAATTGCTCAAGGCGCACTCATCATCCCCCACCGCTGGCGGTTATAGAAAAGCCATCGATCAACCGGTGATCGATAGCCAGAACATTGCCGGCAGTTGAAGCTTGAGACGAACAGGCGCTCTTAAAGTCACCTCTACATGCGTAAAAGATGCGAGACGGCGTAACGGCAAGCTGAACAAAAGAGCAGGTGCCGATATATAAATGTCTAGCCATATACCCAGCCCGACGCATGCGGGCCGTAGCTTTCAGACGGGATCCAATGCACATCCGATTGAAAAAAATTGAACGGTTTTTATACAAACCTTCAAAAGATTAGCCAAAATAGATTCGGCGCGAGAATTTTTTTTGCTTCTTGCGCTACGTCAGTTTACTTACTACAAGTAATGGGTAGTATGTACGCCGGCTTTTGCTCACTCTGGGCAAGTAGCTATTTAATAGAAAGTCCTTGAAGGGGAACACGATGAACAACGTTCTGAAATTCTCTGCTCTGGCTCTGGCCGCAGTTCTGGCTACCGGTTGCAGCAGCGTCTCCAAAGAAACCGAAGCTCGTCTGACTGCAACTGAAGACGCAGCAGCTCGCTCCCAGGCTCGTGCAGACGAAGCCTACCGTAAAGCTGATGAAGCTCTGGCTGCTGCTCAAAAAGCACAACAGACTGCTGACGAAGCTAACGAGCGCGCTCTGCGCATGCTTGAAAAAGCTAGCCGCAAGTAATAATCCCTCGGGGTTGTTATCAAGCCGATCCATTTATGGGTCGGCTTTTTTATTGCCCGGGATTCGGCACTGAACCCCAGGCAATAAAAAAGCCCGCCGCAGCGCAAGGCCGTGGCGGGCTTTCGATCCGGCAGGTTTACTGCTGCAAGTCGATCGGCGCGCTGGCGGCAATCGGCGCGCCACCGGGCACACCAATTTCAGTCGGCAAGCCATCTTCCGCGGCGACCACATCACGCACCTGATCCCAGTTCACCCGCAGGTTATTGGCCAGGTCTTCACGCTTGAGCAAGGCGTTGATCACCGCCGTGTGCTTATCGACCACCGACGGCGTGCCGTCATCATTCAACGGCGTGTGCGCTTCCAGAAAAACCTTGCCGCCGCTGCTGCCGAACTTGTAGGCATCGTTGATGATGCGCACCGACGTACCCACCGGCACCATGCCGGCCATTTCCAGCACGTTGTTGTTGAACATGCGGAAGCAGCCGTGGCTGGTCCGCGTGCCAATACCAAATTTCATGTTGGAGCCGTGGATCAGGTAACCCGGCGTGCCCAGGGTGAACTTGAATGGCCCCAGCGGGTTGTTCGGACCGGCAGGCACTACGTTGGGCAACGGATCGCCATTGGCGGCGTGCTCGGCCTTGATCGATGCAGGCGGGGTCCAGGTCGGGTTCGGCGTCTTCGCGATGATGCTGGTATGGGCGATGGGCGAACCCCAGCCCTCACGACCAATCCCCAACGGGAAGGTGTAGACGACGTTCTGCCCCTTGGGATAGTAGTAGAGCCGGTATTCCGCCAGGTTGATCACGATGCCTTCGCGCGGACCGGGCGGCAGGATGAAGCGCGTCGGCAACACGATCTCGGTGCCGGCACCCGGCAGCCACGCATCCACACCCGGGTTGGCCGCGACCATCTCCGAATAACCCAGGTCGTAGGTGGTGCCCAGGTCGGCGAAGGTATCTTCGTACTTGGCCTTGATCACCTGGACCTGCCCCACGATGTCTTCACCCGGTGGTGGCAACGGTAACTGCAGCGCTGCCGCAGGGCCGGCCGCGCACAGGGCGGCGAGAGACAGGCAGCAGGTGACGACGGAGAGGCGCGACAACATCCGGAAAATCCTTCGCAGAACGACGGGTAGGAAAAAAATGATTGTATACGTGAAGCACGCCGGGAGCATCCATCTGCCCCCGAGACTACTCGAAGCGCAGCTCCGGCCAGATCAGCGGCGTGCCGCGCTTCTGGGATTCGAGGATCGCCCGGCACAACGGGCACAGCCGCTGGTCCTGGAAAATCGCACGACCCACCGATGACCAGCGCGGCTGGGCTGGCAGCAAGGTGCCACAGAGCGTGCGGTCAATCGTGCCGCCCAGCTCCAATTGGCGTGCCACCAGATGCACCCGGACTTCCTGGCAGGCGAACAGATCCAGCTGCTCGTCAGGCTCGATCAGTTGGTAGTTGAACAGGGACCAGGCAGGGCGTGACATCGGGGGCTCCAGATCGGGGGGGCGCCACCTTAGCCGAAAGCCTGCCGGTAGAAAAGCGTCATAACAGCGGTTTTAGCGTCGGCCAGACATTTTCCAGCAACTTGCCCTGGGCGCCGACGGCGGGATGCAGCCCGTCAGCCTGCATCAGCTCCGGGTGGCCACCGATACCTTCCAGGAAAAACGGCACCAGCGGCACGGCTTTGTCCTTGGCCAGGCTGCCGTAGACTTCGGCAAAGGCGTTGGTGTAGCGCGGGCCGTAGTTGGGCGGCAATTGCATGCCGAGCAACAGCACCTTGGCGCCAATGGCCTTGGACTGGTCAATCATCGAGGCAAGATTTTGTTGCAATTGCGCCGGAGGCTGACCACGCAGGCCGTCATTGCCGCCCAACTCGATGATCACCAGTTCCGGTTTATGCTCTGCAAGCGCCGCCGGCAGCCGCGCGAGGCCTCCGGCACTGGTGTCGCCGCTGATGGAGGCATTGACCACTTTATCGTCGAAACCTTCGCGCTTGAGCCGTTGTTCCAGCAGCGCGACCCATCCTTTGCTGGTATCCAGGCCGAAACCGGCACTGATACTATCGCCAACGATCAGGACTGTACCCGCCGCTGCGCCCTGGGCCACGCACATCAAGGCCAGGCCAGCACTCAAAAACCACATTCGCATCGGATTCTCCATGGGCGCAAGCATTCTCACCGCGCGGAACCTTAGCAAAGTGGTTCCCAGCGCGGAAGGTGAACTGACTATCCTGCACGAACTGAGCCTGGAACTGAACAAGGGCGATAGCCTGGCTATCGTTGGCAGCTCCGGTTCCGGCAAATCCACCCTCCTCGGCCTGCTCGCCGGCCTCGACCTGCCCAGCAGTGGCGAAGTGACCCTCGCCGGCCAAGCCCTCAGTACGCTGGACGAAGACCAGCGCGCACGCATCCGTGCCGAACACGTGGGTTTTGTCTTCCAGTCATTCCAACTGCTCGACAGCCTCAACGCCCTGGAAAACGTCATGCTGCCGCTGGAGCTGGACGGCCGCAAAGACGCCCGCGAGCGCGCCCGGCACCTGCTCGAACGTGTCGGCCTGGGCCAACGCCTGACCCACTCGCCACGCCAGCTGTCCGGTGGCGAGCAGCAACGCGTGGCGATTGCCCGCGCCTTCGCCGCCGAACCGGACGTGCTGTTTGCCGATGAACCCACCGGCAACCTCGACAGCCACACCGGCGAGCGCATCAGCGACCTTCTGTTCGAACTCAATAAAGAGAGCGGCACGACCCTGGTACTGGTCACCCACGACGAGCGCCTGGCACACCGCTGCCGCCGCCTGATCCGCCTTGAAGCCGGCCTGATGGTCGCGCCCCTGGAGCCTTGATGGCACGTTTGCCCCTATTGCGTCTGTTCAGCCTGGCCATGCGCCAACTCCTGCGCGATGCCCGCGCCGGTGAGTTGCGCGTGTTGTTCTTCGCCCTGCTGGTGGCGGTGTCCGCCAGCACCGCCATCGGCTACTTCGGTGCGCGCCTCAACGGCGCCATGCTGTTGCGCGCCACCGAGTTCCTGGGGGCCGACCTGGTGCTCGAAGGCAGCTCGCCAGCGCGTCCCGAACAAATCAGATCCGGCACCGAGCTGGGCCTGGACCATGCGCGCATTGTCGAATTTTCCAGCGTTATCGCCACCGACAACGGCATCCAGCTCTCCAGTATCAAGGCGGTCAACGAGCAGTACCCACTGCGCGGCGAACTGAAAAGCGCGGCCGAGCCCTTCGCCGAGGAAACTCCAGGGGGCGGCCCGAAACCCGGCGAAGCCTGGGTGGAGGCGCGCCTGCTCACAGCGCTGAGCCTGAAGGTCGGCGACAGCATCGATGTGGGCATGAAGACCCTGCGCCTGGCCCGCATCCTGACCTATGAACCCGACCGCGCCGGCAACTTCTACAGCCTCACGCCCCGGGTGATGATCAACCTGGCCGACCTGGACGCCACCGGCGTGGTCCAGCCCGGCAGCCGCGTCAGCTACCGCGAACTGTGGCGCGCGCCGCCCGACAGCACGACCCTGCAAACCTATCGCGACCTGATCAAGCCGGGGCTCGCCGCCAACCAGCGCCTGCAGGACTCGCGGGACGGCAACCAGCAGATCGGCGGCGCCCTGGGCAAGGCCGAACGCTACCTGAACATGGCCAGCCTGGTCGCCGTGCTGCTGGCCGGCGTGGCCGTGGCGCTGTCGGCCAACCGCTTCGCCAGCCGCCGTTTCGACGCCAGCGCACTGCTGCGCTGCCTCGGCTTGTCGCGCCGCGAAACCATGCTGCTGTTCAGCCTGCAATTGAGCGTGCTTGGCCTGCTGGCCAGCCTGACCGGCGCCCTGCTCGGCTGGCTGGCGCAATTTGGCCTGTTCTACTTCCTGCATGACCTGCTGCCGGCCGACGTGCCCCCCGGCGGGCTGTTGCCGGCGGTCGCCGGGATCGGCACCGGGCTGGTCGCCCTCGCCGGCTTCGCCCTGCCGCCGCTGGCCGCACTGGGCCGCGTACCACCGCTGCGGGTGCTGCGTCGCGACCTGCTGCCCATCGCCTCCAGCACCTGGATGGTCTACGGCGCGGCGCTGTTCGCCCTGGGCCTGATCATGTGGCGCCTGAGCCTCGACCTGGTGCTGACCTTCGCCTTGCTCGGCGGCGGTGTGATTGCCGCGCTGATCCTCGGCGGCCTGCTCCTGCTGTTGCTGCAAAGCCTGCGCAAGCTGCTGGCGCGTGCATCACTGCCGTGGCGCCTGGGGTTGGGCCAATTGCTGCGTCACCCGCTGGCGGCAGCCGGCCAATCCCTGGCGTTTGGCCTGATCCTGCTGTCGATGGGGCTGATCGCGCTGTTGCGTGGCGAGCTGCTCGACACCTGGCAAAACCAGCTGCCCAAGGACGCCCCCAACTATTTCGCGCTGAACATCCTGCCCGCCGACACCGACGCCTTCAGTGCTCGCCTGCTGGCCTTGCAGGCCCAATCGGCGCCGCTGTATCCGGTGGTCCCAGGGCGCCTGATCAGCATCAATGGCGAAGCGGTACAGGCGATTGTCAGCAAGGACTCCAGCGGTGACCGTGCCGTGCAGCGCGACCTGAGCCTGACCTGGGCCGCCGACCTGCCACCGGGGAACGTCCTGACATCCGGTGCCTGGTGGTCGTCGCAGCCAACGGACGAGATTCCCGGGGTATCGGTAGAGGCCAAGGTCGCTGAAAGCCTCAAGCTCAAGCTCAATGACCACCTGGTGTTCACCGTCGCCGGGGAAAACCGCGAGGCGCGCGTCACCAGCTTGCGGACCATCAATTGGGATAACTTCCAGCCCAACTTCTTCATGATCTTCCAGCCTGGCACCCTGAAGGACCTGCCTGCCACCTACCTGACCAGCTTCTACCTGGCACCCGGGCATGACCAACAGATCGTCGATCTGTCCCGGGCGTTCCCGGCGGTGACCATCCTGCAAGTCGAGGCCTTGCTGGAACAATTGCGCAGCATCCTCGCCCAGGTGACCTTGGCGGTGGAGTACGTGCTGTTGTTTGTGTTGGCCGCCGGGATGGCGGTGCTGTTCTCCGGTTTGCAGGCCACCCTGGATGAGCGAATCCGCCAGGGCGCCTTGCTGCGGGCACTGGGAGCAGAGCGCAAGCTGCTGATCAAGGCACGGCGTATCGAGTTCGGCTTGCTGGGCGCGGTCAGCGGGTTGCTGGCCGCACTGGGCACGGAGCTGGTGACACTGGTGCTGTACCGCTATGCCTTTGATCTGGCCTGGCACCCTCACCCATGGCTGTTGCTGCTGCCGGTGCTCGGGGCCGGGCTGATCGGCGCTGCCGGCGTGTTCGGCACACGCCGCGCACTGAACGCCAGTCCACTGACCGTGCTGCGCGAAGGCTGACACGCCAACGGCCCGTACCCTCACAGGTACGGGCCGTCCTGGCCTACTTCACATACTCGATCGCGGTAATCCACCAGCAGGCTTCGCCACTAGGCGTCTGCACCATGGCCTCATCGTCGACTTCCTTGCGCAGCAGCGCCCTGGCCATGGGTGAGTCGATGGAGATGTAATCCATCCGGTCATAGATCTCGTCATAGCCCACGATGCGAAAACGCTTGGTCTCGCCTTGCTCGTTTTCAATATCGACCCAGGCGCCAAAAAATACCCGCCCTTCCTGCTCCGGCATGTACTCCACCACCCGCATATCTTCCAGGCGTTTGCGCAGGTAGCGCACGCGACGGTCGATCTCACGCAGCAGCTTCTTGTTGTACTGGTAATCCGCGTTCTCGCTGCGATCCCCCAGGGACGCCGCCCATGTCACTTTGCGCGTGGTGTCCGGGCGCTTTTCCCGCCACAGGTAATCCAACTCTTTTTTCAGCGCTTCATGACCTTCTTTGGTAATCAGCTTGGTGCTCAAACGCCTTCATCCCCAGAAAATGCTCATTGATCCCACTACGCCATTGCACCAGGGCACGGCGCCGGCGAACTGAGCCTGATGATAAATGAACAAGGGAAAGTAGCCAGAACTGCATCACGTCGACATCGAACGAGAGTCGACCATCGATGGCGTGCGCTCGGCACTGTCGAAGTCGCCCACCACTTGATCCAGCTCAGGGAGCATGACCTGCATACGTTGGCGCAAACCGGAAAACTGCAAAAGCATGGCTGCCAACTGCTCGCCTTTGCGGTGAACCACCAACTCCTGCGCGTGCACCTGGGCCACACGCGTCTCAAGGGCATCGGCTCGCTCATCCATTTGCTGCTGCGCCTGCTGATAGACGGCCGAGGCACTCGCCAAGCGACCCTCACGATTCTCCAGGGCCTGCGCCTGCATTTGCAGAGCGGTCTCCTTCTCCAGGGTTCGACTCGCCAACTCCTGACGCTTTTGCTCAAGCTCAGCCTGGCCTTGCTGCAGTTGAACTTGCCACTGCTCAAGCGCTGCCTCTTTCTTGAGTACCACCAGTTTCTGTTGGGTCAGCTCCTGGGCGACGCGCGCAAGGCTGGTCAGCGTGCTGTCCACCTCGAACAATGACGGGGCTTCAACCGGCGCGCCCAGTGTTTCAAGGAGCGGTTCGCTCAGTGGCAAGGGGGCAGGCTGTGGCTCGAGCAGCGCCGGCTGGGGCGGTTCAGGCCGGCTTGCGGCCTGTGGCGGCGAGACCATTTGAGAAGAGAAGCGAATGGAAGGGACCACCACAGCAGTGCTTTCGATCGCGGGTGACGCGGGGGCAGATGTTCCCAGGGTAATGACTTTCATCACCAGGGCTTTCTTGATGATCAGGGAGTGGTGATCCTCAGGACGTGCCGGGGGTAACTTGCAACCTTTCAAGTCGACGAAGTGATAAGGAATCTGGGCATCGGTAACGCCGCTGGTTTTCACACCGGAGGCTGCCCACGTCAATATCTGCTTGAATACCTGCATTGCCAATTGCAAATCGGCTTGCACATCGACACCACCCAAGTAATAACGCTCAAGTTTCTTACGCAAGGCTGCGATATATACCCGGGAACTACCTGGCTCCGCCTCTTCATCCAGGCTATACACCAGAAAGTTTGAACTGATTTGAGGCACGGCAAAACCACAAAGCAGCGCGCCGTTGACTGGGGCATCCGCACCGGAGGGCGCAAGAACAAGGGTACGTAAAAGCATCATGATTGTTGGGCCTCGTGCCAGTGAATAAACTTCAAATAAACACCACATAAACATTGCGCCGTCCAACGCCACCCACAAAACAATTGTTTCAGCGAGCTGCAAGTCTGAACGTAGGACTAATCTTATTCATCCCGCCGCGCGTTTCCAAGCCCCTGCATTGAACGTACTATTTTTTAACCCGAGCCCCGACACACGTCAACCAAAGCGCTTGCCTCCTCATATATATTGCGAAACTAATGCAGCAGAACAGCATAATGATCGAGATAAGTAACCTGACCAAACAACTGGGTAAACAACATGTTATCAGCGATCTTTCATTGGTGGCCCAGGGCCAAGAATGCATTGGCTTGTTCGGGCATGGGGGCGCGGGTAAAACGACACTCCTGAAGCTGATGGCTGGCCTGCTCAAACCCTCTTCCGGGCACGTGAGCATCCTTGGTTTCAATACCCGGACCCATCGGCTTCAAGTAGCCCAGGCCATGGGCTACCAGCCCGAACCCGGCATCAACCATTCGACGATGCCTGTCGCAGGCTTCCTCAACCTTATCGCCACTTTCCGCAGGTTCTGCGGCGCCGAAAAACGCAAACGCATTGACCGGATCACCATGCAGCTGGAGCTGTCGGCCGTTCTCAACGAACCGCTCAACGCACTCCCCATGGGCTTGCAACGCAAGGTTGCGCTGGCGCAGGCCATCTTGCATGACCCCGGCGTGCTGTTGCTCGATGAGCCGACCGAGGGCCTGTCACCGTATCAACAATGCAAAATCCGCGCGCTCATCCAGTCGTTGGCCGAAGAGATGACAGTGATCGTTGCCACGCGGGATTGCGATGCGTTGTCGGGTATCTGCACCCGCGCCCTGGTCATCGGCGGGGGCCGCCTGCTGGCAGACACCTCCATGCCGGAACTCCAGCGCAGCTCTCGGTACTACAGGGCAGTCACCCTGGCAGCGGATACGCCGCTGGACCTGCTGGCATTGGCCGTACTTCCGGGGGTTGCCGGCATCGAAGAAGATCGCCGCAGCCCCGGCACCGTCACCGTTCTCGCCATGCCGGGCCACACCATCTACCCCCCGATCTGCGCCCTGATTGCCAAACGCGGCTGGCAGATAACCGCGCTTAACCTGGAGCCTGGTCGCCTGAACGACGTCGTCCACCACTTAAGCCAAGAGGCGTCCATTTGAATATGCTGCCATCTATTATCAAGCGCCAACTTTCCCGCTACCTCTGCACTCCCGCAACCTACCTGAACATCGCAGTATTTCTGATACTGTCAACTACCCTTGGATTACACAGCAGCCAGTTACTGGAGCAAAACAGCACTGACCTGCAAGACTTTTTTCAACTACACCCCTGGTTGTACCTGCTACTAATTCCCGCACTCTCCACCCAACTATGGGCCGATGAACATGAAACGGGTCTTCGTGATTTGCTCATCACGCTACCGGTGACAAACGCGGAACTGATCATGGGTAAATTCTTCGCAGCCTGGATCTTAACTGCAATCACGCTGGCATTGACACTGCCCATTGTAGTGATGGTCAATATGTTAGGCAGCGCAGACAACAGCGTGATCGCCACGCAGTATCTGGCCAGCTGGTTGCTCGCTGGAAGTTATCTTTCCATCGGCTGTCTTATATGCGCCCTTAGCCGTCATCATCTGATTATATTCATACTAACCTTGAGCATTTTGCTGGTGATCAGCGGGCTGTCCAGCGTACTTGACGCACTTGAACACCAGGCCCCGATCTGGGTAATCGACAACGTGGCGTCCTTAAGCCCACTGTCACGTTTCACTCAGATTGATCACGGCGTCATTGTTCTTCGAGACTGTCTTTACTTTATCAGCGTCATAGTGGCCTCAATCGCTGCGACGACCGTCATTCTCAACTACAAAAACAGCTGAGAGGGAGCGTTCCCGATGCGATCCGCACTGCACGCCGGCATGACACTGGTGGTCCTACTGTTGGTTTTCCTCGCCTTTAACCTGGTGTGGGCCGTCAAGCTGCCTGATGTGCGCTGGGATGTCTCACGCGCGAAAACCAACACCCTATCGGCTCCAGTACAGCAATTGCTGGCATCCCTGGACACTCCGCTGGATCTTTACTACTTCAATTCGAAAAAAAGCCGTGCCACCCAACGCTACGCCAAGCGTGTAGAAGAAACGCTCAAGGCGTTCGAAGCCGCGGCAAACGGCATGATCAATCTGCACATTGTCGACCCAGGCGCTTTTTCAGAAGACGCCTACAGAGCAGGGCTCTATGGGCTTGATGACGAAGCGGGTTTCTTTGGCCTCATTGGCACCCGAGACGGCCAGGCCGCGCAACGCATCAAATCGTTCAGCGCCGACCGTGCAGCGTTGCTGGAATACGAAATCAGCCACTTGATCAACCAGTTACTCCACCCGCAACCGCCTGTCATCGGCCTGCTGTCTGGGCTACCGATCAAGGAACCGGCCGCCCCCCTGCTACAGGAACTGCATCGACACTTGAACGTGGTAGCGCTGGAGCCCAGCGCGCAGCGTGTCCCCACGCAGATCAAAACCCTCATGCTTGTGCACCCCCGGGCACTGCCTGAGCAGGCCTTGTACGCCATTGATCAATTTGTACTGGGTGGTGGCAAACTCATGATGTTTATCGACCCCCTGAGCGAACAGGGTTCAAGGCAACAAGCCCTCAACCCCCGACTGGAGACGCTGCTGTCCAGCTGGGGCATCCGGATGCCGGCCGACCAGGTGTTGATCGACAATCGCTATGCCATACAAGCGCCCTCAGGCGCCGTTTCCACCACGCTGAGTCTGCCCAGGCAGGCCATGGCCGCAAACGATATCAGTACCTGGAAACTGGACTCTGTCAGGGTATCGAGCAGCGGCGCCCTCTTCCCTCTCGACAAGCACCGCACACGCTTCACCCCCCTCCTGTACAGCTCCGAGCAGTCGGCACTGCTGGAGGCCGGCAGGATTGGCAAAGCGCCCTATGTCGACGAACCGCCTCCAAGCGGGGAACGCTACGTGATCGCCGCTCGTCTTGAGGGGCCGGCCTATTCGGCGTTTCCCGACGGTAGTGGTGGCCAAGCCCCCGGATTGCAGAAGGCGGCGCAGATTCAGGTCGTGGTGGTCGCAGACACCGATTTGCTCATGGGCCCGTCAACCCGATCGATGCACCACAGCAACAGCCTGTTTGTCTTGAACACATTGGATAACCTGGCAGCGCCTCAAGCGCTTGCCAACATACGCCCACGGCCACCGACGGAATACGCACTGCATGGCCTGGAGAGCCGGCGCAAGGCGACCGCACGCGCCTACCAGGAACAGGCCCGCGAACTTGAGCGGCGCCTGGCGCAGACAGAACACGAATGGCAGCGCTTGAACCCGCCCGTGACGACCTTGGGCACCGAAACCGTCAATACCACAGCCCAATTGCAGGCGCACAACAAGGAGCGTCTACGCCTGGCAATGGAACTGCACGCACTGAAAGTGCAGGTTTATGCGCCGCTGGATCGCCTGGTGCAAAACGTCAAGCTAGGGGTGAGCGCACCGATACCGATACTGCTCTGCCTGACGGCCTGGGCCCTGTATCGACGGCAGCGTCGCCGACACCCAACACCGGCGCCGACACCGTGAGACGATTCAGCGACGCGCGATCAGCCCTTGCCTGGCAACGCGTGTCAGGTGTCGGATCACTTCATCCGCGTCAGCGGCGCTGGGTGCCTGGATAACCGCAAGGTCAAAGCTGTTATTGGCAAAACGGGCGAGGGAATCGCCGTCTTCGACAAACTGGATCAGAAACGCCGAAGGCCGGCCGGTGCGACGTGGCCAGCCATCCAGGTAACGCAACAATGTCGGCTGGTGTTTGCCGCCCAGGAGGATTTTCGGGTTGCGCTGAGTCAGGTCGGCAGTGATTGGGGCCAAGCGTATGAGGGGGCGTAGTGCAGTCATCGTGTCGTGTCTCTGCCTCAAAAGTCTGCGGGCAGGTGAGAGGCAACACCGAACCAGCGCTTTAGCGGTATTTCGAAGCCTGGTCCTGAGTCGGATGCAGCACTTCTATCGGGACTGTTCGCTCTGAACGCAGCATAAACAATCACCCATGGCGCCCCGCAATTAGCTGTTTAAATCGGCGCATGAGCGGGCATCCTAGAGAAGCCGACGGGGCCATGTCAAGAATTGCGCGCAACGAAAAGGCCCGCACATGGCGGGCCTGTTCAGGGTGTTGCAGGTGGCTCAGTTGGCGATGGCGCGGTCGGCAGACAGCTTGCCGGCACCTTCAAACAGCACCGCCAGCGAGCCGCCCAGCAAGGCCAGCGCAAACTCATAACCGTTGTTGGCCATGAACAGCCCATTGTGGATATGCACCGAGAGAATCGCGACCACCGACAGAATGGTCAGGCCCAAGGCCGCAGGACGCACCAGCAAACCAATGATCAGTGCCAGACCGGCGAAAAACTCGGTACCACCGGACAACAGTGCCATCAGGGTACCTGGCGCCAGGCCGATGCTTTCCATCCACTGGGCCGTGCCCGCCAGGCCATAGCCGCCAAACCAGCCGAAGAGTTTCTGCGAACCGTGGGCGGCAAAAATCACGCCGACAACAATACGCAGAACGGTCAGGCCGTAACCGGCGCGGGTGGACAGCAGGTTTTTGATCAGTGGGCTCATGGGGGTAATCCTTTTCGATGTAGGGGTTGGTTGGCCGCTATATTAATCAGTTAATGGAATGATAAAAGCCGAAAAAATGCCTGATTAATATCGATTAAATCGATTACTTCCGTGAGGCGACTTTCGGCACCGGTGGCTCTAGGGACTCCCGCTCCCGGTCGAACGCCAAGTAGTACTTGTTGACGCTATTAACATAGCTGACGCTGCCCATTCCCACCTGCTCCATGGCAATGCGCTCGACCTGGAAGAACCACTGGTTGGGATTCAGCCCCCGACGCCTGGCCTCGGTGCGCATCCCCTGCACGCGCTCCGGGCCCATGTTGTAAGCCGCCAAGACAAACGCCATGCGCTCGCGCTCGTTGAGCTTGGGGCTGGCGAAGAATTTGCGGCGAATCATCGCCAGGTAGCGAGCGCCCGCCTGCACGTTGCTGTCCAGGCTTTCGATATTGTTGACACCCACCCGCTGCGCCGCCGACGGGGTGATCTGCATCAGCCCGGTGGGCCCGCCGCTGTTGCGTGCGCCAGGGTCGAGAGCGGACTCCTTGAAGGCCAGCGCGGCGAGGTTCAACCAGTCCATGCCCTGCTCGCGAGCGTGCTTTTGCAAGACCGGGCGCAGTTTTTCCAGGCGCTGGCGGTCGACACGCGCCAGCGGATTGCGCACCTGATAAAGGCGTCGGTAGATACGCTGGAACGCCACATCCTGGTCGGAAGGCGTGTGATAGGTCTTGAGGAATCGATCAATGCTCGCCCGCAACATCGACGCATCCTGGCGCACGAACCAGTACTCGTCGCCCGGTTCGCTGATGGCCACCTGCTTATCGAAGCGCAGCTTGGGGAGGATTTTCGACCAGCGCTCGGCAATCGGTTTTTCCACGATCGTCAGGTGGAAAATGCCCGCCTGGACCATCTCCAGCACATCTTCCACGGCCAGGGTCGGGTCCACCCATTCCACTTTTACCGGCGGCTGCTTGTGCAGCGCCAGCTTCTGGTTGACCTGGTTGATGGCGTCCGCCGCCGCGCTGCCGGTGGTCAGCGCCAGCGTGCGCCCGGACAATTGCTCCAGTTTGGTAAACCGCCGCTCGCCCTTCACCCCCACCACCCATAACGGTACGCCGCTGGCAATCGGGTCACTGGTGCTGATCTTGTGCGCAGCCTTGACGTCGAGCAGTTCACCCGGCGCGACCAAGTCACCTTCGCCGCGCGCCAGGGCGCCGAGCAACTGATCCTTGGCCTTGGGAATGATCTTGAGGTTGATCTCCTGGCCATCGCGGGCGTGACCGTTGAGGTATTGCTCAAAGGCGCGCAGGCGATGGTATTCGACGCCGATGGCCTGGCCTTGCACTTCGCCGGAACTGTTGCGGCTCTGGTTGACCAAGACGCGCAGGGTACGGCTGGCGCGGATTTCCGCCAGGTCGCGGACCTTGCCGGGCTTGGTCACTTCCAGCGGCCCGTCGAGACGCGCGACCGCCGCCATGGGCAGCAGCAACGTCAGGCACAACATAAGCAACGCCGAGGGTCGGATCATCCGCTCTCCGGTAAGAATACTGGCCAGCGCTCTCGCGAAAAGCGAGGCGGTGGGGGTCAGAAACAGAGCGCTTTAAGCGCTGGCAAGACGCGCAACGGTGACACAGGGCAAAGCATTGGGCCAACCACGATGTCGGTTGCGACGTTCAAAGACAGCGATAACCTGTTGTAGTTCTTCGTTTTTCTTATAAATCTACAGCTCTGATATGCTTTCCGGCCGCAGGCGGAGATAGCACCATGCAACTCATTGATATCGGCGTCAACCTGACCAACCCCAGTTTCGACGAGAAGCACCAGGCCGTACTCGACCGTGCCTACGCCGCTGGCGTGCAACAATTGATCCTTACCGGCACCAGCCTCGACGGCAGCGAACAGGCCCTGGAACTCTGCGTAAAACTCGACGAAAGCGGCCAACGCCTGTTCAGCACCGCCGGCATCCACCCCCACTCCGCCAGCGACTGGAACAGCGACAGCGCCCGGCGCCTGCGCGGCTTGCTCAGCGAAAGCCGCGTGCGTGCGGTGGGCGAATGCGGGCTGGATTTCAACCGGGATTTCTCCCCGCGCCCGCAGCAGGAAAAAGTCCTCGAAGAGCACCTGGCCCTGGCCGTCGAGCTGAAACTGCCGGTGTTCCTCCACGAACGTGACGCCAACCAGCGCCTGCTGGACATCCTCAAGGACTACCGTGACCACCTGACCGCCGCCGTGGTGCACTGCTTCACCGGCGAGCAGCAGGCGCTGTTCAGCTACCTCGACCTGGATTTGCACATCGGCATTACCGGCTGGATCTGCGACGAACGCCGTGGGACCCATCTGCACCCGCTAGTCAGGGAAATTCCCCGGGGCCGTCTGATGCTGGAAAGCGATGCGCCCTACCTGCTGCCGCGTACCCTGCGGCCCAAGCCGAAAAACGGCCGCAACGAACCGGCCTACCTGCCCGAAGTGCTGCGCGAAGTCGCCCTGCACCGCAACGAGACCATGGAAGACCTGGCCGAGCACAGCAGCGCCTGTGCCCGCGCGTTCTTTGGCCTGCCCAGCGTGGAGTAATGCGGCGCATTGACCCATGTCAAAAGCGCTTTTCCTGAATAGCGGCACAATAATGGCACCTTGCCAATGCTGTTTCCGCTATCAGAGAAAACCTTCCATGGGTGCCTGGCTTAGCAACATCTCGCTGAAGTACAAATTCTGGGCCGTCAACGCGGTCGCTTTCATCACCACCTTGTTGCTGGTGCTGTACGCCGTGCAGCTTGAACAACAAGCGCGCAGCGACGCTTCCCGGGCATCGGCGCAGGCCCAGGCGCGCTTGCTCGGCGCCTGGCCCGCGGAAAAACCGCTGCCCAGGGACGAGCACTGGCTGACATTTTCCCGTGGCCAAGTCCCACAAGTGGCGGATCAGGATCTGTCAGCCCTGGGCAGCGCAACGGGCTGGGTCGAACTCAACCACATGCCCTGGTTCGGCGAAAACCCACTGCTGGGCGCCGACGTGGTCGCCCGCGCCGACGGTCAATACGTCGCCGTGCTGGCCTATGCGCCAAGCCTGAGCCAAGTGTTCGAAGACCGCTTTGCCAACTACGCCATCGCCGTGGCGATCCTTATGTTGGCGATGCTCGGCGCTTCGCAGTTGCTGATCCGCTTCCTGCTCAGCCAGCTCAACACCCTCAAGGACGTGATGCTGCACGTGGAAAAAACCGGCGACCTGGCGGCCCGCGTGCCACTGGCGTGCAAGGATGAGGTCGGGCAGATGGCCAGCGCCTTCAATGCCATGCAGGCCGGCTACCAACGGGTGGTCAACACCGTGGCGCGCACCGCCCAGCAACTGGATGACGGCGCCGCACGCCTGGCCAGCAGCATGAACGAGGTGCAGCACGGCATGCTTGGCCAGCAAAGCGAAACCGACCAGGCCGCCACCGCCATCAACGAAATGACCGCCACCGTCTACCACATCGCCCAGCACGCCGGCGCCACCCGCGACCTGTCCCAGACCGCCGACGCCCTCGCCGGCAGCGGCCAGGAAGTGGTGGGCCGCGTACAACGCTCAATTGCCGGGCTGTCCACCGGCGTGCAACAGACCGCCGAAATGATCCAGAAACTCGCCGAGGACAGCCAGAAAATCAACGGCGTGGTCGGGGTGATCCACAGCATCGCCGAACAGACCAACCTGCTCGCCCTCAACGCCGCCATCGAAGCCGCCCGCGCCGGCGAAATGGGCCGTGGCTTTGCGGTGGTCGCCGACGAAGTGCGCAACCTGGCCAAGCGCGTGCAAAGCTCCACCGACGAAATCACCCGCATGGTCTCCGCCCTGCAAGCCGGCACCCGCGACGCGGTGGACTTTATGCAGGAAAGCTCATTCAAGGCCGACGACTGCGTGCAACAAGCCCTCGAAGCCGGCAACGCCCTCGCCGAAATCACCAGCGCCGTGGCGCAGATGCGCGAGAGCAACACCCAGATCGCCGTCGCCGCCGAGCAGCAAAGCCATGTCGCGGAAGAAATGAACCGGGCCGTGGTAAGCATCCGCGACGTCACCGAAAACACCGTGCAACAAACCGTGGAGTCGGCGACCACCAGCAATGAACTGGCGACCTTGGCGGGCGAGTTGAGCAAGGCTATCGGGCAACTTAAGTTGTAAGTCAACGCAGGCTGGCTTTGGCCTTGGCTTTTCAGCTTTTGATCTTAGGCGCCCCGTTAACCACGCTGGCCGAACGCAGGCTTGAATCCGTGGGTAACCCGGCAGGACGCCGGGTTAGCCGTCCTGGGCCAAGGATGGCCCATGACGGCGGCCCACGGATTCAAGCCGGAGAGAGGGCACACCGAGCCTAGGCGAGGTGCCGAGTGGTGGGGCAAGAGCCCTTTTGGTTACTTTTGGGGCTCTTTTCCAAAAGTGACCCGCCGTAAGGGCGGAACCAATATCAGCCGTTACCTAAATAACGGATATGTACTCCGGCCAAAAAGCCTCGGCGCCTAACATATCGCTATCGCAGGCAAGCCAGCTCCCACAGTAGAGCCGGTTTACACCCGGTAAAAATCGTCCGGCTGACAGGCCGTCACGGGAGCAAGCTCCCTCGCCACGGGTCCAGCCTATAGCCCCCATAGCCAGCCTTGATTCGCCGACCCGCCCGCCCCCACCTAAACTCTGTGCAAGTTGTTTCAATGGACAGAGGATTTTTCATCATGGGCAAACGTCACCCCAATCTCCCCGCCTGGCAATGGCGCAGCTACCCACAGAACCATCAGCACCCGACCAACCTGGCGTTGCACCTGATTGCCGTGCCGCTGTTTATCGTCGGTTTTCTGTTGATTGTGTCCGGGGTGTTCAGCTTGAGCCTGGCCAGTTTTGCCATTGGTGTGGTCGGCATCGTGGCCGGCCTGGCGTTGCAGCGTCACGGCCACAGCCTGGAAGCCCAGGCCAGTGAGCCCTTCAGTGATCGCACAGACGCAGTGCAGCGTCTGGTGGTCGAGCAGTTCGTGACCTTCCCGCGCTTTGTCTTCAGCGGCGGCTGGTGGCGCGCCTGGCGGCAGCGCCACCGGCACTGAGTGTCAGGCGAACACCACCACGGTCTGGCGGCTGATGGCGATCAACGCGCCGCTCGGGCTCCACAGCGCGGCGGCGGCGTGGCCGTAGCCATCACGGGCGTGCTCGATGGTTACGTAGTACTGGCACCAGTCCAGCGTGGTCAGCTCCTGCAACGGCTGGATGAACTCGATGGTCCAGGTCAGCGTGCTGCCCGGCGCGGGCTTCTTCAGGTGCGGCAGCAAGGCCGGAGGCCAGGCGTCAACCAACGCAAGGATGTGCGCCTCGGTCAGCGGTTCTTCCTTCACATCCCCACGCAGTCGGACCCAGCCACCCATGTCGCGGGACTTGTTCCCGGTAAACGGTAGGCCACCGACACTCCAGCGCATCGCCAGATGGCGCATGAACTCCGGGGTGACGCCCTTGATGTAGGGCAGTTCCTGGCATTCGTCCCAATGCTTGAACACCGGCGGCGCTTCGCTCTCAACCGTGATTTCCGACTCGCGAGACCCGCCGAAACTGGCCTGCACCAGCGTCGCCACTTCGCCGTTCTGCACCACGCGGCCGAGCAATTGGCTGACGGCCTTGCCTTCGCGCAACACTTCGACTTGATAACTGGCGGGCACATCGGGGGCCACTGGGCCGACGAAGGTGATGGCCAGCGAGCGCAGCGGGCGGTCGGCTGGCACCTGGGCGCGTAGCGCTTCGTACTGCAACGCGGCGACCAGGCCGCCGAAAGTGGCACGGCCCTGAGCCCATTCGGCGGGGATGGTGACGTCTTGCGGGTGGCTTCGGGCGGCGTCGAGCAAATCACAAAAGCGCATGGCGACCTCACAGCAAAGTAAACGAGTGAGCGATCTTAACCAGCGTGTTGGCCGGGTACAGCGCCTATTCCGGCCAAAAGCCGGACGATTGTCGGACGCGGAGCGTCCTGGGCTGCATTCCCACGCGGAGCGTGGGGACGATCAGGTGTCAGAAACAATCGGCGCGGAGTTTATCCAGCACGCGGTCCGCCTGCCCTTCGGCCTTGGCCATGGTGCGTTGCCACACGGCAACGCAGGGTTGCAGATCCGGCTGGTGTTCGGCCTGGGCCAGCCACTGCCAGCAGTCGTGCCAATCGCCCAGGGCGCCTTGGGCTTTCTTCAGGCGGGACATGGCGTTGGCGGGGAGTTTGTGCAATTCGGGATAGGCCTCGGCGGCATAACGCACGCGCTTGATCAGCAACCGCAGGCGGTGGCGATCATGGCTGGGGTCCTTCAACGCGGCGTCGAGGGCGTGCCATTGCTTGGCCAAACGCTTCTCGATGCGCGGGCGCAGGCCCTTGAGCAATTTCTGATGTTCGGATGCGCGGATAAAGCGCGGGAAGGCATCGAGGATCAGCAGCAGTTGCGCCAGCTCGGGGCTTTGCGCCACGTGGCGATACGCCTCGGGTTGCAGGCGCAGGCGCCGATCGGCCGCCTCGTGATAGCCGTGCTGGTGCAAATAGGCCGCCAGCACCTCGCGGTCACGCAGTGGCGTGGTCAATTGGCCGACCGCGCTGGCGGCCGATTCCAGCTGTTCCACGCCGGGCAGCCCACGCAAGGGGCGCAGCAAGCTGCGCAGGCGGCGCACGGTGGTGCGCAGGTCATGCAGGGCTTCATCGTCGGTGACGGCGGTGAGACGAGCCTGGCAGCTCAGTAACCCTACTTCCAGGCCAATGACCTGAGCGACTAACTGATCGACCAACGCTGACATCCTGCCCTCACTCTCCGATGAATAATCCTACTCGCCGCTCGGATCAACGCCCGGCGCGCGACTCACGAATATAGAACCGCGCTTTTTCGGCCTTGTTGGCGCAGCCTTCAAACGCTTCAAATTGCTGCTGGGTCTTGGCACCGGTCAGCAGGGACAGGGCCGTGGAATAGCTGACAGTCCCGGCAAAACCTTCGGCCTTGGCCAAGTCCAGCTCGTGCCAGGCAGCGTCCAATTGCGTGCCGCAGCTGTCGCGGTACGCGGTTTTCCCGGCACAACCGGCCAGGGCCAACACGATCACAGGCACACACATTCAGGCTTTCATCGATGACACCTCAAAATAAAGAAAAACAGTCGTACGTTGTAGACGTTGCCTACATGAAAAAGTGCCTTGTCCTTAGCCTGAAAACGATAGTACCTATTCCCAGAGCATACCCGAGGCTTGGCACTCCCGCAGCGAAGATTGAAGCCGCCCCCTCAATGGGTGCATTGTGGGCACCTGCCATCTGTAGGACATGACCATGAAGAAACGTGTTGCCTTGGTGCTGGGCTCTGGCGGGGCCCGGGGCTACGCCCATATCGGCGTGATCGAAGAGATCGAACGACGGGGCTACGACATCGCCTGTGTCGCCGGTTGTTCCATGGGCGCCGTGGTCGGTGGCATCTACGCCGCCGGCAAGCTGGATGAATACCGTAACTGGATCGAAAGCCTCGACTACCTCGACGTACTGCGCCTGGTGGACGTCAGTTTTCGTCTCGGCGCGATTCGTGGCGAGAAGGTCTTTGGCCAGATCCGCAAGATCGTCGGCGAGTTGAATATCGAAGAGCTGCGCATCCCCTACACCGCCGTCGCCACCGACCTCACCAACCAACAGGAAATCTGGTTCCAGGAAGGCTGCCTGCACCAGGCCATGCGCGCTTCGGCGGCGATCCCCAGCCTGTTCACGCCGGTGATGCAAGGCAACCGCATGCTGGTGGACGGCGGCCTGCTCAACCCGCTGCCGATCGTGCCGGTGGTGTCGAGCCATTGCGACTTGATCATCGCGGTCAACCTCAACGCCACCAACCAAAAGCACTACCAACTGCCGGTGATCCAGCGCCCACCGGCGTTCAAGAGCCGCTTCAACAGCCTGGCGAAATCACTCGGTTCGCACCTGCCATTTCGGCGCAAGCAGGCCGAGCAACTGATGAAACTGGAACAGGAAGCCTTGCAGGCCGAAGCGGCGGACATCAACCCTTGGCTGGACTCGGCGGAACCCGAATCCCAGCAACCCGCCGCCGCGCCGGAAAAGGCTGGCGCGCCGAAGTCGGCGACCGGTTCGTTCATCATCGATAACGTGGGGCCGGCGTCGTTGCTGGACCTGATCAACCAGAGTTTCGAGGTGATGCAAACGTCGTTGGCGCAGTACAAGATTGCCGGGTACCCGCCGGATGTGTTGATCAACGTGCCGAAGCGGGTGTGCCGGTTTTTCGAGTTCTACAAGGCGCCGGAGTTGATCGCGCTGGGGCGGGAGATTGCCAGGGATACCCTGGACCGGTATGAGAGTGAGCAGGGCTGAAATCTTGGGTGCTGCTGATGGCCTCATCGCAGGCAAGCCAGCTCCCACATTTTGAACGTGTTCGCAATTCAAGTGTGGGAGCTGGCTTGCCTGCGATGAGGCCGGCCCAGCCACCAAAAATCTATGTGCCCAACAACCGATACCCCACCCCCGCCTCCGTCACGATAAACCGCGGCTGCGTCGGATCATCCGCCAGCTTCTGGCGCAAATGCCCCACCACAATCCGCAAATAATGGCTGTCTTCGGTATGGGTCGGCCCCCAGATATCCTTGAGCAATTGCTGCTGGGTAATCACCCGCCCCGGATGCCGCGCCAGTTGCGCCAGCACCGCGTACTCCTTGCGCGTCAGGGCGACTTCGACGCCGTCCAGCAGCACGCGGCGGTAGGCGAGGTCCACGGTCAGCGGCCCGAAAGACAGCGCCGCTTCCTGCGCCTCCCCCGCCGGTGCCTGGCGCAGCAGCGCGCGCACGCGGGCGAGAAATTCCTGGATGCCGAAGGGCTTGGTCACATAGTCATTGGCGCCGCCGTCCAGGGCTTCGACCTTCTGCCCTTCGCTGGCGCGCACCGACAGCACCAGCACCGGCACCGTGGACCACTCGCGAAATTCGCGCAGCACTTGCTGGCCGTCCATGTCCGGCAGGCCGAGGTCGAGCACCAGCAAGTCCGGTTTGCTCAGTGCCGCCTGGGCCAGGCCTTCGTTGCCGGTGCCGGCCTCGATCACCTTGTAGCCCTGGGAGGCCAGGCTGATACGCAGGAATTTGCGGATCTGCGGTTCGTCATCAATGACCAAAATCGTCGCAGTCTGGCTCATGGTGTCCAATCAGAATCGGGAGAAAAAACAGGGTAGCTCATGCCTCGCGCTCCAGGCCAGGCTGGATCGGCAACGGCAGGAACAGGGTGATGCAAGTCCCTCGGCCGTCGATGCCGTCGGCCACGCCGATATGCCCGCCGTGGGCGCCGACCATGCCCTGGCAGATCGCCAGGCCGAGACCGGTACCCTGCCCGCCACGGTCGCCACGGGCGGCGGTGTAGAACATGTCGAAAATCTTCGCGCGCTCGTCCTCGGGGATGCCGGGGCCTTCGTCGGCGACGGCAAAAAACAGTTGGTTATCCGCGACGCCCGCACTCAACTGCAAACGCCCATGGGACGGCGAAAAGCGCGCGGCATTTTCCAGCACATTGACCAGTGCCTGCTCGATCAGCGCCGCGTGCACATACAGCAATGGCAACTGGGCCGGCACCTCGGTGTGCACCTGCAGCGGCGCCAGCACCGCGCGCAAGCGGCCGAGGGCGCTGCCGACGATATCGCCGGGCGAGACCCAGTCCCGCGCCAGCTTCAACGCGCCGTGGCCCAGGCGCGTCATGTCCAGCAGGTTCTGGATGTAACGGTCGAGGCGCTCGGCTTCATCGCGGGTGCCTTCCAGCAGTTCGCGGCGGTCCTCCAGCGGGATGGCCTCGCCGAGGGCCAGCAGGCTGTCGATGCTGCCGCGCATGGAGGTCAGCGGCGTGCGCAAATCGTGGGACACCGAGGCGAGCAAGGCGCTGCGCAGTTGCTCGGTTTCGCCGTGCAGGCGCGCCGACTCCAACTCCTGCGCCAGTTGCGCACGGGCCAGGGCTTGCGCCAGCGGCTGGCTCAGGGCGGTCAGCAAGCGACGGCGCTGGCCGCTCAATTCCAGGCCCGGCTTGGGGCTCACGCCGAGCAGGCCCAGCGGCCCTTCTTCACCCGACAACGGCCACCACCACCAACGGCCCAGCGGCAAGGTGCCCGTGCCCATGCCGGCGGGTTGATCGTGCTGCCAGGCCCAGTCCGCAGCGGCGCGTTCGCCTTCGGTGAGGGTCAGCGGGCCACCGGTTTCGATCGTCCAACCACCCTGGCCGTCGCGATTGACCAGGCACAGGTCGAGGTCGCTCCAGCCTTCCAGGTGATGGGCCGCCGCACTGATCACCGCCTGGCGGTCGGTGGCGGCGGTGAGTTTGCGCGACAGGTCGAGCAACTCGCTGGTTTCTTCCTGGGTGTCGCGCAGCGCCTGCAACTGCCGGCGTTGGCGCGCGGCGAGGTTGCCGGTGAGCGCCGCCATCAGCAGGAAGAACAATAAGGTCAGCACATCTTCTTCACGCTGGATGGCGAAGGAAAAGTTCGGCGGGATAAACAGGAAATCGTAGGTCATGAACGACAACGCCGCGCACACCAGCGACGGGCCCAGGCTGCTGCGCACCGCCACCAACAGCACCGCGGCGAGGAACACCAACGAGATATTCGGCAACGGCAACACGCTGGACACCGCCCAGGCCACCGCCGCCGCGACGACGGTTGCCACCACCGCCAGGCCGTAGTCGAACCACACCAGCCCACGCACGTCCGGCAGGCGCGGCGGCGCGGGAATGTCGTCGCTGTCGAGGACGTTGATTTCCAGCCCCCGGGCATTGCGCAACAGGCGCGCCGCCAGCCCGCCACCAAATACCCGACGGCGCCAACGCATCCGCGACTGCCCCAACAGCAGCAGGCTGGCACGGCGTTCGGCGGCGTGCTGGATCAGGGTCTTGGCCACCTCCCCGGCCCGCAGCAACACCACTTCGCCGCCCAGGCGTTCGGCCAGTTGCTGGGCGTTTTGCAGGCGCAGGCGCGATTGCTCATCCCGCGCGCCGCCGTTATCGATATGCACCAGGCTCCACGGCAAATGCCGACGCTGCGCGACACGGCTGGCATGCCGCACCAGGCGTTCGGCCTGGGCATCGCCATCCACGCCCACCAGCAGGCGGCCGCGCACTGCCGGCGCGGCTTGGCCGAGCTGACGGTAGCCTTGGGCCAAGTCAGCATCGACGTGGGCCGCGGCGGTCTGCATCGCCAGCTCGCGCAGGGCCATCAGGTTGGTCTGGGTGAAAAATGCGTCGATGGCCGCGCGGGCCTGTTCCGGCACATACACCTTGCCGTCGCGCAGGCGTTCCAGCAGCTCGCGCGATGGCAGGTCGATCAGCAGCAGTTCGTCGGCCTCTTGCAGCACCCAGTCCGGCAGGGTTTCGCGCACTTGCACGCCGGTGATGCCGCGCACTTGGTCGTTGAGGCTTTCCAGGTGCTGGACGTTGACCGTGGTGAACACGTTGATGCCGGCGGCGAGCAGTTCCTGAATGTCTTGCCAGCGCTTTTCATGACGGCTGCCAGGGGCGTTGCTGTGGGCCAGTTCGTCCACCAGCACCAGCTTGGGCTTGGCGGCGAGCAGGCCGTCGAGGTCCATTTCTTCGAGCATCACGCCGCGGTATTCAGTGCGTAACAGCGGTTGCTGCGGCAGGCCGCTGAGCAGGGCTTCGGTCTCGGCGCGGCCGTGGGTCTCGACCACGCCGGCGATCAGTTTCACGCCCTGGCGCAGCTGGGTGTGGGCGGCCTGGAGCATGGCGTAGGTCTTGCCCACGCCCGGCGCGGCGCCAAGGAAGACTTTGAGCCGGCCACGGCCATTGCGGGGCAGGTCGGCTAGCAGGGCATCGGCGCGGCCGGAGTCGCTCATGTAGGGGGTTCCTTCAGGTGTTTATTTGCAATCTTTGAGGCCGTCATCGCGGGCAAGCCCGCTCCCACAGGGGAATGCATTCCAAATGTGGGAGCGGGCTTGCCCGCGATAGCGTCTTCAATGCCTACAACTTTTCCAGGGCCATGTTCAGCGCCAGCACATTCACCACCGGCGGCCCCACCAGCGGGCTTTCGATGTGCTCATCCAGCAAACGTTGCAGGGTCGACACCGGCACATTCCGCGCCGCCGCCACGCGCGCCAGTTGATAGGCAATCGCCTCCGGTGGCAAGTGTGGATCAAGACCGCTGCCAGAGGTAGTCAGCGAGGCCAGAGGCACCGGGCCCTGGCTCGGCACTAGCTGCTTGTTCGCGTCCTCGAAGATGCGCGTGGCCAATGCCGGGTTGCTCGGGCCGAGGTTGCTGGCGCTGCTGGAAACCGTGGCATAGGCACCAGCAGATGGGCGCGGGTGGAACCAGTTGTCGCCGCTGAAATCCTGGGCGATCAGGCTGGAGCCGCGCACCTTGCCGCTGGCGTCGTACACCAGGCTGCCGTTGGCCTGCTCGGGGAAGGCGACTTGGGCGACGCCGGTGACCACCAGTGGGTAGGCGACGCCGGTAATCAGGGTCATGAGCACCAGCAGGCTCAGAGCCGGGCGGATGATATTGGACATTTCAAGTTCCTCAATTCGGTCATTGCAACCTGTGGGCACTGGGAGAGCACCCACAGGCATCGGGTCAAACCAGGTGCAGCGCGGTCAACAGCATGTCGATCGCCTTGATGCCCGCGAACGGCACCAGCAACCCGCCCACGCCGTAGATCAGCAGGTTGCGCCGCAGCAAGGCCGCCGCACTCGCCGCCTGCACGCGCACACCGCGCAGCGCCAGGGGAATCAACACCACGATGATCAAGGCGTTGAACACAATGGCCGAAAGGATCGCGCTCTGCGGACTCTGCAAGTGCATCACGTTGAGTACGCCCAGTTGCGGGTAGATCGAGGCGAACAGCGCCGGCAGGATCGCGAAGTACTTGGCCACGTCGTTGGCGATGGAAAAGGTCGTCAGCGCGCCACGGGTCACCAGCAATTCCTTGCCGATCTGCACCACATCCAGCAGCTTGGTGGGGTCGCTGTCGAGGTCGACCATATTCGCCGCTTCGCGGGCGGCCTGGGTGCCGTCGTTCATCGCCATGCCGACGTCAGCCTGGGCCAGTGCCGGGGCGTCGTTGGCGCCGTCGCCGCACATGGCGACCAGGCGGCCGTCGTTCTGCTCGTGACGAATGCGCGCGAGTTTTTTCTCCGGGGTGGCTTCGGCCAGCACGTCATCCACGCCGGCTTCGGCGGCAATTGCAGCGGCGGTCAGCGGGTTGTCGCCGGTGACCATCACGGTGCGAATCCCCAGCTTGCGCAGTTCGGCGAAGCGTTCGCGGATGCCGGGCTTGACCACGTCCTTGAGGTGGATCGCACCGAGCAGTTTGCCGTCGGCGCACACCAGCAACGGCGTGCCGCCGCTTTGGGCGATCTTGTCGATTTCCCGCGACAGCGCGGGTGCGAGGTCGCGGCGTTGTTGGCCAGCAAAGGCCAGCAGCGAATCCACCGCGCCTTTGCGGAATACGCGGCCTTGGTAGTCGACGCCGGACAAGCGGGTTTCGGCGCTGAACGGTACGGCGGTCAGTTCGTCCAGGGACGGCTCGGCCTGGGGGTGCAGCGCACGCAGGTATTCGACGATGGATTTGCCTTCCGCCGTGTCGTCCGCCAGGGACGCCAGCAGCGCGCCTTCGGCCAGCTCGCGGCCACTGATGCCAGGCGCCGCGACCACCGCCGAGCAGCGACGGTTACCAAAGGTGATGGTGCCGGTCTTGTCCAGCAGCAGCACATGCACGTCCCCCGCCGCCTCAACCGCGCGACCGGATTTGGCGATCACGTTGAGGCGCACCAGGCGGTCCATGCCGGCGATGCCGATGGCCGACAACAAGCCGCCAATCGTCGTGGGAATCAACGTCACCAGCAGTGCGACCAGGAACACCAGCGGCAAGCTGCCATTGGCGAAGTGGGCGAACGGTTGCAGGGTCACCACCACCAACAGGAAGATCAGCGTCAGGCCGATCAGCAGGATATCCAGCGCCACTTCGTTGGGGGTTTTCTGGCGTTTGGCGCCTTCGACCAGGGCGATCATCCGGTCCAGGGTGGACTCACCGGGGTTGGCGGTGATGCGGATCAGCAGCCAGTCCGACACCAGCCGCGTGTTGCCGGTGACGGCCGAGCGGTCGCCGCCGGACTCGCGGATCACCGGCGCGGATTCGCCGGTGATCGCCGCTTCGTTGACCGCCGCGATGCCTTCGATGACTTCGCCGTCACCGGGGATCATTTCCCCGGCGGCGACGCGCACCACATCGCCTTTGCGCAGGCTGGTGGCCGGCACGACCTTGAAGCTGCCGTCGGTTTCCTTGCGGCGTGCGCTGAGGCCTTCGCTGCCGGCCTTGAGGCTGTCGGCACGGGCCTTGCCACGCCCTTCGGCCAAGGCTTCGGCGAAGTTGGCGAACAACACGGTGAACCACAGCCACACGGCGATTTGCACGGCGACAAACGTCGGCACGGCGGTGTCGGGCACGAAGCACAGCACGGTGGTGAGGATGGCGGTCAGCTCGACCACCAGCATCACCGGCGAGCGTTGCAATTGGCGCGGGTCGAGCTTGACGAACGCCTGGACCAGCGCCGGGCGCCACAGGGCGGAGATGGCGGTTTTGGCGGGCTCCTGGGTTTGCACGGGAGCGGCGTTTTTTGCAGGCATATTCATGTTCATATCCCCTTAGAAGCCCATGCTCAGGTGTTCAGCGATGGGGCCTAGAGCAAGCGTCGGCAGGAAGGTCAGGCCGCCCACCAGCAAGATGGTCACGGTCAACAGGGTCACGAACAGCGGGCCATGGGTCGGGAAGCTGTTCTGGCCAATTGGTGCGGCCTTCTTCATCGCCAGGCTGCCGGCCAGGGCCAGGACCGGGAGGATGTAGCCGAAGCGGCCGATCAACATGCCAAGGCCGAGCATCAGGTTGTGGAACGCGGTGTTGGCGCTGAGGCCGGCGAACGCCGAGCCGTTGTTGGCACTGGCGGAGGTGTAGGCGTAGAGCAATTGGCTGAACCCGTGAGGGCCAGGGTTGCTGATGGCACTCGCCGGGCCGGGCAGGCTGGCGGCGATCGCACTGAGGACGAGCACGCCTACCGGCATCACCAGCAAGGTGACGACGAGCAATTGCACTTCCTTGGCCTGGAGTTTCTTGCCGAGGTATTCCGGCGTGCGGCCGATCATCAAACCGGCGAGGAACACCGCGATCAACACGTTGAGCAACATGCCGTACATGCCGGCGCCGACGCCGCCGAAGATCACTTCGCCGACCATCATGTTGACCAGCGCGACCATGCCGCTCAGCGGGCTGAGGCTGTCTTGCATGCCGTTGACCGAGCCGTTGGACGCCGCGGTGGTAGTCACCGACCAAAGCACGGTGCCGGTGGTGCCGAAGCGCGTTTCCTTGCCTTCCAGCGGTGCGGTCTGCTCGACGGCCGGGTGGTTCAGGGTCGGGTTGGGCTGGGACTCGGACCACAGCGAGGTGGCGCCGCCGATCAGGAACAGCGCCAACATGCAGCCAAGGATCGCGCGGCTCTGGCGCAGGTCCTTCACGTAGTGACCAAAGGTGAACACCAGCGCCACCGGGATCAGGATGATCGACGCCACCTCGAACAGATTGGCCCACGCGGTAGGGTCTTCAAACGGATGCGCCGAGTTGACGCCGAAGAAACCACCGCCGTTGGTACCCAGTTGCTTGATCGCGATCTGGCTGGCGGCCGGGCCGAGGGGGATCACCTGATCCACGCCCTGCATCGTCAGCGCATCGACGTAATGGGCGAAGGTCTGCGGCACGCCCTGCCACACCAGGAACAATGCGAGCACCAGGCACAGGGGCAGCAGGCCGTAGAGGGTGGCGCGGGTCATGTCGACCCAGAAGTTACCCAGGGTCTGCGCGGATTTGCGACCGATCCCGCGGCACAAGGCGACAAGGACGGCCAAACCGGTGGCGGCGCTGACGAAGTTCTGTACGGTCAGGCCGGCCATCTGGCTGAGGTAGCTCAGGGACGCCTCACCGCTGTAGGACTGCCAGTTGGTGTTGGTCATGAAACTGACGGCGGTGTTGAAGGCCAGCGTCCATTCCTGGCCCGGTAATTTCTGCGGGTTCAGTGGGAGGTAGTCCTGGAACAGCAGGATGGCGAACAACAGCAGGAAGCCGGCAAGGTTGAATGCCAGCAGGGCCAGCATGTACTTCTGCCAGCTTTGTTCCTGATGTTCGTCCACGCCCGAGAGGCGATAGCAGGCCTTTTCGACAGGCCCCAGGACCGGGCTCAACCAGGTGCGCTGGCCTTCCATCACCTTGTAGTAGAACCGGCCCAGGAACGGCGCCGGCACCAACACCACGGCAAAGAAGGCGATGATCAGCCAATAGTCATAACTGTGCATGGCCAAGCTCCTAGTTCCGATCCGCGCGTAGCAGCGCAGCCAGCAGATAAATGAACAGCGCCACGGCCAATAGCAGTGACACCCCGTCCAGAACGCTCATGGAAGTTTCTCCGTTTAGCGGCGTATTGCCGCGTGTGGGGCAATTGTCCGCAGGAGTGGTGTAAAGGAACGAGAGCGAGGGGGTGGGCGGGGCGTAAAGACGGCGTAAAGAGTGGGTTTATGCGGGGGTTACAGGAGAGGTGTAGTGGCTGGGAAGGCCTCATCGCGGGCAAGCCCGCTCCCACAGTTTGATCGGCGTTTGCCATGACAACGCGGTCGAGTGTGGGAGCGGGCTTGCCCGCGATGGCGGCAGCTCAAACAACCTCGCACTCATCTGGTGCAACCCTGCCGAGATTCAAACGCCAAACCATCCCCCCGACGACAGGTGTGCGCCTTTACGACAATGATTCTCAGGCTGGCATGGCCGCTGCAATACCTTGAATCATTCCAAACCGTTCAGGGAGCGCAGCACGATGAACACACAACTCAAACCCACCTTGGGCACCCTGCATTTGTGGGGCATTGCTGTCGGCCTGGTGATTTCCGGGGAGTACTTCGGCTGGAGCTACGGCTGGGGCGTCGCCGGCACCTTGGGCTTCCTGGTGACCTCGCTGATGGTCGCCGCGATGTACACCTGCTTTATCTTCAGTTTCACCGAACTGACCACCGCCATTCCCCACGCAGGTGGGCCGTTTGCCTACAGCCGCCGCGCCTTTGGTGAGAAAGGCGGCTTGATTGCCGGGCTGGCGACGCTGATTGAATTCGTGTTCGCCCCGCCCGCCATTGCCCTGGCCATCGGTGCCTATCTCAACGTGCAGTTTCCGGCACTGGACCCGAAACATGCGGCCGTCGGCGCCTATTTCGTGTTCATGGGCCTGAACATCCTCGGCGTGAAACTCGCTGCCACCTTCGAATTGGTGGTGTGCGTGCTCGCCGTGGCCGAGTTGCTGGTATTCATGGGCGTGGTCGCCCCGGCGTTCAGTTTCAGCAACTTCGCCCTGAATGGCTGGGCCGGTTCGGATACGTTTGGCGCGCCGGCGATTGCCGGGATGTTTGCGGCGATTCCCTTTGCGATCTGGTTCTTTCTCGCCATCGAAGGCGCGGCCATGGCCGCAGAAGAAGCGAAAGATCCCAAGCGCACCATTCCAAAAGCCTACATCAGCGGCATCCTGACCCTGGTGATCCTGGCCATGGGCGTGATGTTCTTCGCCGGTGGCGTGGGTGACTGGCGCACCTTGTCGAACATCAACGATCCACTGCCGCAAGCGATGAAAACCGTGGTGGGCGACCACTCAGGTTGGCTGCACATGCTGGTGTGGATCGGCCTGTTCGGCCTGGTGGCGAGCTTCCACGGCATCATCCTCGGCTATTCGCGTCAGTTCTTTGCCCTGGCCCGCGCCGGTTACCTGCCCTCTTTCCTCGCCAAGCTGTCGCGCTTTCAGACACCCCACCGCGCCATCCTCGCCGGCGGCGTGGTCGGCATCGCCGCGATCTACAGCGACGGCTTGATCAACCTGGGCGGCATGACGCTGACCGCAGCGATGATCACCATGGCGGTCTTCGGCGCCATCGTGATGTACATCATGAGCATGCTCAGCCTGTTCAAGCTGCGTAAAAGCGAACCGCTGCTGGAGCGCACCTTTCGCGCGCCGGGTTACCCGATTGTGCCGGGCATTGCGCTGGTGCTGGCGGTGGTGTGCCTGGTGGCCATGGCCTGGTTCAACACGTTGATCGGGTTGATCTTCCTGGGCTTCATGGCGGTAGGGTTTGCCTACTTCCAGATGACCGCGCAGAACCGTGCCGGTGCCCCGGCGGATGCGATGTTGACCGGGCTCTGATCTACTGGAGGCAGAACGGGCCTACACTGAACTACTGAGAAAGCCCGTTACTCAAAGCAGTTATTCCCGTGGGAAAATTCTCCCACGGCAATCTGCCTCAAGGAGAGCCTTATGCCGTGGTATGCGTGGTTGATTTTAGTGGTGGCGATCGGCTCGATCGTCGGTGGCTTGCTGATGCTGCGGGACAGCGCCAACAAGGTGGAACTCACCGACGAACAACGCAAACGCGTGGCCGAACGCAACGCCCAGGCGGATGCCAAGGACGCGCAAGATCGCTGAGCCTTGGGTTACTCCCAAGCCGCCTTGGCCATATGCAACCCGTGCTGCCCCTTGTAGGCAGCACGTTCCGGCTGGCTCCAGCCATTCAGCAGCGCCGCTTCCAACCGGTAGATCTCAACGCCCAGCGGGCGACACACCGTCAGCGGGTCCTGCGCGTCGGGGCCCCACATCGGCAGTGACAGGTCCCCGCCCGGGCAGGTCGACAGCGCGCACAGCAGATCAATCTCGGCAAAGAACTCCAGGTAATCACCCTTCTGCGCCGGGCACGCCTTCATGAAATACATGTCGTCCTGATTGAGGCCGGTGCACTGGAAAATATTCAGCACGTCATGCACGTCGAATTCCGTCAGGCCGTGGGGTAAAACCGCACGCGTCAGGTTCGAGTGGCAATGGTGATGGAAGTCCTCACCGGTGAGCATGCGGTTCACATAAGGGTCGCAGCGCGTACCCAGCAGGTCATGCAGGCGCCCGCCATGTTCATCGATGCCATAGCTCGCCAGGCTGTCATCGGTGATAGTCACCAGGGGCCGCAGAAACGGCAGGTTCGACCACAAGCGGTCATGGGTGCTGACATGGGCGCCCTGCAACTGCCGCGTGCGTGCGGCCCACAGCCGCTCGCGCGGGTCATTGGCGTTCCACACGTTGAAGTCGCCCACCTGCGGGCCAACCGGCGTGGTCACCCGGAACACATGCCCGGCCGGCACTTTCCATGCCCTGCCCGTACGAATCGGCACCTCGAATTGTTCGATCAAGGTGCGCTGGTCGGCGCACTCGCGAATGCGCTCATAAAACGCCTTATCAACCTGCAGCGCCGAACCTTTGCTGACCTGATAAGCCGCCGGATAGTCTTTGTACATTATGGAAATCCTCGATCAAGGGGGGCGAACAGGGCCAGCGACGCGCGCTCCGAATCATCCAGATACAAACTCAGCGCCTGCCCTGCTGCCGGTTTATCCGCTTGGACCAATAGCACGTATATCTCACGGTCACGCTCCAGCCAGGGTGACTGGAACCGCTGCTCATCGGGTGCGGCACAAAATACCAGGCGTAACTGGGCGATCACCTGGGCAAAAAAGTCATCGAACAACGGGCTGCGCATCAGCCCGACAATCTGTTGGTGGAACACCAGGCTGTGGGTGGCCACGGCGCGCCAATCTTCACGTTCCCGCGCCAGGGTGGTGGCGTCGATAGCGTTTTGCATGCGCTCGGACTGATCGGCGGTCAATGCGCCGCTCTGGGCGATGGCCTGTAACTCCAGGGTGCGTCGCACTACAAACACATCACGCACCTCTTCACGCTCCAGGCGCCGGACCATCACCCCCTTGTTTCGCACGTACCGGGTCAGGCCTTCTTGCCCCAGGCGATGCAAGGCTTCGCGAATCGTGTTGCGCGAGGCGTTGTAACGCCTCACCAACTCCACCTCGACCAACGCCATGCCAGGTAGCAACCGCCCACCGATGATGTCGGCACGAAGTTCCAGCGCGATCTGATCGGCTAACGACAAACTGAGTGCCATCACTCCCCCATGATTGTTGAACAATCCTCTGCGTAGACGTAATCACTTTTCGTGCCAACCGCTGCGCTTCGCTGGATGTGTAATAACGTTCAACTCCGTTAAACTGCCACCTCGTTACCGAGGCTGCCCTATGCGTTACTCCCAAGACCACAAAGCCCAAACCCATCAGCGCATCATCAAGGAAGCGTCGGTACGCTTTCGCCGCGACGGCATTGGCGCCACCGGCCTGCAACCGCTGATGAAAGCGCTGGGCCTGACGCATGGCGGGTTTTACGCACACTTCAAGTCCAAGGACGAACTGGTAGAAAAAGCCCTGCTCGCCTCGGCCGCAGAACTCGATACTCACTGCGAGATGCTGTTCAGCCAGGAGCGGCCGTTGGACGCGTTCATCGACAGCTACCTGTCGGACTGGCATCAGACCTCCCCGGACCAGGGTTGCCCTTTGCCGACCATGTGTTCCGAACTAGGGCTACGAGGCCAGCCTAGTCCGACAACGGACGCCGTGCTCGATGCACGGCTCAAACAGATTGATACAGCTTTGGGTGAGGGCCGTACTGACGCTCAGGCACTGGTGATGATGTCGACACTGGTGGGCGCGCTGGTGCTGGCCAGGAGTGTCGAGAATCCACAATTGGCCACGCGGATCATGGATGTGGTTCGAGACACCTTGAAAACGCAGATCCGGGAAGATGAAAAGGCCGATCAATGACCGGCCTCCTGGCTACTTAATTGATCGACAGCCTATCGCGGTTCTTCTCCAGCAACGCCTTGCCAATGCCCTTCACCTCCAACAACTCATCCACTGCCGTGAACGGACCGTTGCTATCGCGGTAGGCGACGATTGCCTTGGCTTTGGCGGCGCCGATGCCGAACAAGTCACGCCGCAGGGTTTCGGCGTCGGCGGCGTTCAGGTTGACCTTGGCGGCTTGCTCGGCCTTGGTTATTTGCGCAGTGATGGGGGTGGGTGCTTCGGGTTTGATCGAAGGGGCTGCGGTGGTGGTGACGGAGAGTGTGGTGAGGAAGGCGAAGATCAGGGAAGAAACGTAGGTGTTTTGCATTGGTGACGCTCCATGACAACTATGAGAGAAAAGCAGCTTTCCGAAGCTGCTTTTCAAACTTAGGTGATGCGTGGGATTCGTCAAAAAAGCTTGAGTAACAGGGTGTTAAATCAAGGCTCCAGGCGACGTTGCTGATAGATCCAATCAACGATTTCGCCATCGGGGGAGTAGCCGCTGACAGTGTCGCGCAACAGCTCTCGGATACGCGCGTAATCATCTTGATCGACCGCAGCCAGCAGCTCTTTGAGCGTGCCCTTGAGCACCTCCCACGACAGATGATCTTCACTGGCACTCATGATCATCGGGTGCTGGGTCGCGACCACGTTGTCGCCAATCAGTAACTCCTCGTAAAGTTTTTCACCGGGACGCAAGCCGGTGAACTCGATGGAGATGTCACCTTGGGGGTTTTTATCGGAGCGCACGCTCAGGCCAGAGAGATGAACCATCTTTTCTGCCAGTTCGATGATTTTCACCGGTTCGCCCATATCCAGAACAAATACGTCCCCGCCCTGCCCCATGGAGCCTGCCTGGATGACGAGTTGGGCGGCCTCCGGGATCGTCATGAAGTAGCGCGTGATCTTCGGGTGGGTCACCGTCAGCGGCCCTCCGGATTTGATCTGCTTGTGGAACAACGGAATCACAGAGCCCGAGGACCCAAGAACGTTGCCGAAGCGAACCATGGTGAAGCGGGTCTTGTTGACATGGGAAACATTGGACTTGTCGCCGAACAGTACGGGGGCCAATTCCCTGCTCAGGGCTTGCAGTGTCAACTCTGCCAGGCGCTTGGTACTGCCCATGATGTTTGTCGGGCGTACAGCCTTGTCAGTTGAGATCAACACGAAGTTGGCAACCCCCGACTGGAGTGCCGCCTGGGCGGTATTCAGTGTTCCGATGACGTTGTTCAACACGCCTTCTGCCACGTTGTGCTCAACCATCGGGACGTGTTTGTAGGCCGCGGCATGGTAGACGGTATCGACATGCCAGGTCTTCATCACGTCGAGCAGTTTTTCCGGGTTACGCACTGACCCGAGAATCGGTAGAAGTTTTACCGGCAAAGACTCCCGCGCAATGCGCTGTTCCAACTCGGACAGGATGGTGTACAGGTTGAATTCGCCGTGATCGAACAACAACAAGGTCGTTGGCCGCAGGGAAAGAATCTGTCGGCAAAGCTCCGAGCCGATGGAGCCACCCGCACCGGTTACCAGTACCACCTGGGCCTTGACGCAGTGCTCAAGCAAGTCGGCCTGTGCCGGGACCGCATCGCGCCCCAGCAGGTCGGCGATATCGACTTCTTGAATATCGTCAACTTTGACACGCCCACTGGCGAGGTCCATGAAGCCGGGAACACTGCGCACGTGGAGTGGAAAGCCTTCAAGAAAACTCAGGATTTCACGACGGCGGCCACGGTTGGACGAGGGGATGGCCAGAAGGATTTCCTGGGCGCCGGTTGCCTCGATCATTTGTTGGATGTGCTTGGGTTTATACACATGCAAACCCGATATGACTCGGTCTGAAATGCTCGAGTCGTCATCGATAAACGCCACTGGGCGCATGACTCGCCCCATTCGAAGTGCGGCAACCAACTGGTTCCCGGCAGAACCGGCGCCGTAGATAGCGACTTTGATCAAGCCATCGTCACGACTGGTGAAAGGCACGTGCTGCGAAGCGGTGAACCAATCCCCCAAAAAGTATTGGCGCATGCCCAGTCGCAAGCCGCCGATCATGATCAGGCTCAACCACCAATAGTTGAACACGATCGAGCGCGGAACCACGTTTTGATGATTGCTGTACCAATAGACCACCAACGCCAATATCAACGCTGACAAGCTGACGGCCTTGATGATGGCGATCAGCGCATCATTGCCGAAATAACGCATGACTGCCCGGTACATGCCAAATCGCACGAACAACGGGATGGCAATGATGGGCGCAGAAATGAACAGCCAGAAGTGCATCCGGACAGGATTGACCATTTCATCGATGCCCAGGCGTACTACAAAGGCCATCCACAACGCGATCCACACCATCACGACGTCAGTCAGAACCTGCAGAACGCGCTTGTGACGCCTTGGCAAGCCCAGCAGCAGCGTGCGCATTCGATCCATCTTCATTCTCCAAAATAACCTTCACCTGCCAATAGACACCGCAGGGATGATGTCGCTATCAGACTATTTTAGTCTGCACTTGAACATCCAGGATGATCAGCGCGCCTCAACGTGCTCCAGCGCTCCCGCGTGAAACCTTACTGCCAGCCAAATCAAAGGGGCATAAGCGAGAGCAAGCCCAAGAAAGCCATCGATATCCAACAACACGACTGCCAGTGCCACGGGGAACAGCCAGAAGATATTGATGCACGCGACCGTCAGCGTGACTGGACGGTGTTGACCAAACTGTCGCGAGGCAAACTGGTAGGCGTGACTGCGATGGGCCTCATAAACCTTATCCCCGCGCAACAGCCGGCGTATCAAGGTGAATGTGGCATCGACGATGAACACCCCCAGCATGATCAGCCATGCCCAGAGCAACTGAGGGGAAACGACACTGGCCTGCAATGAGAAAGCACCCAGCATGATGCCGATAAACCCGCTTCCAGCATCACCCATGAAAATCCTGGCCGGTGGGAAATTCCAATACAGAAACCCCGCTACCGCCATGCTGAACACCAGCGGTGTCCACACAAGCTGTGGCTGGCCCACCCACCAATAGATGGCGCACATGCCCAAGCAGGCGCACAGCGCTTCAACGCTTGCGATGCCGTCGATGCCATCCATGAAGTTATAGAGATTCAACAGCCAGACCAGATAGAGAACGGCCAGGACATTCCCAAACCAGCCAAGGTCCAGAAGCTGGCCGAACACCCTGACCGGCCCCAGCCCGTGAAGGAAAAACAACACCCAAGCCGCCGCCAGGAAATGGCCGAGCAGCCGCCAACGCGCTGCGATATGCCCGTGGTCATCCATGAACCCCAGGACTGCCACGCCCAGCCCCGCGCCCAGCATGCCCCACGCCCAGGGCCAAGGCACAAGGCCGGCGAAGGCCAGCACGGGGACCGCCGCCAGGAAGCTGAGCACAATCGCCACCCCGCCCCCCCTGGGCGTTGGGATGGAGTGAGAGCTGCGAGCGTTGGGTGTATCGATCAGGCTGGCCGACAATGCATAGCGCCGAAGCAGCCACGTGAGCAGTAGCGAAACACCTGCCAGGCCGGGGAGTAACCAAAGAACATTCATCGTTTATTCTGATCCAGAAAATGTCGTGCCGTGCCGTCAAGTGCTTGATCCAAGCCAACACGAGGCGCCCATCCCAGCAACGAACGGGTCTTGCTGATATCGACCTGCAAGGTCCCGCACAGCCGTTGGGAAAACCCGGACAGTCCCAAAAGCTTGGCCGTAGCCGTAAGAAGCCAGGCCGGAACGGGCACCAAACGCGCGGGCGCGCGCAGCGCACGCGCCATTTTGCGCAACAGCTCAGTGGTAGAAAGGTCCTCATCATCACTGACGAGAAACACCTGATTACTGGCTGCCGGGTGATCCAGGCACGTGACGATCAGATCGGTTACGTTATCCAACGCAACAAAACTGCGTTTGTTATGAATGGCGCCCAACGGCAAAGGGATGCCCTTGCACAAATAACGCATCATGTTTTGAAAGTTTGCTTTTACCCCTGGGCCGTAGATAAGCACGGGGCGAATGATGACGATCTCCATCTCGACCTCCTCGGCCAATTGCAGGAGCCCTTTTTCAGCCTCCCATTTGGAGAGACCGTAGGCGTCGATTGGCTTGGGCTCGTCATCGGGCCGATACGGCCTGCCCGCCAGGGATTCTTCGCCATTGACCTTGATCGAGCTGATAAACACAAAGCGGCGGACTCCGGCAGTTGCCGCCTGCCGAGCCAGGTGCAGCGTGGCGGCAACGTTGACCTCGCGAAAAGCCTGAAGCGGGTCGGCGCAGGTATCGGCCATGACGTGCACTCGGGCAGCACAGTGGACGACTACGTCCACGCCGGTGAGGGCCGCCGCCCAGGAGCTTCGGGCGTCCATCGCGCCGGTGAAATGCGCAACCACGCCCGCAGGGACATGGGTCTCGGCATTCCGGACCGAGGCGGACAGGCGATACCGACCCTCTGATTGCAGGCGACGGATCAAGTCTCTACCCAAAAAGCCGCCGGCACCGGTAATGAAGATATGTTCCATCAGCTCCTCGTTCCCGGGCGCTTGAGGTATTCCAATAACTTGAATGGGATTTTACTGAGGACCATGAACAAATTGGTATATATGCCATTTCGCTTGCAGGCCTGAACGATTTCCCTATTGAGCTTCAAGCTGCTTTTGACACCTGAAGTACTGACGCCACCCGAACGCATGCGTACCAATACTTTATCGATATACGAAAAGCGGCAGTGCCTGGTCAACAACAGGCGGACAAACATCTCATAGTCCGCAGATATCGTGTACAACAAGGAATAATCACCGACGTCCTTGTAGGCTTGCCTTCTTATAAACGTTCCGGGATGGGGAGGCATCCATCCAAACCGAAGTTTCCAAGCCTTGAAATGAGCGGCGCGGTAGACCCGTGTCACCCGATGCAGGTCATCAGGGTTGACGAAGACGACATCGCCGAAGATCAACGCATCGTCTGGCTTTAGCCGAAACGCTGCGGCGACGCTCTCCAACGACGACGGGCTCTCGTAGAAATCGTCGGAGTTGAGAATACCGATGACATCGCCGGTGGCCAGCGCAATACCTTTGTTCATCGCGTCGTATATACCGCGATCCGGTTCGCTCACGATGGTCGCGATAGACGCCGCATACTCCGCGACCACACCCATCGTATTATCTTTGGATCCACCGTCTACGATGATGTATTCAATATCCGAATAGGTTTGAGCCAACACAGATTCAATAGTGTCTCTTATCGTTTTTTCACTATTGTATGAAACCGTGATAATCGAGATCTTCAATACGTCAACCCTTTACGCGACCGTAAATATCTTCAAACCGCACAATATCATCCTCGCCCAAATAAGACCCTGATTGAACCTCAATCAGTTCCAGGGGGATCATCCCCGGATTCTCAAGTGCATGGACCTGGCCGATGGGGATAAACGTGGATTGGTTTTCCGTGACGAGATAGGTTTTCTCCCCGTTGGTGACACGAGCAGTGCCACTCACGACAACCCAATGCTCTGCGCGGTGATGGTGCATTTGCACCGAAAGCTTTTCACCCGGTTTGACTGTAATCCTCTTGACCTGATAACGCTCGCCACTATCGATGGAATCGTACACACCCCAAGGACGATAGACCTCGCGGTGGTTGACCTGCTCTTGACGGCCACCCGCCTTGAGTTGATCGACAATCTTTTTGACTTCCTGAACCTGGTCTTTGTGCGCCACCAGGACAGCGTCCTTGGTCTCCACAATAATCAGGTCTTGCACGCCCACCGTAGTGACCAGCCGATGGGTCGCGTGAACGTAGCTGCCGGTAGTGTTTTCCGACAGCCCATCCCCCTTGAACAGGTTGCCTTGCGCGTTTTTTTCACCGGCCTCCCAGAGCGCCGACCACGAGCCGATGTCGCTCCAGCCTGCGTTCAACGGAACCATCACGGCATCCGCCGTTTTCTCCATGACGGCATAGTCAATTGACACGTCCGGGCTCGTCGCAAAGAGGGTGCCGTCAACCCGGGTAAAATGCATATCCTGCTGGCCCCCGGCCAAGGCACCACGGCATACCGACACGATTTCCGGGTGAAACTTTTCAAGTTCCTGGATATAGCGACTGGCGCGAAACATAAACATACCGCTGTTCCAAAAGTAGCCACCTTGGGACAAGTAGGATTTCGCGGTGTTCAAGTCGGGTTTTTCGACGAATCGGCTGACCTTGAACCCACCGGCCCCAACAGGAGCACCCAACTGAAGGTAGCCATAGCCCGTCTCAGGGCTGGTGGGGGTAATGGCAAACGTGACCAATTTGCCCGACTCTGCAAGCAAAAGGGCCGCCGTAATACTCTCCTGGAAGGCCTGGACGTCTTGAATCAAGTGGTCGGCAGCCAACACCAGCATGATCGGATCGGTCTGCTCGCTCAGCGCCTGCAGGGCCGCCAAGGCGATGGCCGGCG
The DNA here is from genome assembly GCF_030687495.1 of Pseudomonas sp. FP453. Classification (NCBI taxonomy): domain Bacteria; kingdom Pseudomonadati; phylum Pseudomonadota; class Gammaproteobacteria; order Pseudomonadales; family Pseudomonadaceae; genus Pseudomonas; species Pseudomonas sp. FP453. The sequence continues at coordinate 1,849,415 of NZ_CP117435.1, read as the reverse complement.
CCGTGTTCCGGCCTACCGGCTCAAGAATGATGTTCGCGTCTTCCAGCCCCAGTTGCCGAAGCTGCTCGGCAGCAAGAAAGCGATGATGCTCATTGCAAATCAACCGCGGCAAGCCGTGCTCAAGTCCATCAAGGCGCTTGATCGTGGCCTGGAGCATCGTCAGGTCTGCATCCACCAAGGGCAGGAACTGCTTAGGGTTCAGTTGACGAGAGAGTGGCCATAGCCGGGTGCCCGAGCCGCCGGCCATGATTACTGGAAGAAACATTCAATCATCCTTTGAGACCGAGATCAGCGCCGCTGTACAGGCGCGAGTGTAGTTTGCGCGGGAGACAACCGTTAACACCCACAACGAAGTGGTTGAACCGAGCCCTGAAAAAGACCGTCACGGTCAGTTTTCAGCCTAGCGTGAACGAGCATGCAAGGCGTTCTCGGAGAACCAGGCGTAGGCGTCTCGCAGCCCGTCTTCGAGACTTACAGTTGCGTGCCATCCCAATCGCCCAAGACGCGAAACATCCATCAGCTTCCTTGGCGGGCCGTCCGGCTTGGTGGCGTCAAAGCTCAGGCGACCCTTGAACCCAGTGACCTTGGCGATGGTTTCGGCCAACTCTCGAATAGTGCAGTCCTGCCCCGTACCAACGTTGATATGAGAGAGCATCGGTTGGGTGCAGGCGCCGTACTGCGCTTGATCCAACTCCATGATATGAACGGATGCACTGGCCATGTCATCAACATGCAGGAACTCGCGCTTTGGCGAACCGCTGCCCCAAATCACTACCTCTTCAACGCCCTGCTCGACAGCATCGTGGAACCGACGCAGCAGAGCCGGTATCACGTGAGAGTTTTGCGGGTGGAAGTTATCGTTCGGACCATACAGATTGGTGGGCATGGCACTGCGATAATCACGTCCATATTGACGGTTGTAACTCTCGCACAGCTTGATCCCGGCGATCTTCGCAATCGCATAAGGCTCATTGGTTGGCTCGAGCACCCCTGTCAGCAGAGCCTCTTCAGCCATTGGCTGCTGGACCTTGATGGGGTAAATGCATGAGGAGCCAAGAAACAGCATTTTCTGCACGTCATGCTGGTGCGCCGCATGGACGATATTCGCCTGCATCGTCAGGTTTTCGTAGATGAACTCGGCCGGGTAGGTGTTGTTCGCATGAATGCCACCCACCTTTGCCGCGGCCATATAGACTTGCTCGATCTTGTTCCCGGCAAAAAAATCCGCTACCGCGCGCTGATCAAGCAAATTCAATTGAGCCCTGTCGCGGGTCACAATATTGGTATAACCCAACGTTCGCAGGCGCCGGACGATGGCCGAACCCACCATCCCCTTGTGGCCGGCAACAAAAACACATTCGCTCAATTGACGTGACATGTTAGTTCTCCAGCGACACCGGCAAATCGTAACCGTGGTTCTTCAACAATGCGTGACGCTGGGCGACTTTCAAGTCTTCGCGAACCATTTCAGCGCACATCTCCTGGGCAGTGATTTCCGGCACCCAGCCTAACTTTGTCTTGGCCTTGGTAGGATCGCCGAGCAATGTTTCAACTTCGGCCGGGCGGAAGTAGCGTGGGTCAATACGCACCAGCGTATCGCCAACTTTGAGCGCCGGTGCCTTATCTCCAACAATGGAGTCGATAATGCCACGCTCGTCTACACCCGTACCTTCGAAGCGCAAGGTCAGGCCAAGCTCAGCGGCAGACCAGCAAATGAACTCACGCACCGAATACTGGACGCCCGTTGCAATGACAAAGTCTTCAGCAACCTCTTGTTGCAACATCATCCACTGCATACGGACGTAGTCTTTGGCATGGCCCCAATCCCGCAGCGCATCCATGTTGCCCATGTAGAGGCACTGCTCAAGTCCCTGGGCAATATTTGCCAGGCCGCGGGTGATTTTGCGGGTCACAAACGTCTCGCCTCGGCGCGGCGACTCGTGGTTGAAGAGGATCCCGTTACAGGCATGCATGCCATACGCTTCGCGGTAGTTGACGACAATCCAGTACGCGTAGAGTTTTGCAACAGCGTAGGGCGAGCGCGGATAGAACGGCGTGGTTTCTTTCTGCGGCGTTTCCTGCACCAGGCCGTACAGTTCAGAGGTGGAGGCTTGGTAGAAACGGGTCTTTTTCTCCAGCCCGAGCAGACGGATGGCCTCAAGAATTCGCAGGGTGCCCATTGCATCGACGTCAGCTGTGTATTCCGGAGATTCAAAGCTTACGGCGACGTGAGATTGCGCACCGAGGTTGTAGACCTCGTCAGGTTGAACTTCCTGAATGATACGGGTCAGGTTCGACGAGTCGGTAAGGTCGCCGTAATGCAAGATGAACCGTTGATTATCTACATGCGGATCCTGATAAATGTGATCCACACGTTGCGTATTAAACGACGACGCGCGTCGTTTGATGCCGTGAACTTCGTAGCCCTTTTCCAACAGCAGTTCGGCCAAATAAGAGCCGTCCTGGCCGGTGATCCCGGTAATTAGCGCTTTTTTCAGGGTCATGTTTAGGTCCTAAAATTCTTAGAGTGACTGTTAAATCGCATTTAGCATGCTGGTAATGACATCAGGCATTGTCGATTGGGCTTTCCACCCCAGAACCTGTTCCGCCTTTGCCGGACAAGCTCGACTGATCAGTAGATCAGTGGGTCGGAAGAACTCCGTCGATTGATCGACATGAGCTTGCCAGTCGAGGCCCAATTGCGTGAATGCTTCAGCAACAAAGGTTTCCAGCGTGTGGGTTTGACCCGTTGCGATCACGAAATCACCGGGTTCCTCACACTGAAGCATCCTCCACATTGCATCAACGTATTCTGAGGCAGCCCCCCAATCGCGTGCGATATCCAGACGCCCAAGCGTCAACCGCTCCGTGGAGCCCTGTGCAATTCGTTTGGCTGTAGTTACGATTTTTTGTGTTACAAATCTGGAGGGGCGTAAAGGCGATTCGTGATTAAACAAGATGCCAGTACACGCAAAAAGATTATAAGCCTCGCGATAGTTATCGACCAGCCAGAACGCCGAGGACTTAGCCACGGCATAAGGGCTACGAGGATGAAAGGCGGTACTCTCGATGGCGGGCTCGCCGTTGGTATCACCAAAACATTCGCTGGAACCAGCTTGATAGAAGCGAATCGGACGTTCGGTCATCCGGCATGCCTCAAGCATGTTCAGGGTTCCCAAGGTAATACTTTGAATTGTTTCAGCAGGCTGCTCGAACGACAGTCCGACTGACGACTGCCCGGCCAGAAAATAGACTTCATCAGGCTGGCTACGCTTGAGCGCCATGAACACACTGCGAAAATCTTCGGGCACCATCGACAGCAACTTCACCCTGGGAAAAACGTCCAATCGCTTCAAATTGGCGAATGAAGAGCCCTGCGCATCCCGGGATGTCCCCCAAACGGTATAGCCCTTACTCAGCAACAGCTTTGCGAGATAAGCACCATCCTGGCCACTCACACCGCAAATCAGGGCGGTTTTTTCTGAATAGTCCAAAGTATTACCTTTGCAATGAATTGTAGATCGATAGTGTTTCTTGGCTACAGCGCTGCCAGGAGAATTGGTTTAAGCGCTCATGCCCGAGCCCGACCAATCTCGCAATTTCGCTGTCAGAGTAAACCACTCTTTCTATCGCTCCAGCCATTTCATCATCATTAACGGGATCGAAAAAAACACCTGCGGTGCCAATGATTTCAGGCATTGAACTGGTGCCACTACTGATTACAGGGCAGGAATGCGCCATCGCCTCCAGTGGAGGAAGTCCGAAGCCCTCATAGATAGAGGGATAGACAAAGGCTTTGGCGCCCTCGTAGAGCTCACCCAGCAAAGCATCGTCGCCCCCCATCTGCCGCACCTGCCCGGGAGCAAAACCAAGACGTTGTACCAACTCCTGTTCGTTTTCGGAGAACCCGCCGCCGCCAAACGCGACAATGTCAAAGTCTGACTTTAACCGTGTTGAGTTCGCCACGGCACGAAGCAGCCCGGCGAAGTTCTTGTAGGCAAAGCGTGCCCCTACATACAACAGATAGGGTCTGGGCAACTGGCTCGGTTTTTTTAGGGTGACCGGCTTGAATTGTTCAAAACCCAAATGAACAACCGACAACTTGCTTTCGGGGACGTCGAACAGCCTCATGAGGTCTTGCCGCGTGCTCTCCGAAATGCAAATAACGTGGTCTGCACGCTCTACTGCGCGGCGCTTGAGCAGGGATGTCTTGTCCTCCGAAGAGAAGCTCTCAGGGTACAGCTCGTGGATCATATCGTAGACCGTCAGAACGGTTGGACACCCCTTGGGGGCCGTACCGGAACGGGCGTAATAGGTTTCGTGCACCACCTGAGGCCGCCAACGATTCATCGCCACTCGCCCTTGAAGACGGTTGTAGCCAAGCATGAGCCTCGCGGTATAGCGCGGATACTTTTCTATCCAGCGTCCATGAACGATTCCCTCAGGCAACTCATTCAAGTACACATTGCGGTAGAAAGGCGAGAAAACACCTACATCGGTACCGGCCTGGGCCATCTGCTCGGCGATGCGGCAAAAATAACGAGAAATGCCACCGTAATTTTGCAGGGCGAATATTTGGTAATCGAAAGCAACGCGCATATTATTTTTTTACTCGAGAGAAGGTTAAGTCCCAACCGATCAAAAAATCGAGCCTGTACCGCATCACACCCAACGCCACTGCCAACTTGAACAAATGGTGCCAAAGCTGCGCCAGCCTCAGAGGTCTCATTGGAAAATTACAGTGCATTTCTCCACTGAACCCTCCGGAGATCAAAACGAAAAACGAACAACCGGAGCGCCACAAGAAAATAGCTCACCCCTAGCGACAAGAACATCACCACGAGGTTACCCACACTTAGAACATCATAGATCACTTTGAAAAACCACAACGTAGAAACTGAAATAGCCAGCGGAATAACGATAGCCTCGAAATACCAGACCTTGGCGGGCTTGATATTCAGTTTTCTAAATACAATCGGCGGACACAACACAACAAATCCTATATTCAGCAACAGCCAGGGCCAGGCACTCCCCGTCAGGCCATAGGTACTTGCCAGGTAATAGGTCACAGGCACCACGAGAATTGCGGCAATGAAATTTTGCCAAACACTAAACCGGGTCCAACCATGGGCCAATTGCAACGCATAAGGCATATGCATAAAGGAATGAAGCATGGTACCAATTACCAGTATCACAAGAGGACCACTCGCCGCTGCGGCGATATTCGAGTCTCTCGTCCAGAATGTAAGCAGCGGGTGGCTATACAACGCAATCCACACGGAAAACGGAATGACCAACATCGACAATATCTGACTGGCCCTGATATAAGAGCTGAAAGCCTCTTGGGTATTTTCAGATGCTACGGCTGCGACAATTCTAGGGTAATAGGCATTAAACACGGGTGATATAAGCCTGAACGCTATCGTACCCAACGTCCAAGCCAGCATGTAATAACCAAAATCCGTCAATGACAGCGTCTTTGACAACACGATTTTATCGGCCTGCATCAATAAAAACGTGAGCGCATTGGTTACGCCGACACCGATTGCAAAGCCACGAAGGCGGCGAAGCGCTTCAACCGAAAATGATGGGGACTTCTTCCAGCCGCCTAACTCCCGCACCAACTGAATACGCAAAATAAAAACAGTCAGAACATTGATCACGCACTGCCATATAAAAAACCATTCAACCGTCGGCGAAACAAGCCATAACACCAACACGGCGCCCACCGAGCGCAGCGTTGCAAAAACAGAGGTTGCAACATTCAACTCAACTTGCTTTTGAAGCCCGGTCAGGGCCCCGTAATAAAATGCGATAGGAAACTGAAGAACCAGCGCCACGCCCATTACTCTTAACGATAGAGTAACCGACTCCAGCTTGCTGGGAGTCACATCAAGCCAGTAAGAAGAAATCACCGGAGCCAAAAATATAACGATTGTGCCCGCCGTAAGCGCAACACACCAAAATATCCACTCGACGCTTCTTAACAGCAAAACAACCTTTAGCTTGTCCGCTGGCGACGCGGCGTCGTAAACCGAGGCTTCTTTGGTCGCAACAGCCCCAAAGCCTCCGTCAAGCATAGTCATAGCGGCAGAAAGAATTACAAAGAAACCAACTAAACCGTAACCTTCAACGCCAATAAACTTGAGATACAGGGGGACGAAACAGATCCCCATCAAGGCAGCCCACCCCTGCCCCAAAAAGTTCGCCGCTACGTTTTTAAGCGCGCTATTCATGCGTCACAGCCCTTTGCCTCGTAACACGGGTATTTTCGGAAAATTCAACGAGCGTTAAAAACATCATCGATTATATTCCGTCGCAATTCAGACTCTTTGGAAATATGCGCACCCCGCACACCAACCCACTTCCGGACTTTATGAAGAGCCGCGCCTGACAACGCGAATGAAAATAGCGCCCTCATTGGATGCCCCTGGTAGCACGCAGCAGTGACACGCACCGGACAAAAAGCTTGGCAACAGCGAGAACCTTAGCATGACGCTGGAACACTGAAAAGTCTCTGACCAGGCACAGGCCATTGATTTTACAGGCAAAATGCCATCTGTCGCAGACACCCTGAAGCCCGCCAATCCACGCAAAGCCAGCAGCTGACGCTTTTGAACACTCTGCGAAGAAACACCAGTTACGGCTCCAGAGACGCCAATGTGTGGGTTATTCCTTTGTCGATGATGCCTTGAGCCATGACAGTGTTTTTTCAATCCCCTCCTGCAGACCCACCACAGGGTAGACATTCGATTTTTCTGCCGGAGCGCAGTCCACCACATTATGAGTTGTCATGTTTTTCAGCCGAAAACTACTGAACGGAAATCTCAAGCCCGTAAAATTACAGAGATCACCCACCCATGCCAAACAATAGAAAAAAAACATTGGCGCCTTTATCGGCTTCCGACGACCTGCATGCGACGCAATACTCAAACTCCACTCGTCTACATTCAACGGGACGGCATCACCGATATAAAAATATTCAACACTGTCATCAGGACGCTGGGCAATCGAAATAATCTGATTGACGCAGTTTTCTACATAGCCGTAGGTCTTCGTGCTGGACGCCCGACCAATTCTAATATAACGACCGGCGAGCACCATATCGAAAAAGTTTCGATAGGGCTCTCCAAACCAGGCCCCCCAAATAGACGTGGGGCGCACAATAGAGCACTTTGGCATCCGCGCCATCCACTGCCGGACGATACGCTCCCCCTCCACCTTGCTTTTGCCATAGACAGTAGTAGGAGAAACATCCTCTATCGTAGCGGGTATGTGGCCAGCCCTACAAACCAACATACTGGAAGCGAAAACAGCATGTTTAACGTAGTCGGCCGAGGAAAGAACTGCGCACAAATTGTCCACGCCAGCAATATTTTCCCGATAGTCGTCCAAACTCTTGCCGCGAAGATCCGTGCGCGCCGCAAGGTGAAAAACGTAGTCGGGCCTGAACGACTCAAACGCCTCAGCCAACAGATCCGCATCGCAAATATCACAATAACGGTGGACGTCAAGGTTATCGCGATTCCTCGGTGCAGCCACATCCAGGCTTAAAACATCGAACCCGAGCCCCTTCAGACGACCTACCAAATTAGTCCCTATGAAGCCCGACCCACCGGTAACCAAAACCTTATAGTTAGTCACGCATCAACTCCTCATAGACCTTAAGATAGTTGGTTGCCATCGCAAGAGAGCTATACCTCTCGCGAGCAACGTTCAACACCGCTGGCCCTTTGGATTCGTCAGACAAGCCTCTCATCACTGCTGCATCCAGGCTCGCGACATCATCAAGCTCAAAAAAACAAACGGCCTCTTCACTGAAAAGCTCCCTGAATATAGGAATATCGGAGCACACTATTTTTTTCGAGTGCAGAGCCGCCTCAATCAGAGCCAATCCAAACCCCTCTGAACGAGAAGGCATGGCAAACATATCAAAAAAAACATTACACTGATGCGCATAAGGAACCGAGGGAAGAAATACACACCGACTGTCTACACCCAGCGACACACTCAGTTCCTGCAATGACTGCTTCGCTGGGCCATCACCAATGACCACCAATCCCAGCCGAGCATTGATAGTCAACAATTTCACCAATTGATCAATGCCTTTTGTGGCGGTGAGCACACAGTAGGCCCCTAACAAATAGTCGACACGCCCTTTCAATTTATTTATTTCAGCGGCACACCAATCCTCGACCAAACTATAATCCACAACAATATCTCTACCGTTATAGACCCTTGTTAGTTTCTTATTATATGAAAACCTCGAATAGTACTTTACCGCATCATCGCTCAGTACGACGAGCCGATCGTGCCTCAACCAACACACATTCCAGACAAAGCTGAACACAAACGAAACAAACCTGTTGTAATGAAAATACAACTCCCGCTCGACATAATTATGCAAGGTACTTACATAGCTTACCTTTGTAAAAAATGATTTATTCCTAAACACGAACGCATCAGCCCGCAACAGGTGAGAGTGAACAACATCATAAGCGGAAAAATCAAATGACTTGTAGAAACCAACACGCTCAAACCTGACCCCTTCCAGCAGTTCGATTTCGACACACTCATCAAAATAGAGCACGGTAACCTCGTGCCCTCTACGAACCATTTGCTCACACAGCTGCATAACCACTAAAATGGGAGCTTTATTGACAATCGCCGGAACCACATAGCAGATTTTCATTTCTTCACGAGCCCACCATAAACCGACAGCAACTTCATAACACCACGATCACCCAATACAGCGCTCAGTAAGAAAAGCACCAATCGCTTGATAAAAATCGAATCAACCAAATACACCGGAGATAGCGCCAACTCTTTCCGAAGCCTGAAGTTCTCTCGAATAATCGACATCATCAAGCTAGGCTTGTTGCTCAGCCCACCCACTCGATGAGACACCACGGAAAAAGGATAAAAGCCGGCGTCCCGCGCCCGGAGCGCACGCAGGATAAAATGATAGTCACCTATCACCTTATAGCTCTCGTCGAATCCATTCCCCGCTTCAAACAGCGACGCATGATGGAAACAACCCGGGTGACGTATCGTCATTTTATTTTTCAAACCAATACGTGCTGCCTCCCAAGGCAGGCCCACCTCGTCGATAAAGGCTCCAGACTGATCAACAAGATTATTTTTACCGTAAACAATCTTGACATCACGCTCACCCGCAGCGTCCAAGTGTGCAATTATGGAAGCCAGTGCAGAAGGCGAACTAAAGTAGTCATCACTCCCAAGGAACGTTATCCAGTCAGCGTCAACCTGCGCCAATGCTTTATTCCACGCATTGTAAACGCCAGAATCCTTCTCACTGGAGAACCTGGCCATTCCGTACTCTTCTATTATTTGCAGCGTACCGTCTGTACTACCACCATCCTGAATATATAGATCAACATCCTTGAATGTCTGCCCCTTAATAGAGTCCAGGCACTCACGTAGCGTTCGTTCACTATTATACGTAGCAACCACGATCCCAATTTTCGCCCTAGGCATTCTAACTCACCCCACCTTAATTCATTTAGATCGCGGCCAATCTTTGACTACGCAGCTGGACAGACTGACAATACGTCTTATCAAAAAAAGCAATTATCATCATAAAAAACACGAAGTGGTATTTGTAAAAATACATGACGTTACCGAAAGACCCCACGACAACAAACGCGAGCAAAAAAGCCCGTGCAATAGGACTTTTATTCTTCCAACAGCTGTAAAAAACCAAGGAAACAAAAAACAGTACGCCGAATATTCCTGTCTCCAACGCAGCACTCAGCAAAAAATTGTGAGCCGGATAATCGATTCCAGACAAAGCAAAAATAACCTGGCTTTCCGTACCGATGCCGTATCCGAATGGGTTTTGAACAAATGCCTTCAATGCAGTGCTATAGAGAATTTCTCGCGTGGGATCAAATCGGGAAAAGTCCCCAAAAACCGCCGCGACCACCCCACCTATCGCCAGAAACACAAAAAACAAATATGACACACTGAACCTTGCAAAACCCAGGAAAACCAGCGCCAGCGAAACTGCCAGCAAATCGCCTTTGGACAAGAGCATAAAAGGTGGAAGCAGCATGAAAATACACAATACCAAATATATCGACCTACCCGTCACTTGATACTTCAACATATTCACATAAATCGACAACAGCAACACCGTACCCACAGTATTTATATGCACACTTAAAAAAGACTCTTTACTATTAAAGAAATCTTTATAATGCTGCTGACTGCCCAGCAACACACTTGTAGAGTAGTCCAGCTTGAAAACCAGGTAGCTAACCATCAACAATGCAAACACCGGCCCCCAATTACCTATCCCGTCAAGCATCGCCGTTCTTTCAATATCAGACATCATCGACATGACAATGATGATCAGCAGAATCTGGAGTAACCGAAAGAACACCTCATAATTAACGACAAGCCCACTGATATAAACCATCATCGCGCCGTAAAACAGATAGAGCAGAACCAGGAAGGCGTAACCAAACATCGCTGGCCTGGCATGACGAGTGCACAAAAAAACCACACCGACAAAAACAAGCAAAAACTCATCTAACTTGTAGTTCACACCGCCACTTTCCAGCATCTTTATTGGAAAGACCATTAAGGCGCCGAGCAAATAACACAAATACTTCATCATTATCTGCCACAAACTCTAACTAGCGTTGGCGCTCGAAAGCTACTCGGCGTCGAGCACTTGCGCAATCTGCCAAGGCGCTTGTCGCTCCCCCTCTTCAACAGTCGGTCATTGACAGGTGTCACGCGCCCTTCATTCGACTGCGATACGGGACTGATAGCGCATTGCATGGCCTTCCATCTATTTGCTTCCATCAAAATCTCCTGCTTGCTCATCCTGGCGTGCATTTGCTAACGAGTAATCAGGAAACAATGATCGTAGCCCCCCTCCCTACTCTGACCTGATGAAACCTTGCAGGCCAACCCTATACCTCTCACCCCGAACGTTCCGCCACGCCTCTAATGCGATAATATCAAAGCGATATCAAACCCATTACCAACCTCAAAGCACGTGAGACTTGAAGAGCAGGATTGATAAAAAATTTCGGCGCGCTTTCATTCATTGGCCTCACTCAATAGGCCGACACTCGAAGCACTTCAGAGACAATGGACAGTACAAATATTACTTACACAACTTGAGATTCCGCATCATGCAAAAATCCTCTATAAATTGAAGCGAAGAATACGCTACAAAAAACAGAGCCATCCGTAGGAATTATCTGACTTCAAGATTACGCTGCAGCGCCGATTTTAGCTGACGACAGACAGGCAACCGGGCGCACCAAACCGTCTGGCATCGGATTAACTGAATTCACGATCAATCAACGCTCGCGCTGCTGTTAGTTAAGGTGTTTCAGGCGCCGATGAGACCCGTAAAGCGCCGCATCTGCTAATCAGACATACCAGCTCACGAGCGCTTGGACGCTTCCACGCGACGCCGCCCTGCCAGCCTAACTAACAAACCCAAAAAAGGGCCGATCAACGCACCAACGATCAAGGCAAGCCCAACAAACACAGCCACAGGGAATTCGGCGCTTGTCCACCCCAGGAACGACAAAGCCACACCTTGCTGGTTTTCCAGCACAAACACGATGACTGCCAAGGTGAAGACCACCAGGATCATTCCCAAGAAAATACGCCCAACTCTACCCATGGTAGCTTTCCTCAAAGATTCTCAGACACCCTCTTCCTCTTCTTCGTTCACCCGGTCTCGCAACTCCTTGCCCGGCTTGAAGTGAGGAACGAACTTACCGTCGAGGCTGACCGATTGTCCGGTCTTAGGATTACGCCCAACCCGGGGCGCACGATAGTGCAACGAGAAGCTCCCAAATCCACGGATCTCAATCCGATCGCCGGTAGCCAGACATTGGGACATTTGTTCAAGCATGGTCTTGATGGCCAGCTCTACATCCTTGGATGAAAGCAGCCCTTGATGGGTGACAATTCGTTCGATCAACTCCGACTTCGTCATATTTTTCCCTTCTTTTTCAAGCAGCTAGGAAAAGCGCTTCGAAGGTTTTAGCATGACTTGATGAATTTGAACAGCCCATACCCCAACTTATCGACAGGTCAGCGCAAGGCCGACAAAACACGCCTTGCATGCTCAATTACAGATCACCAACATCGTCCGAGTGACCGCGCCTGCCGGGTTCCAGCCAAATAGATAGTCACCCTCATCGTCCTTTGCATCGCTGGATCTGGTGACCACCTTGTAGCCCTGCATCTTGCATTCACGAGCCGCGCGACTCTCACACCTGTCCCAACCAGAGCCCAGGCCAGAGCAATCGATCTCTATGCCGCTTACACCGTGCCGAGCATGGGTCTTGGCACTGGTGGCAGAGCAGCCTGCAAGCATTGCCACTGCGAACACTACGATAAACCTGTTCATTCCAACCCTTACTGAATAAACAACACGAAAGCAGCTTTTCAAACGACTATAGTCAGTTCTGACAGCCGCTCATACCGCTTGGTTCTTGGTTGTTGATTCAACGAATTTCAGGCACAAAAAAGGGCGACCGAAGTCGCCCTTTTTCTACAGCGTTACAGAACTTAGTTCTGCTTAGCCATTGCTTCGCGCAGCAGGGAGGCCATAGTGGTCTCGCCAGTTGCGGCAGCTTCTGGAGCCGATTTCAGGCTCTGCATAGCTTCTTTCTCTTCCACTTCGTCTTTCGACTTGATGGAGAGTTGGATCACGCGGCTCTTGCGATCAACGCTGATGATCTTGGCTTCTACTTCCTGGCCTTCTTTCAGAACGTTGCGCGCGTCTTCAACGCGGTCACGGCTGATTTCGGAGGCTTTCAGAGTCGCTTCGATATCGTCGGCCAGAGTGATGATGGCGCCTTTAGCGTCAACTTCTTTCACGATGCCCTTAACGATTGCGCCTTTGTCGTTGTCCTGAACGTATTCAGAGAACGGGTCGCTTTCCAGCTGCTTGATACCCAGGGAGATGCGCTCGCGCTCTGGGTCAACCGACAGGATAACGGTGTCCAGCTCGTCGCCCTTCTTGAAACGACGAACAGCTTCTTCGCCAACTTCGTTCCAGGAGATGTCGGACAGGTGAACCAGGCCGTCGATGCCGCCGTCCAGACCAATGAAGATACCGAAATCGGTGATCGACTTGATGGTGCCGGAGATTTTATCGCCCTTGTTGAACTGGCCAGAGAAATCTTCCCATGGGTTAGATTTGCACTGCTTGATGCCCAGGGAGATACGACGACGCTCTTCGTCGATGTCCAGAACCATAACTTCCACTTCGTCGCCGACTTGTACGACTTTCGAAGGATGGATGTTTTTGTTGGTCCAGTCCATTTCGGAAACGTGTACCAGGCCTTCCACGCCTTCTTCCAGCTCAGCGAAGCAGCCGTAGTCGGTCAGGTTGGTAACACGCGCGGTTACGCGAGTGCTTTCTGGGTAACGGGCTTTGATAGCAACCCATGGATCTTCACCCAGTTGCTTCAGGCCCAGGGAAACACGGTTGCGCTCGCGATCGTATTTCAGAACCTTGACATCGATCTCGTCGCCAACGTTGACGATTTCAGATGGATGCTTGATACGCTTCCAAGCCATGTCGGTAATGTGCAGCAGGCCATCGACGCCACCCAGATCGACGAATGCGCCGTAATCGGTGAGGTTCTTGACGATACCTTTGACTTGTTGGCCTTCCTGCAGGGATTCCAGCAGAGCTTCACGCTCGGCGGAGTTCTCTGCTTCCAGGACGCTGCGACGGGAAACGACAACGTTGTTGCGCTTCTGGTCGAGCTTGATGACCTTGAATTCGAGTTCCTTGCCTTCCAGGTGCGTGGTGTCGCGCACTGGACGAACGTCGACCAAAGAACCTGGCAGGAACGCACGGATGCCGTTAACGTCGACAGTGAAGCCGCCTTTAACCTTACCGTTGATAACGCCCTTGACCACTTCTTCAGCTGCGAAGGCTGCTTCGAGAACAATCCAGCATTCAGCGCGCTTGGCTTTTTCACGGGACAGCTTGGTTTCACCGAAACCGTCTTCAACCGAGTCCAGAGCAACGTGAACTTCGTCACCGACATTGATAGTCAGGTCACCAGCATCGTTGTAGAACTGTTCCAGCGGGATCAGAGCTTCAGACTTCAGACCAGCGTGAACGGTTACCCAGCGAGCTTGGTAATCGATATCAACGATAACACCGGTGATGATGGAGCCTGCCTGAAGGTTCAGGGTTTTTAGGCTTTCTTCAAAGAGTTCCGCAAAGCTTTCGCTCATTTTAATTCCTGTTGATAAGGGCGAAGAATACGCCCATCTCCACACCCCAGACGGTGTGGGTCAGTTTCAGTTAAAAGAAGCCACCGCAGGACTATGACTGGTCCCCTGCGGCCTTCTTGATCACCCGGCGATATCGCGAATGGCGATTTCGCTCAAGATGCGTTCCAGCACCTGCTCGATGGACAACTCCGTGGAATCCAGCTGTATCGCATCAGCCGCCGGCTTGAGCGGGGCTACTGCGCGCTGGGTATCACGCTCATCACGTGCACGGATCTCATCTAGCAGACTCGACAGACTAACACCATCGACTTTGCCCTTCAACTGCAAGTAGCGGCGGCGAGCCCGCTCCTCGGCGCTGGCCGTCAGAAAAACCTTCAGCGGCGCCTCGGGAAACACCACGGTTCCCATATCGCGCCCGTCAGCCACCAGGCCCGGGGGCTCTTGAAAAGCCCGCTGGCGCAGCAGCAATGCGTCACGCACGGCCGGTAGTGCGGCTATCTGGGAAGCCCAGGAACCGACTTGCTCATTACGCAGGTCATCGGTCACATCATCCCCTTCCAGGATGATGCGTTGCGGATGACCTTCCGTCGCCCCGACGAACTGCACATCAAGATGCGCCGCCAACAGCTTCAAGGATTCTTCGTTGGTCAGGTCTACGCCATGGTTGCGCGCAGCAAAGGCCAGCAGGCGGTACAGCGCGCCGGAATCCAGCAGACACCAACCCAGGCGCTTGGCCAGAATGCCGGCGATCGTGCCTTTGCCCGAGCCGCTTGGCCCGTCGATGGTAATCACCGGTGCTTTAATATTCACAATTGAGCCTCTTGGGCTACACGGATGCCGACTTGGGCACACAGTGTAAGAAAGTTCGGAAAAGATGTAGAAACATTGGAGCAGTCACGGATACGAATCGGCGCTGTCGCCCGCAGGGAAGCAACACTGAATGCCATGGCAATCCGATGATCACCGTGAGCATGGACTTCACCACCCCCCATCGGACCACCGTCGATAATAATCCCATCAGGGGTCGGTTCGCACTTGACTCCCAGCGCCAGCAGACCATCGGCCATGACCTGAATGCGGTCAGACTCTTTGACGCGCAGCTCTTCGGCACCGCGCAAAACGGTTCGCCCTGCCGCGCAAGCCGCCGCAACAAACAGCACCGGGAACTCATCGATCGCCAATGGCACCAGCGCTTCGGGAATCTCGATACCCCTCAGCGCTGCCGCGCGCACACGCAGATCAGCGACAGGTTCCCCGCCCACTTCACGCGGGTTTTCCAAGGTGATATCCGCCCCCATCAGGCGCAGGATGTCGATCACCCCGGTACGCGTCGGATTGATGCCAACATGCTCCAGCAACAAGTCGGAACCTTCGGCAATCGAAGCAGCCACCAGGAAAAACGCCGAAGAGGAAATATCCCCCGGCACCTCGATACGGGTTGCCGTCAGCGCATGCCCGGACTCGACCGACGCAGTCGCCCCGTCAACCGTCACCGGATAACCAAAGCCGCGCAACATGCGCTCGGTGTGATCACGGGTCGGCGCCGGCTCGGTCACCGAAGTCTTGCCGGCGGCGTACAGCCCGGCCAGCAACAGGCAGGACTTGACCTGCGCGCTGGCCATCGGCAACGCATACGTCAGCCCTTTCAGCGCCTGGCCGCCACGAATAGTCAGCGGCGGCCGCCCTTCAGGGCCGGTCTCGATCACCGCCCCCATTTCCCGCAGCGGCTTGGCCACGCGACTCATGGGACGCTTGGACAGAGAGGCGTCGCCCGTCAGCACACTGTCGAAGCTTTGCGCCGCCAGCAGCCCGGACAACAGCCGCATGGACGTCCCGGAGTTCCCCAGGTAAATCGGCCCCGGCGGCGCTTTCAGGCCATGCAATCCCACCCCGTGGATGGTCACGCGCCCATGGTGCGGCCCTTCAATTACCACGCCCATGTCGCGAAACGCCTGCAAGGTCGCCAAGGCATCTTCGCCCTCGAGGAAACCTTCGACTTCCGTCACACCCTCGGCCAACGACCCCAGCATGATCGAGCGATGGGAGATCGACTTGTCGCCCGGCACACGAATACGCCCGCTCAAACAGCCGCCCGGGCTAGCCAGGAACGTCAGTTCATCGGCATCCGACGCGGTTTCCATGTAGGCCCGGCGCGCCAGGATCTTGCTGAAATGCTCCCGCGCTACCCGCGCCCGGGTGAACACGCCCAGCAACTGATGCCCATCACCTGCATCGACCGCATCGCGCAAGGCGTCAAGGTCACTGCGGAACGTATCCAGGGTACGCAACACCGCTTCGCGGTTGGCGAGGAAAATGTCGTGCCACATCACCGGATCACTGCCGGCAATCCGCGTGAAATCACGGAAGCCGCCGGCGGCGTAACGGAAAATCTCGAGGTTCTCGTTGCGCTTGGCCAGGGAGTCCACCAAGCCAAATGCCAACAGATGGGGCAAATGGCTGGTCGCCGCCAGCACTTCGTCGTGGCGCTCGACCTGCATATGCTCGACGTCCGCCCCCAGCTCGCGCCACAGACGATCCACTACCGCCAGCGCCGCCGGATCGGTTTGCGCAAGCGGCGTGAGGATCACCTTGTGCCGGCGAAACAGCTGCGCATTGGACGCCTCCACCCCGCTCTGCTCGGAGCCGGCAATCGGATGGCCGGGCACAAAGCGCGCCGGCATGCCGCCAAAGGCCAGTTGCGCCGCGCGCACCACATTGCCCTTGGCACTGCCGACGTCCGTCAGGATCGCCTGGCCCAGGTCCATGCCGGCCAACAGCGCCAGCAATTTCTCCATGGCCAGGATCGGCACCGCCAGCTGGATCACATCCGCGCCCTGGCAGGCAAGCGCCAGGTCTGCCTCACAGCGATCGACTACCCCGAGCTCAACCGCCAACTTGCGCGACTGCGGGTCCAGGTCCACACCGACCACTTCGCCACACAACCCGCTTTCACGCAGGCCTTTGGCGAAGGAGCCGCCGATCAACCCCAGACCGACCACCACCAGGCGACCGATCACAGGCACAGCAGGTTGCATTGCAGTGACATCAACCACGAGCCAGAACCTTGGCCAGCGCCTCGAGGAAGCGGGCGTTCTCGGCCGGCAAACCAATGGTGATACGCAGGTGGTTCGGCATGCCGTAGTTGGCCACCGGGCGCACGATCACCCCTTCAGCCAGCAGGCCCTGGAACACCGGGGCAGCCACCTGGCCAAGATCGACGCAGATGAAGTTGCCCTTGGACGGAATCCAGCCCAGGCCCAACTCACGGAAACCTGCCTGCAGTTGCAACATGCCGCTTTCGTTGATACGGCGTCCTTCTTCCAGGTACTCGGCATCCTTCACCGCCGCACAGGCCGCCGCCAGGGCGAGGCTGTTGACGTTGAACGGCTGGCGTACGCGGTTCAGCACATCCGCAACCACTGCCGTGGACAAACCGTAGCCAACCCGCAACGACGCCAAGCCATAAGCCTTGGAGAACGTGCGCGATACCAGCAGGTTCGGGTAGGCCGCCAGGAAGTCCAAACCATCCGGCAGGTCGCTGCCTTCGGCGTACTCGATGTAGGCTTCGTCCAAAACCACCAGCACGTGCTCGGGCACATCCTGCAGGAAATCGTTCAACGCCTGCGCATCGAACCAGGTCCCGGTCGGGTTGTTCGGGTTGGCGATAAACACCACGCGGGTCTGCGCATCGATGGCCGCCAGCATGGCCGGCAGATCGTGGCCCCAGTCCTTCGCCGGAATCACCCGCGCATCGGCACCCACCGCCTGGGTGACGATCGGGTAGACGGCAAATGCGTGTTCGCTGAACACCGCGTTGAGGCCCGGCGCCAGGTAAGCACGCCCGACCAGCTCGAGAATGTCGTTGGAACCGTTGCCCAACGTCACCTGATTCAGCTCGACCCGGCACTTTTCAGCCAGCAGCGACTTCAGGGCAAAGCCGTTGCCATCGGGATAACGCGTCAGCTCGGCCAGCTCTTCACGAATCGCCGCCAACACCTTGGGACTTGGGCCCAACGGGTTCTCGTTACTGGCCAGCTTGACGATCTTCGCCGGGTCCAGGTTCAACTCGCGCGCCAACTCGTCCACAGGCTTGCCCGGAACGTAAGGCGACAGTTGTTGCACGCCCGGCTGTGCCAGGGCGAGGAAGTTGCCACTCATGTTAACGCCTCACAAAACCGCTTTCGGGTAGGAGCCCAGCACCTTGAGTGCCACCGCTTCCTGACTGATTTTCTCCAGCACACCCTTGACCAGCGGGTCGCGGTGATGGCCGATGAAGTCGATAAAGAACACGTAGGTCCATTTACCGCTGCGCGAAGGACGAGTCTCGATGCGCGTCAGGTCAATCCCGTTGTCATGGAACGGTACCAGCAGCTCATGCAGCGCGCCGGGCTTGTTGCTCATGGAGACAATGATCGAGGTCTTGTCGTCGCCGGTCGGCGGCACTTCCTGGCTGCCGATCATCAGGAAGCGCGTGGAATTATCCGGACGATCCTCGATCTTTTCAGCCAAGCGCGTCAGGCCGTACAGGCCCGCCGCCATATCACCGGCGATGGCCGCCGAGTTCCACTCACCCTTGACCCGCTTGGCCGCTTCGGCGTTGCTGGACACCGCCACGCGCTCGACATTCGGGTAGTGCGCATCCAGCCACTTGCGGCACTGGGCCAGGGACTGGGCGTGGGAGTAGATGCGGCTGATGCTGTCGGTCTTGGTGTTCTCGCCCACCAGCAAGTGGTGGTGGATACGCAGCTCGACTTCGCCGCAGATCACCATGTCGTGCTCAAGGAAGCTGTCCAGGGTGTGGTTGACCGCGCCCTCGGTGGAGTTTTCCACCGGGACCACACCAAAATTCACCGCACCGGCTGCCACTTCACGGAACACTTCGTCGATCGCCGCCATGGGCTTGCTGATCACCGCGTGACCGAAGTGCTTCATGGCCGCCGCCTGGGTGAAGGTGCCTTCCGGGCCGAGGTAGGCCACTTTCAGCGGCTGCTCCAGGGCCAGGCACGAGGACATGATTTCACGGAACAACCGCGCCATCTCTTCGTTGCCCAGCGGCCCCTTGTTGCGCTCCATCACGCGCTTGAGCACCTGGGCTTCACGCTCAGGCCGGTAGAACACCGGCACTTCGCCTTCTGCCAGGGACGCCATCTTCACCCGCGCCACTTCCTGGGCGCATCGCGCCCGCTCACTGATCAGCTCCAGGACCTTCTCGTCCAGGCTGTCAATGCGTACGCGCAGGGCCTTGAGTTCTTGCTCAGACATTAGCCGTGTTCCTTTTCGAACTCTGCCATGTAGGCAACCAGCGCATTGATCGCGTGGATGTCGACAGCGTTGTAGATGGAGGCGCGCATGCCACCGACCGAACGGTGGCCCTTGAGGTTCAGCAGGCCGCGTTCGTCGGCGCCGGCGAGGAATGGCTTGTCCAGGCGGTCATCAGCCAGGCGGAATGGCACGTTCATCCACGAGCGATCGGTCAGGTTGATCGGGTTGCTGTACAGGCCGCTGGCGTCGATGAAGTCGTACAGGGTGCGCTTCTTCTCTTCGTTGAGCTTGCCCATGGCGGCGACACCGCCCTGCTCTTTCAGCCACTCGAACACCAGGCCGGACAGGTACCAGGCGAACGCCGGCGGGGTGTTGTACATCGAGCCGTTGTCAGCCGCGACCTTGTAGTTGAGCATGGTCGGGCACAGCGAACGGGCCCGACCCAGAAGGTCTTCGCGGATGATGTTGACCAGGATGCCGCTCGGGCCGATGTTCTTCTGCGCGCCGGCGTAGATCATGCCGTACTTGGACACATCGATCGGGCGCGAGAGGATGTCCGAGGACATGTCGCACACCAGCGGAACGTCACCGACTTCCGGCACCCAGTCGAATTCCAGGCCGCCGATGGTCTCGTTCTGCACGTAATGGACGTAGGCCGCATCCTTCGAGAGTTTCCACTCGTTCTGACCGGGAATCGCGAAGTAGTCGTAGGGCTTGGCGGTACCGGCGACGTTGACGTTGCCGTAGCGCGAGGCCTCTTCAATGGCCTTCTGCCCCCAGATACCGGTGTCGATATAGTCAGCCGTGCCGTCTTCCGGCAGCAGGTTCAGTGGAATCTGCGCGAACTGCTGGCTGGCGCCGCCTTGCAGGAACAGCACTTTGTAGTCTGATGGGATGTCCAGCAAGTCGCGCAGATCCTGCTCGGCCTTGTTGGCAATGGACACGAATTCATCGCTGCGATGGCTCATTTCCATCACAGAGAGGCCTTTGCCATGCCAGTCGAGGAGTTCACCCTGCGCACGCTGCAGGACTGCTTCAGGAAGCGCCGCGGGACCGGCACAGAAGTTATAGGCTCTCTTGCTCACATCCAATCTCACTCTGATCTGGTGGGGCTGCAATCATGTTCGACAACACCCTTTCCCTGGAGCGAACCCTTGTGGGAGCTGACTTGCCTGCGATAAGGGCACCTCGGTATCGCAGTGATACCGCAGCGCTGCCATCGCAGGCAAGCCAGCTCCCACATTGACCGCGTCCAGTCAAAGGACATGTTGTTTCAAAGGGGACAAACAACAAGGGGGCGAATCTTCATCCGCCCCCTGTGTGTCCGCTTATTCCTGCGGTTCTTCTTCGTCTGCGGCAGCGTCGAGGGTTGGCTCGTCGACGCTGTCATCGCCTGTTGCGATCACCTCGCCGTCAAACTCTTCACCTTCCAGCTCCTCGCCTTCGACTTCCGATGGTTCCTGGACTCGCTCCAGGCCCACCAGTGTCTCGTCGCTGGCCAGCTTGATCAGCGTCACGCCCTGGGTGTTACGGCCCAGGCTCGACACTTCGGCCACACGGGTACGTACCAGGGTGCCCTGGTCGGAAATCAGCATGATTTCCTCGCCATCGAGCACCTGGACCGCGCCGACCAGACGGCCGTTGCGGTCGTTGCTGACCATGGCGATCACGCCCTGGCCGCCACGCTTGTACTCCGGGAACTCGCTGATGGCGGTACGCTTGCCGTAGCCACGCGCCGAAGCGGTGAGGATCTGGCTGCCTTCTTCCGGGATCAGCATCGAAATCAGCTTCTGCCCTTCTGGCAGGCGCATGCCGCGCACACCGCGGGCGGTACGGCCCATGGCGCGAACGTCGGACTCCTTGAAGCGTGTCACCTTGCCACCGTCGGAGAACAACATGACTTCACGCTCGCCATCGGTGATGGCGGCGGAGATCAGTACGTCACCTTCGTCCAGCTCCAGGGCGATCAGGCCCACGCTGCGCTGGCGGCTGAAGGATTCCAGCGGGGTCTTCTTGACGGTGCCTTTGGCAGTCGCCATGAAGATGAAGTGACCTTCGGTGTATTCCTCGACCGGCAGCATGGTGGTGATGTATTCATCACTGTCCAGCGGCAGCAGGTTGACCAATGGACGACCACGGGCGGCACGGGAGGCTTCCGGGATCTCGTAGGTCTTGAGCCAGTACACCTTGCCTTTGCTGGAGAACAGCAGCAGCGTGGTGTGGCTGTTGGCCACGAGCAGGTGAGCGATGTAGTCCTCATCCTTCACGCCAGTAGCCGATTTACCTTTACCACCACGGCGCTGGGCCTGGTAGGCCGCCAGCGGCTGGGTCTTGGCATAGCCGCCGTGGGAGATGGTCACCACACGCTCTTCTTCCGGGATCATGTCACCCAGGGTCAGGTCGAGGCGCGCATCGAGGATCTCGGTGCGACGCACATCGCCGTATTCGGCGCGGATCACTTCCAGTTCTTCGCGGATCACTTCCATCAGGCGCACAGCGCTGCTGAGGATGCGGATCAACTCGCCGATCTGGTTGAGGATCTCCTGGTACTCGGCCAGCAGCTTCTCGTGCTCCAGGCCGGTCAGGCGGTGCAGGCGCAGTTCCAGGATGGCCTGGGCCTGTTCCGGCGACAGGAAGTACTTGCCTTCGCGCAGGCCGTATTGTGGGTCCAGGGTCTCTGGACGGCACGAATCGGCACCGGCACGCTCAACCATCGCGACCACGGCGCTGGATTCCCAAGGCGTGCTGATCAGCGCTTCCTTGGCTTCCGACGGGGTTGGCGAGGCCTTGATCAGGGCGATCACCGGGTCGATGTTCGACAGCGCAACCGCCTGGCCTTCCAGGATGTGGCCGCGCTCGCGGGCCTTGCGCAGTTCGAACACGGTACGACGGGTGACCACTTCGCGACGGTGACGCACGAAGGCTTCCAGCAGATCCTTGAGGTTCAGGATGCGCGGGCGGCCGTCGATCAGGGCAACCACGTTGATACCAAACACGCTTTGCAGCTGGGTCTGGGCGTAGAGGTTGTTGAGGATCACCTCAGGCACTTCGCCACGACGCAGCTCGATCACCACGCGCATGCCGTCTTTGTCGGACTCGTCGCGCAGTTCGGTGATGCCTTCCAGCTTCTTCTCTTTGACCAGCTCGGCGATCTTCTCGATCAGGCGCGCCTTGTTCAGCTGGTACGGCAGTTCGGTGATGACGATCTGTTGGCGGCCACCGACCTTGTCGATGTCTTCGATCATCGAGCGGGCGCGCATGTAAATGCGGCCGCGACCGGTGCGGTAGGCTTCGATGATGCCGGCGCGACCGTTGATGATCGCGGCGGTCGGGAAGTCCGGACCGGGAATGTATTGCATCAGCTCATCGACGGTCAGCTCAGGGTTGTCGATGAGGGCCAGGCAACCGTCGATGACTTCACCGAGGTTGTGTGGCGGGATGTTGGTCGCCATGCCCACGGCGATACCGCTGGAACCGTTGACCAGCAGGTTGGGAATACGGGTTGGCATCACAGCCGGGATCATTTCGGTGCCGTCGTAGTTCGGCACCCAGTCCACGGTTTCTTTGTGCAGGTCAGCCAGCAGCTCGTGCGCCAGCTTGGTCATGCGCACTTCGGTGTATCGCATGGCCGCGGCGTTGTCGCCGTCGACCGAACCGAAGTTGCCCTGGCCGTCTACCAGCAGGTAGCGCAGGGAAAACGGCTGCGCCATCCGAACGATGGTGTCGTACACCGCAGTGTCGCCGTGAGGGTGATACTTACCGATCACGTCACCGACAACACGGGCAGATTTCTTGTACGGCTTGTTCCAGTCGTTACCCAGCTCGCTCATCGCGAACAGCACACGCCGGTGCACGGGCTTCAAGCCATCGCGCGCATCAGGCAGTGCCCGACCGACAATCACGCTCATCGCGTAGTCGAGGTAGGACTGTTTCAGCTCGTCTTCGATATTGACCGGGAGGATTTCTTTGGCCAGTTCGCCCATGAGAAGCCTGATTCCTTTTTCGGGTGAAACCTCGTCACATCCATATGGGACGAACGAAGCTCGCCGCTGCCGGCACGGTGCCTGACAACGACTTACGACAAATCAACGAGTTATGACACGGATCTGCACGTTATAGGCAACCCCTCGGGGCGGCCTTGGAAACCGCCGGATGTTATCACAATCGCCGCCACGCACCTATCCCCCAGATGCGCATGGAGCATAGTTAGTTGACGGGTGACAGGCTTGAGGGGGACGAGAGGGGCTTAGAGAAGCGTTGAGGCTATTTTTTGTGGGCAGATCCGAGGGTTTTGTTGACTTTCAGGGCCAATCGCGGGCAAGCCCGCTCCCACATTTTGAGCGGCGTACACCCTCAGTGTGGGAGCTGGCTTGCCTGCGATAGCCATTTCACTGGCACCAACGCCCTCAATGCAGACGCTTACGGCACATCAACTTGGCCATCTTGGCCACATCCGGCCGCTCGACAATGCCCTTTTCCGTGACGATCACGTCGATCAGGTCCGCCGGCGTCACGTCGAACACCGGATTGAACGCATCCACCCCCAAACGCTGCCCGACGATCTCCAGCAATTCGCCCGGATCACGCTCTTCCAGCGCGACGTCATCGCCCGTCGCCATCATCAAGTCGACGGTCGAACTCGGCGCCACCACCATAAAGCGCACACCATGGTGCATGGCACAGACGGCAAGCTGGTAGGTGCCGATCTTGCTGATCACATCGCCATTGGCCGCAATGCAATCGGCGCCGACGATCACCCAGGTCACGCCTTTGGTCTTGAGGATATGCGCGCCCGCCGAGTCGGCATTCACCGTCACCGGGATGCCCTCGCCCGCCAGCTCCCATGCGGTGAGCCGCGAGCCTTGCAGCCAGGGCCGGGTTTCGTTGGCGTAGACCTGCTCGACCATGCCTTCCAGGAAGGCCGCGCGGATCACCCCAAGGGCCGTGCCGACACCGCCCGTAGCCAGGGCGCCCGCATTACCGTGGGTCAGGATCGCCTGGGCGTTGCCCTGGTGCTTGCGGATCAACTCGACGCCCAGCTGGGCCATGTTCAAGTTGGCTTCCCGATCACTTTCATGGATCGCAATGGCTTCGGCCTCCAGCACCGCTAACGGATCAGCGTGCTTCTTGAGCCGGTCCAGACGGTCGCGCATGCGTTTCAGAGCCCAGAACAGGTTCGACGCGGTCGGACGGCTTTCAGCCAACAATGCGTAGTCTTCTTCCCACGCAGCCTGCCAGTCACCGCCCTCGGCGATCCGTTCACGGGCAGCGAGCACCAGGCCATAGGCCGCACTGATGCCGATCGCCGGCGCACCGCGCACGACCATGGTGCGAATCGCTGCGGCCACGGCCTCGACCGTGGAGCACGCCACCCAGCTTTCCCGGGACGGCAAGGCACGCTGATCGAGCAGGTACAGCGCGCCATCACGCCAATCGATGGCCTTCACTTTCTCCGCAGCCAACAGTCGATCGCGCATCCCTTACTCCGCACTCATGAACAAAAGCCGCCGATTATAGCGATCCGCCAGCCGGGGCGCTCGGGTATACTTCGGCCTTCTTTTATAGCTGCCTGGGAAGAAGCCCGCGATGACCGCCACTGCCGCCCCGCTCGACTTGGTGTTGCTGCCCACCTGGCTGGTGCCCGTCGAACCTGCCGGCGTGGTGCTCAAGGAACATGGCGTGGGCATCCGTGACGGGCGCATCGCCTTTATCGGCCCACGGGCGGCGGCATTGAAGCTGGCAGCCAAAGAGGTCCGCGAGTTGCCGGGCATGCTGCTCAGCCCTGGCCTGGTCAACGCCCACGGGCATGCGGCGATGAGCCTGTTTAGCGGCCTGGCCGACGATTTGCCGCTGATGACCTGGCTGGAAAAACACATCTGGCCCGCCGAAGCCAAGTGGGTCGATGAGGCTTTCGTACGCGACGGCACCGACCTGGCCATCGCCGAGCAGCTCAAGGGCGGCATCACCTGCTTCTCGGACATGTACTTCTACCCCAAGGTCGCCAGTGACTGCGTGCACAACAGCGGCATGCGCGCGCAAATCGCGATTCCGATCCTCGACTTCCCGATTCCCGGCGCCAGCAGCGCCGACGAGGCCATCCGCCAGGGTGTCGAGCTGTTCGGCGACCTCAAGCACCACCCGCGCATCAAGATCACCTTCGGCCCCCACGCGCCCTACACCGTGTGCGATGCCAACCTGGAAAAAATCCGCGTGATCGCCGAAGAGCTCGACGCCGCGATCCACATGCACGTACACGAAACCGCCTTTGAAGTGCAGCAAGCCGTCGAGCAGACCGGCGAACGCCCGCTCGCGCGCCTGGGCCGCCTCGGGCTGTTGGGCCCGCGCTTCCAGGCCGTTCATATGACCCAAATCAGCGAGGACGACCTGGGTTTGCTGGTAGAAAGCAACACCAGCGTGATCCACTGCCCGGAATCCAACCTGAAACTGGCCAGCGGCTTCTGCCCGGTGGAGCGCCTGTGGCAGGCTGGCGTCAACGTGGCCATCGGCACCGATGGCGCCGCCAGCAACAATGACCTCGACCTGCTGGGCGAAACCCGCACGGCAGCGATGCTGGCCAAGGCCGTCGCCGGTTCGGCCACCGCTCTGGATGCGCACCGCGCCCTGCGCATGGCCACCCTCAATGGCGCGCGGGCCATGGGCCTGGAAAGCGAGATAGGCTCGCTGGAAGTCGGCAAGGCGGCGGATATGGTCGCCTTCGATCTGTCAGGGCTGGCGCAACAACCGATCTACGATCCGGTCTCACAGCTTATATATGCCACCGGACGGGATTGCGTGAAACACCTTTGGGTCGCCGGCAAGCAGTTGCTCGACGACCGGCAATTGACCCGCATGGATGAGCAACAGTTGACCGCCACGGCCATCGCCTGGGGCAAACGCATCAGCGGGCACCACGAATAACGCCGGCCTTGACGCCGTACGTTCAAGACCGACAACCCGATTTATCAGATTTAGAGGATGCACCATGAGCAACGTCGACCACGCCGAAATCGCCAAATTCGAAGCCCTGGCTCACCGCTGGTGGGACCGCGAAAGCGAGTTCAAGCCCCTGCACGACATCAACCCACTGCGGGTCAACTGGATTGACGAACGCGTCAACCTGGCCGGCAAGAAGGTGCTGGACGTCGGCTGCGGCGGCGGCATCCTCAGCGAAGCCATGGCCCAGCGCGGCGCCACGGTGATGGGCATCGACATGGGCGAAGCGCCACTGGCCGTAGCCCAACTGCACCAGTTGGAGTCCGGGGTGAACGTCGAATACCGCCAGATCACCGCCGAAGACCTCGCCGAAGAAATGCCCGAGCAGTTCGACGTGGTCACCTGCCTCGAAATGCTCGAACACGTGCCGGACCCATCCTCGGTGATCCGCGCCTGCTTCCGCATGGTCAAGCCGGGCGGCCAGGTGTTCTTCTCCACTATCAACCGCAACCCCAAGGCCTACCTGTTCGCGATCATCGGCGCCGAATACATCATGAAGCTGCTGCCCCGTGGCACCCATGACTTCAAGAAATTCATCCGCCCGTCCGAGCTGGGCGCCTGGAGCCGCCAGGCCGGCCTGACCGTCAAGGACATCATCGGCCTGACCTACAACCCGCTGACCAAGCACTACAAGCTGGCCAGCGATGTCGACGTCAACTACATGATCCAGACCCTGCGCGAGGAGTAAGCCTGTGAAGTTGCGAGCGGTTCTCTTCGATATGGACGGTACGCTGCTGGACACCGCGCCGGACTTTATCGCCATCTGCCAGGCCATGCGCGCCGACCGTGGCCTGGCGCCGATCAACGATGCACACATCCGCGATGAAATCTCCGGCGGTGCGCGAGCGATGGTCGCCGTGACCTTTTCGATGGACCCGGAATCCCCAGGCTTTGAAGAACTGCGCCTGGAATTCCTGGAGCGTTACCTCAAGGGTTGCGCGGTGCACAGCAAACTGTTCGACGGCATGGCCGAACTGCTGGCGGACATCGAGAAGTCCAAGCTGGTCTGGGGCGTGGTCACCAACAAGCCGCTGCGCTTTGCCGAACCGATCATGCAGCAACTGGGCCTGGCCGAGCGCTCGGCCCTGCTGATCTGCCCGGACCACGTGAAAAACAGCAAGCCGGACCCGGAGCCGATGATCCTCGCGTGCAAGATGCTCGACCTCGACCCAGCCAGCGTGTTGTTCGTGGGCGATGACCTGCGCGACATCGAGTCTGGCCGCGATGCCGGCACCCGCACCGCCGCGGTGACCTACGGCTATATCCACCCGGATGACAACCCACGCAACTGGGGCGCCGACGTGGTAGTGGACCACCCGCTGGAACTGCGCAAGGTGCTGGATAACGCACTGTGCAGTTGCTGATTGCTTACCTATCTCAAAACCGCTGATGTCAATGTGGGAGCTGGCTTGCCTGCGATAGCGGCCTGCCAGCCAACACTTCTGCTGACTGATACACCGCTATCGCAGGCAAGCCAGCTCCCACAAGAATTGGGTTGCAGATTGAGCGCTGTATCACTGTGAATTTTGTCGAGGCTATTTATGTTTGATTACTCTGCACGTCCAGAACTGCTCAAAGGCCGGGTGATCCTGGTCACCGGCGCCGGTCGCGGGATTGGCGCGGCGGCGGCGAAAACCTACGCCGCCCACGGCGCCACCGTGCTGTTGCTGGGCAAGACCGAAGCCAACCTGGCCCAGGTCTATGACGAAATCGAAGCGGCCGGCCAACCTCAGCCGGTGGTGATCCCCTTCAACCTGGAGACCGCCCTGCCCCATCAGTACGATGAGCTGGCAGCGATGATCGAAAAGGAGTTCGGCCACCTCGACGGCCTGCTGCACAACGCCTCGATCATCGGCCCACGTACGCCGATCGAGCAGTTGTCCGGTGAGAACTTCATGCGCGTGATGCACGTGAACGTCAACGCGATGTTCATGCTGACCAGCACCTTGCTGCCGCTGCTCAAGCTGTCCCAGGATGCGTCGGTGGTGTTTACCTCCAGCAGCGTCGGGCGCAAGGGGCGGGCGTACTGGGGGGCTTACGGTGTTTCGAAGTTTGCCACTGAGGGGCTGATGCAGACCTTGGCCGATGAGCTTGAGGATGTGGCAGCGGTACGCTCCAACAGCATCAACCCAGGTGGCACACGCACCAGCATGCGGGCCCAGGCCTATCCGGGGGAGAACCCGATGGAGCGGCCGGCGCCGGAAGAGATCATGCCGGTGTACCTGTATCTGATGGGGCCGGACAGTGCTGGCATCAATGGCCAGGCGTTCGACGCGCAATAATCCCTGACCACACCATAAAAGCAAAATGTGAACACCAAAAATGTGGGAGCGGGCTTGCCCGCGATGGCGGAGTGTCAGGCGAGGTATTCATCACTGACAGATCGCCATCGCGGGCAAGCCCGCTCCCACATGGGTATTGCGGTGTTCTTTAGTTTTTTACGACTTCTTCTAGGGTGAAACGACCCAATGGGTTTTGCAGGAAGTTACTGATGTTGCTGCGTGAAATATTGATGTACGGGCTGTAGTACAAGTCAATCCAGTTCACGTCCTGCTTGGCCAGCTTCTGCAACTCCACATACATCTGCTCACGCTTGACCGGGTCGGCCTCGATCCGCGCGGCTGCCACCAGGTCCTTGACCTTGTCGTTCTTGTAACGGGTCATGTAGTTCTGGTTGGTGTCGTGGCCCAGCACGAAGGTGGTCTTCTGGTCCGGGTCGAGGATGTCGTTGGTCCAGTACATCACCGAAATATCGTACTCACCGTCCACCAGCATCTGCCAGCTTTGGGTCGGGTCGACCTTTTGCAGGTTGGCGGTCACACCGACCTTGGCCAACTGGTCCTTGATGATCACCGCGATCTGCTCGTCGGCTTCGTTGCCGGCGTTGACCACGTAGTTGAGTTTCAAGTCCTTGGCGCCGGCATCGGCCAGCAGCTTCTTGGCGGCCGTCGGGTCATACGGGCGTTGCAGGTTGTTGGCGTAGTGGAACAGCGAACCCTTAGGGATGTAGGAATACGCCACAGTGCCTTGACCGTAAGTGGCGGTCTTCACCAGCGATTGTTTATCGATGGCCATGTCCAGCGCCTCGCGCACTTCCTTCTTGGCCAGCAGGCCGTGGGCGTGGTTGATCAGCAGGTGATCTTCGCGGGTGGACGGGTCAGAGTGGATCACCACGTTCTTGTCTTTCTTCAGCTCTTCAACGCGGGAAAACGGTACGAAGATCGCCGTGTCCAGCTCGTTGTTCTGCACCATGCGCATGCGCGTGTTGTCGTCGGTCACCGAGACCCATTCCACGCCGTCCAGGCTGACGTTCTTGGCCTGCCAGAAGTTCGGGTTCTTCTTCAGGATCACGCGGTCGCCCTTGCGCCACTCGTCCACGGTGAACGCGCCGGAGGTTACCGGGTTTTCCGAGTAGGCGTCTTCGCCCATCTTGGTCATGGCTTTTTCCGACAGGATCGACACCGTCGGCGACGCCAGTTGCGAGAGGAAGGCTACGGCCGGAGTCTTGAGGGTGACCACCAGGGTCTTCGGATCAGCCGCCTTGGCGGTGTCGATCAGGCTGAACGGATCGCTCCACAGCGAGGCCTTGTTGTCACGGATGCGCAACAGGCTGAACGCCGCGTCGTCGGCGCTGATCGCCGAGCCATCGGAGAACTTCGCATCACGCAGCTTGAAGGTGTAGGTCAGGCCGTCCTTGGAAATGTCCCAGCTTTCTGCCAGCCCCGGCTCCATCTTGGTGCCCAGGTTGTCCACGCGGACCAGGGTGTCGTACACGTTGGCGAATACCCAGGTGTCACGGTTTTGCGCGCTTTTGATCGGGTCGAACGTGGTGCTGTCCTCACGGCAGCCGATGGTCAGTACACCGGCGGCTTGCGCCAACCCGGCGGTCAGGGACCAGGCGGTCAATGTAGCGGCGGCGAGCAACTTCAAATGACGCGATTGCATATCACAACTCCTTGTTAATGAATGGCAGAGGGTTAAAGCAATGGTTCTTCAAGCACGCAACTGTACCGATGCTCGTGCAGGAAATGGGTAGGCGGCAACACCACGGAACACATGGTTTGCGCATGCCGGCAACGCGGGTGAAAGGCGCAACCGGCAGGCAGGTTCAGCGGGCTCGGTGGCTCACCGGGCAAAGGTTCTGTAGGCAACGGCCGATGGGGATCGATCTCGGGAATCGCCTCGATCAACGCCGCCGTATAGGGATGACGCGGCGCGGTGAAGACCGCTTCCACCGGCCCTTCCTCGACGATCTTGCCCAGGTACATCACCGCCACGCGGTCGCACAGGCGGCGCACAATGGCCAGGTCATGAGCGATAAACAGAATCGCCAGGTTCATGCGCTGTTGCAGTTCCAGCAACAGGTTGATGATCTGCCCCTGGATCGACACGTCCAGCGCCGCCACGCATTCATCGGCGATGATCAGGCGCGGCTCCACCGCCAATGCGCGAGCGATACCCACGCGCTGGCACTGGCCGCCACTGAGGGAGCCGGGCTTGCGGCTGGCCAGTTCGGGGCGCAGGCCGACCAGGTCGAGCAGTTCATCGACGCGGCGCGGGATCTGGTCCGGCGTGACCTTGCGCTGCACCCGCAGCACTTCGGCAATGGTTTCGCCAATGGTGTGGCGCGGGTTCAGCGCTGCGTACGGGTCCTGGAAGATCATCGCGGTTTCGTGGCGCAGGCGGGCGATGTCGATAGGGCTGCCATGGGCCATGTCGATGCCATCGAACAACACCTGCCCGGCGCTGATCGGATTGAGGTGCAGAATCGCCCGACCCAGGGTGCTCTTGCCACTGCCGGACTCGCCGACCAAGCCCAGGGTTTCCCCCGCCGCCAGGTTCAGCGAAACACCGTTGACCGCCCTCACCCACTGCTTGTTCAACCCCAGGAAACCGCTGCCGGACGCGGCAAACTTCACCTCCAGGTCCTTGATCTGCAACAGGCTCATGGGCGTGCTCCCAACGGGTAGTGACAGGCCACGCGCAAGCCTTGCGGCACCTGCTCAGTACACAAGGTGCCCACCTGCGGGCAGCGCGGGTTGAAGCGACAACCGGCGGGCAGCGCATCCAACAACGGCGGCTGCCCGGCGATGGTGCGCAGCAACGCGTGGCCGCTGCTGTGGGCCGGCTGGCACGCGATCAGGCCAGCGGTATACGGGTGTTGCGGGCGCGCCAACAAGTCGTACTTGCTCCCCCGCTCACACAGGCGCCCGGCGTACATCACCGCGATGGAATCACAGGTCTGCGCCACCACGCCAAGGTCGTGGGTGATCATGATGATCGACAGGCCGCGCCGGTCGCGCAGGTCCAGCAGCAAGCGCAGGATTTGCGCCTGCACGGTCACATCGAGGGCGGTGGTCGGTTCGTCGGCGATCAACACTTTCGGGTTGCAGCCCAAGGCGACGGCGATCATCGCGCGCTGGCGCATGCCCCCGGAAAATTCGTGAGGATAGTTGTCCACCCGCGCCTGGGGATCGGGAATGCCGACTTGGCGCAGTACCTCGATGGCTTGCCGGCGCGCGTCTTTTTTCGACGCGCCCTGGTGCAGACGAATGCCCTCGGCAATCTGCTCGCCGATGCGCATCAGCGGGTCGAGGTGGCTGCTGGGGTTCTGGAAGATCATGCCCAACTGCCCACCGCGTACGGCGCGCATGCCGGTATCGTCCAGCGCCAGCAAGTCCTGGCCGGCCAGCCGCACGGCAGCGCCCTGCACCCGCAGGTTCGGCGACGGCAACAAGCGCATCAGCCCGCGGCAGGCCATGGTCTTGCCCGAGCCGCTCTCGCCCACCAGCCCGAGGATTTCGCCTTCGGCCAGGGCGAAGGACACACGGTCCACCAGCGTTACATCGCGCCCCGCGTTGTTGGCGATCACGCTCAGGTCCTGCACCTGCAACAGGCTCATGCGCGGTCCCCCAACACTTGCGCGACACCGTCGGCCAGCAGGCTGAAACCCATGGCCAGGGTGACGATGGCCAGGCCGGGGAATGTACAGATCCACCACGCCGTGGTGATAAACGCCTGCCCTTCGGCAACCATCGTGCCCCACTCGGCGGTCGGCGGCTGCACACCCAGGCCCAGGTAACTGACGGCGGCGCCGTTGAGCAGCACCAGCACCGCGTCCGACATGGAAAACACAATGGAGCCAAACATCGCATTCGGCAGCAAATGCCGGAACAGAATGCGCCCATGACCAAAGCCCAGGCTCTTGGCGGCCAGGGCAAAGTCGCTTTCCTTGAGCACCAGGATCTGCGAGCGGATCAACCGCGCATACGACACCCAGCCCACCAGCGCCATGGCGATATAAAAGCTCTTCAAGCCCGGCCCGAGGATGGCCATGATCGCCAGCATCAGCACCAGGAACGGGAACGCGAGGATCACGTCGATCACGCGCATGCAGAAGCTGTCGAAACGCCCGCCGATGTAGCCGGAGACCGCACCGACAAAGGTGCCGATCATGAACGGAAAGATCACGCCGACGATGGCCAGTTGCAGGTCGATGCGTGCGCCCCAGATCACGCGGGAGAGAATGTCGCGCCCGTAGTTATCGGTGCCAAAAGGATGGGCGAGGCTGGGGGCCAGCAAACTGAACTCGGTGTTCTGCGCAATCGGGTCATAGGGTGCGATCCACGGCGCAAACACTGCCAAGGCAAACCATACGAACAAGATCAACAGGCCCCACGCGGCGGTCAGTCGGCCATTGCGAAAACCAAAGCGCAGGCGCAAGCGCCAGGGGGCGATCAACGGGCGGCTGCTCATTGCATCTTCACCCGTGGGTCGAGGGCCACTGTGACCACGTCGGCGGCAAAGTTGACGATTACCGTCGCACACGCCAGCACCATGGCCACGCCCTGCACCACCATGTAGTCGCGGGTAAAGATGCCGCGCACCAGCAATTGGCCGATGCCGGGAATGGCGAACAGGCTTTCGATCACCACCGTGCCGCTGATCAGCCAGCCGATGTTCACCGCCAGCAGGTTGACCGCCGGCACCAGGGAATTGGGCAACACATGCCGGCGAAACACTGCCGCTTCCGACAACCCGCGCGCCCGCGCAGCGGTGACATGGTCGGCCTGCAATTCCATCAGCATGCTCGCCCGCAGGTTGCGCACCAGCACCGCCGACAGTGCCAGGGCAATGGTCAGGCAAGGCAAGACCATGTGGTGCGCCTTGTCGAGAAAGGTGCGGCCGTAGCCCGACACCGGAAACAGGCCCCACTTCACACTCAGCAGCAGGATCAGCATCAGCCCCAGCCAGAACGCCGGCATGCCCAGGCCGACCGTGGTGAACACGCGGATCAGGTTATCCACCCAGCCGCCCTTGTTGCGCGCCGCCAGGGTGGCCAGCGGCACCGCGATCAACAGCGCCAGCAGCACGCTGCCGAGCACCAGTACCAGGGTCGGCTCGATGCGGGTGACGATCAGCTTCAGGGCATCGACCTTGTACAGCAGCGATTGGCCGAGATCGCCTTTGAGCAGGTTCTTCAGGAAGTAGAAATATTGCAGCCACAACGGCTGGTCGAGGCCGTACTGGGCGCGGATTTTCAGCAGCGCGTCCGGTGTGCTGCGCGAGCCCAGCAAGGCCCGCGCCGGATCGCCGGGAATCGAGCGCACGAGGATAAAGGTGATCAGGCTGATGCCAAACAACACCGGCAGCAATTGCAGCGGCCGGGACAGCACAAAACGGTAGCGCGCCAGGTTCATCCGTCAGCCTCGGTGACGCGCGAGGAAGTCCAGCAACACCGGGAAATAGGCCTGGGGCTCTTCGTAGAACGGCATATGGCTGCTGTTGGGAAAGACGTGGAGTTCGGCGTGCTTGACTGCCATCTTCATACGCATGGCGCAGGCCGGGGTGAGTTCGTCGTGTTGGCCGGTGGTGATCAGCGTGGGCATCGTAAAGTCGGCCATCTCGGGGATGCGGTTCCAGTCCTTGAGGTTGCCGACATAGAGGAACTCGTTAGGGCCCTGCATGGTTTCATAAGGCCCCATGTTCCAGTCGCCGAGGGAGCGCTTGACCGGCTCGGGCCATTCGTCCAGGCGGCACACGTGGCGATAGTTGAGCAAGGTGATGGCGGCCTGGTACTGGGGATGGTCGAGGGTGCCCATGGCTTCATGGCGCTGCATCATCGCCACGGTTTCACTGCCGAGGGCGCCGCGCAGGCGTTCAAGCTCCTGGGACAGGTGCGGAATGTCGCCGACGGTGTTTTCGAGGATCAGGCTTTTCAACGCAGCGGGGTAATGGATGGCGTATTCGATGCCGAGCCAGCCGCCCCAGGAATGCCCCAGCAAATGCACGCGTCCCAGATTCAGGGTTTGGCGCACGGTTTCGACTTCTTCGACATAACGGCGGATTTCCCACAGGGAAACATCGGTCGGTCTGGCTGATGCGCCCGTGCCAAGCTGGTCGAATGCAACCACTCGCAGGTTATGGTCCTTGAGCCAGCCATGGGCGTCGCGCAAGTAGTCACACGGCAGGCCCGGGCCGCCGTTGAGGCACAAGAGCACCTCATCGCCTTCGCCGAAGCTGTAGACCACGAGGTTATGGCCGTCGACGTGCACGTTGTACTGCTGGTCGGGGGCAATTTCACGCCACATGCATACATTCCTTGTGTGGTATCGGCCTGGCTGGCAGCGGCCGTTGATCAGGCCAACACTACCGAGGATGCCGTGCGTCCATAACCTAGTATTTCTTATAGGTTTGGCCTGGCAGTCCTTCGCCGGGGCGTGGCATTCTACTTGCCGCAAGTCGAGATTCAAATGAATTCGGGAGCAGAACGGATGCTGGCCAAGCTTACTGCCTTCAATAACCGTCTGATGCCGGGCAGGAGCCTGGATGAACAGATGGACAACACCTTTATCCTTGCCCAACAGTTGGGTTTTGATGCACTGGTGTATGACTACACCCCGGTGCCCATCGACCATGACGGCGCCTTGATCACCCCTTCGGTCCTGGAGCTGCGCAACACGCCGCCCGACTGGCACGCGTTGTGGTGCGGCGAAGGCTTCTACCAGATCGACCCGGTGCAGCACCTGGCCTTGAGCACAGTATCGCCATTTGTCTGGTCCTACGAGGCCAAGGCCCAGACGGCGCTGCAGAAGATCATCGACCCTTGCCACGCACCTGTTTCCTCTTATTTGCACGAACGCCAACTGACCTGCGGCGTCAGCGTGCCCATCCACTTGCCACGCGGCGGCTTCGCCTCGTTGACCGGCCTGCGCATCGGCAAGGCCCGCAGT
This sequence comes from Pseudomonas sp. FP453, assembly GCF_030687495.1. Taxonomy (NCBI): domain Bacteria; kingdom Pseudomonadati; phylum Pseudomonadota; class Gammaproteobacteria; order Pseudomonadales; family Pseudomonadaceae; genus Pseudomonas; species Pseudomonas sp. FP453. The sequence goes on along the minus strand of NZ_CP117435.1, from coordinate 1,813,671 downwards.
GTGTTGCAGGATGCACAGCAGACCCTGGCGGATTTCAGCCTGATTACCCACGCCTTGCAGGAAGCGGCCTACCCACTGTTCAGCAAAGAGCTACGCACGTACCCGCATATCCACCTGACCAAACGCGAACGCGAATGCCTGAAATGGGCCGCCGACGGCCTCACCGCCGCCGAAATCGCCACGCAGTTGAGCCGTTCACTGGCGGTGGTCACCCTGCACCTGGCCTCGGCGATGCACAAGCTGGGGGCCAAGAACCGCGTACAAGCGGTGGTGCGCGCCACCCATTACCGCCTGCTGGAAGATTGACCGATGGGTAAAACCTAGCTGTTTTGCTAGTTACCTAAATCTGGCGTGCCGACTATCGTGTCCCTGATCCTTTTTCCAAAGAGCAGGGTACGAAATGGAATTCATCGAAAAAATCCGCGAAGGGTATGCGGCCTTTGGCGCCTACCAGACCTGGTACCGCGTCACCGGCGACCTGACCACCGGCCGCACGCCGCTGGTGATCATCCACGGCGGCCCCGGCTGCACCCATGACTATGTCGATGCCTTCAAGGACGTCGCCGCCAGCGGCCATGCCGTGATCCACTACGATCAACTGGGCAACGGCCGCTCCACCCATCTGCCGGACAAAGACCCGTCGTTCTGGACCGTCGACCTGTTCCTCGCCGAACTGGACAACCTGCTCGACCACCTGAACATCCGCGATAACTACGCGATCCTCGGCCAATCCTGGGGCGGCATGCTCGGCAGCGAACACGCGATCCGCCAGCCCAAGGGCCTGCGCGCGTTCATCCCGGCCAACTCGCCGACGTGCATGCGCACCTGGGTCAGCGAAGCCAACCGCCTGCGTAAGCTATTGCCTGAAGGCGTGCACGAAACCCTGCTCAAGCATGAAGCCGCCGGCACCTATCAAGACCCGGAATACCTCGCCGCCTCGCGGATTTTCTATGACCAGCACGTGTGCCGCGTCAATCCATGGCCGGAAGAGGTCGCGCGGACCTTTGCCCAAGTCGACTCAGACCCCACGGTGTACCACGCCATGAGCGGCCCGACCGAGTTCCACGTGATCGGCAGCTTGAAGGATTGGAAGTCGATTGGCCGGTTGTCGGCGATCAAGGTGCCGACCCTGGTGATCTCCGGGCGGCATGACGAGGCCACGCCATTGGTGGTCAAGCCGTTCCTGGATGAAATCGCGGATGTGCGCTGGGCGCTGTTTGAAGACTCCAGCCACATGCCCCATGTCGAAGAACGCCAGGCGTGCATGGGCACCGTGGTTAAGTTTCTGGATGAGGCGTGTTCGGTACCGTACCCAAAGCTTAAGGCTGGCTAAATCAAAATGTGGGAGCTCGCTTGCCTGCGATGACTGGGGTGAATTCACCGCCGCTATCGCAGGCAAGCCAGCTCCCACAATGGATTGGGTTCACAATTCAAAATGTGCGTGACCCCGATCAAAATGTGGGAGCGGGCTTGCCCGCGATGACTGGGGTGAATTCACCGCCGCTATCGCAGGCAAGCCAGCTCCCACAATGGATTGGGTTCACAATTCAAAATGTGCGTGACCCCGATCAAAATGTGGGAGCGGGCTTGCCCGCGATGAGCCAGCTCCCACAATGGATTGGGCTCACGATTCAAAATGTGCGTGACCCCGATCAAAATATGGGAGCGGGCTTGCCCGCGATGACTGGGGTGAATTCACCGCCGCTATCGCAGGCAAGCCAGCTCCCACAATGGACTGGGTTCACAATTCAAAATGTGCGTGACCCCGATCAAAATGTGGGAGCGGGCTTGCCCGCGATGACTGGGGTGAATTCACCGCCGCTATCGCAGGCAAGCCAGCTCCCACAATGGATTGGGTTCACAATTCAAAATGTGCGTGACCCCGGTCAAAATGTGGGAGCGGGCTTGCCCGCGATGACTGGGGTGAATTCACCGCCGCTATCGCAGGCAAGCCAGCTCCCACATGGGTGCCTCAACCGGCTTCAGACTTCAGTGGTTTCAGGTTTCGCGGTCTTCCTTGATACATCAGCCACCAACGGAATCTCCTTACCCTCGGCATCAAACAGCTTGCCGCCGCGGAAGTAATCCCCATCGCGCAACGCGGCCACATCGTGGAAGCACAAACTGCGCTCCGTCCCTGCCACAAACACCGATTGCTGGTCCGAGTTACCGGCGGTGAAGTGGTTGAACGCCAGGTTCAGCAAGATCGCCATTATCGCGGACGAGCTGATGCCCGAGTGGAAAATGGTGGCGAACCAGGTCGGGAAGTGATCATAGAAGCTCGGTGCCGCAATCGGGATCATGCCAAAACCGATGGAAGTGGCGACGATGATCAGGTTCATGTTGTTGCGGTAGTCCACCTTCGACAGCGTGCGGATACCGCTGGCCGCCACGGTACCAAACAGCACGATACCCGCCCCGCCCAACACCGACGTCGGCACCGCCGCAATCACCCGGCCCATAAAGGGCAGCAGGCCGAGGATCACCAGGAACAACCCGCCCGTCGCCACCACAAAACGGCTTTTCACCCCGGTGACCGCCACCAGGCCGACATTCTGGGCGAACGCGCTCTGGGTGAACGAACCAAAAATCGGCGCAAACATGCTCGACAACATATCGGCGCGCAAGCCGTTACCCAGGCGTTTGGAATCGACCTTGGTGTCGATGATCTCGCCCACCGCCAGGATATCCGCCGAGGTTTCCACCAGCGTCACCATCACCACGATGCACATGGAGATGATCGCGGCCACATGGAAAGTTGGCATGCCGAAATGGAATGGTGTGGGAAAACCGAACATCGGCCCCTGGGTCACCCCGGAGAAGTCCGCCATACCCAGGAACACGGCAATCACGGTGCCGATCACCATCGCCAGGAGGATCGACAGACGGGAAATGGTCGCACTGCCGATCTTGCTCAACAGCAACACCAGCATCAGGGTCAATGCGGCCAGGCCGATGTTGGACATGCTGCCAAAATCCGCCGCGCGGCTGTTGCCGCCCATCGCCCAACGCGCCGCAACGGGCATCAGGGTCAAGCCGATGGTGGTGATCACGATACCGGTCACCAAGGGCGGGAAGAATTTGGTGATTCGCGAGAACACCGGGGTAATCAACAGCCCGATAAACGACGCGGCCATCACCGCCCCGAGGATCGCCGGAACCCCGCCGGCGCCATCGCTGCCGACGATTGCCACCATGGTGGCCACACCGGCAAACGACACGCCCTGCACCAGCGGCAACTGACAACCAAAGAACGGTAAACCCAAGGTTTGCAACAAGGTGGCCAGGCCACCGGCAAACAGCGACGCGGCGATCAACAGGCCGATATCCGCCGGCGACAACCCGGCCGCCTGGCCGACGATCAGCGGTACGGCGACGATGCCACCGTACATGGTGAGGACATGCTGCAGGCCGTAAGCCATGTTGGCGGCGACGCCCAGATTTTCATCTTCGGGCCGCTGCGGTGACGCCTTCGGGATAGTCATGGTGAGGGGATCTCTGTTTTTGTTGTGCAATCACTGTATGCAAAGGAAACACGGGATGTCCATAGAATTGTATACAATCAATTCCACAACAAGCTTGTAATCCTCGTTACAAAAATCCATTCAGCCGCCCTGTCCCGCGGCCTGAAGACCTGCGCAAAAGGACCTGAAAAAAAATGCTCAACCGCAAACTGCGCATCCACGCCCCCGCGATCTATTACTTCGACATGGTGCGGCGCTGCCATTCGATCCGCGAAGCCGCACGGCGCCTCAATGTGGCGTCGTCGGCGGTGAACCGGCAGATCCTCAAGCTGGAAGATGAGATGGGCGCGACGCTGTTTGAGCGTTTGCCAGGCGGCCTGCGTGTGACGGCGGCTGGCGAAATCCTCACGCGCCACATCACGCTGCTGTTGCAGGATGTGGAACGGGTGCGCGGTGAACTGGATGGCTTGCATGGCGTGCAGACCGGCCATGTGGAAATCGCCACGGTGGAAGGCGCTGCCGTTGAACTGCTGCCCGCCGCCCTCAAGCGCATGCGCGAGCGCTATCCGAAGGTGACGATTGGCGTCACGGTGCAAGGCTCGCAATCGATTCCCGGCGCGGTGGTCAATGGCCAGGCGGATTTGGGGCTGGCGTTTGCCCTGCCCCGCAGTGGCGAAATCACCCAACTGTGTGTCGGCCATTTCCGCCTCGGCGCGCTGATGACACCGACCCACGCATTGGCGGGTGAAAGCCAAGTCAGCTACGGGCAGTGCTGCGAATACGGGGTGATCCAGGCCAAGAGCGAGCTGTCGGTGCATCACCTGATCGCCCCGCTGCACAAGCGTGCAGCGCCAAACAAGGCGCTGCTGCACAGCAACTCCATGGAGTTGGCCCGGCAGTTGGCACGCCAGCAATTGGGCATTGCCTTCCAGACCCGCATCGGCATCGAGGCCGACCTGGCGCGCGGCGAACTGCTGCATATCCCCTTGAGTGACCAGGGTGGAATCTTCAGCGACCTGGGCGTGTATGCGCGCAAAGACCGCGACTTGCCAGTGGCGGTGCAAGCGTTGGCGCATCTGCTGGGCGAGGAAATTACCTTGCGCGAACGCGATGAAATGACTGCGCCCCCGCGTATTTCCTGACTTTCAGGGCAGCCCGGCTGCTGCCGTTTCGGCATCGGCCCAGGCGAGATTCTGTTCTTTGGCGTGCGCGATCCTTGTGTCGATACTGCGCCCGGCGGCCCCTGCAAGGTCGCCATGAGCCAAACGCCAAAGGAATTAAAACAATGAAAAAGGCACTGCACGGCGCAACCGTATTGCTCACCCTCCTCGGCGGCGGGGAGGCTGTCGCGGTGGAATGGATGAACAACAGCGTAGGATTCCGCTACGGCCAACAGTTCACCAATCCGAATAACCCCGACGAATTCAGCAAGCGGATCTACAGCTTCACCCACGCCAGCGGCTACACGTATGGCAGTAATTTCCTCAACCTGGATGTGTTCCTGTCCGACAGCAGTGACCCGCGCAAGGGCACCGATCACGGCGGCAGCGAAGTGTACGCGGTGTATCGGCACCAGCTTTACGCGTCACGGGTGTTCGATGTGCCGTTGGGTACCGGGCTGGTCAAGGATTACGCG